>NZ_FQLF01000002.1:308668-617336 GCF_900120175.1 Oceanicoccus sp. KOV_DT_Chl
ATTTCCACTTAAATTAGGTATTTACCCTAGTGTTGTGCCTCAGCCGGAAGCACTATGCTACCACTAGCGACCATCCCCCACTTAAAGCGACCCTCCGCCCCCTTAAATAGCAGTAAATGGTATTTTTTATCCACTCTAGTA
Organism: Oceanicoccus sp. KOV_DT_Chl; assembly: GCF_900120175.1. Taxonomy (NCBI): domain Bacteria; kingdom Pseudomonadati; phylum Pseudomonadota; class Gammaproteobacteria; order Cellvibrionales; family Spongiibacteraceae; genus Oceanicoccus; species Oceanicoccus sp. KOV_DT_Chl. The sequence continues at coordinate 308,810 of NZ_FQLF01000002.1, forward strand.
CAGAATTTTGACTACTATAGAACTAGGCGGTATGAATTTAAAACAGAAATTCTAACAACCCCAGAATGAGAGATAGAATCCAAAGCATGGAAACACCAATAAAGCCCCATTTCAACACTATTGTCGATGAGTTAAATGATATTACGCTGACTCAAATTGCCAATCTCTTCGAGCAGTTCTTGCGAGAGGCTGACAATCAACTCTTCCAATTGGCCGAGGTCGCCGACAATAACGAGCATCAAAACCAATTATTTGAAGCCAAAGCCATGATACGCCAGCATGGCGAACAAATTCGAACCAAGTACTGCACGCTTTTGGAGCAACGTCTAAGCGGCAATACAACTGCGCAACCGGCTACCAAGACAGCAGAAATCCACGAAAGTATGCAACTGGTTGATCTGAAAGAATTCGAAGACTGGCTGTCAGCAGAAACCATTATTCGCAGAGCCAATTCACGCTATTACAAAGGTGTTAGCTGTTTGGAACAGCGTTATAGTCAATTGGTTAACCAAGACATCTGCGGCGAAGCGCTGCCTTTTAGTATTGATAATATCTGTCACGCAATGCAGGACACTTTCAGGGACTTAACACTGTCACCAGAAGTACAACCGATCTTATACCGCTTATTCGATCACGCTATCATCAATCAGCTAGATGACCTATATGACACGTTAAACAGCCGCCTGAAAAGCCGCGGTATTTTACCCAATATCGAATCTCAAGTACTGCGCGAGCGCAAACCAATAGCTAAAGATAACAACGCATCATTTAACGGGCAGTTACCGGCCCAGCAAAAAGCTGCTAACTCGCCCGCAATTCTTGATGCGGCCCAGAATGTACTCGCACTATTGAGGCAATCTAACCCTGAGGTAAATGTCAGCAATACAGGCAATGTAGTTCCGGCCAGTATTAACGACATTATTAATCAGCTAAACACATTGCAAACTGATAACAACGCCATTGAAAATGTTGGTGCCAACGTATCACTCAGCGAATGGCTAGAACAACAAAGCCAATTAGTACTCGACCATCAAAGCCGGGATTTAATGACGTTAACCGACTCAATATTTCAAACGCTTAACGAGTATCCACAAATATCCGAAGCACTCACCAATCAAATAAAACGCTTGCAAATACCTATCGCTAAAGCAACTTTGTTAGACCACAGTATTTTATCCAACAATCAGCACCCCGTTCACGCCCTGCTCAATCAATTAATTGAGCTATGTGTAAATAGCGATATGCCTAACCAAACCTTAGAGAAAAAATTTGATACTGCCATTAGCAATATCACTACAAACTTCCAGCAAGACCCGTCCGTATTCACTCAAACACTGGAAGACCTATCCGGCATTGCAAGCCAGCAACACAATGCCAGTGAACGCAATACCATGCGCATCGCTCAAACCTATGAAGGGCGGCAGCGTGTAAAACAAGCACAAGAAGCCGTTGATCGTGAAATCCAGCGCAGAATCTCACCGCCACAGGCGCCGGAAGTCGTGCTTAAACTCATCGACAATGGCTGGCGTGAACTATTAAAACTCACTTACCTCAGGTCCGGTCAGGACAGCGACCTCTGGCACGAGCAGCTCGCTACGCTTGACCAATTATTACTGTGGATTAGCGACATCAATAGTGATGAAAATTTATCACAATCTACCATCCAGCGTGATTTAGAAGCAGATTCATTCGCCGACCTGATCAATCAGCAATTGCAGGATATATTCCCTGGTGACTACCGTTTTCAGGATACCGTTGAACACATTTGTGACACCCTTAAAGGCGAACGTCCAGCCACAATGGTGACACTCAAAGAAGCTTTAAGCAGCGAACGTAATAGCCATGAATTGCAAAAGGAATTAGAAGCCGCAAACCCGCAACTTAACCGCTGGTTTAAGCGGGCAAAGAACCTTAAAGCTGGCGACGAGTTTTCCTATTTAGGCGATGCAAGCGGCCAGCGCAACATAAAACTGGCATGGGTAAGCGACAATCGCCAGCACTTTGTATTTGTTAATAACCGCGGACAAAAAGTGCTGGATTATGACCTGGTAGATCTGGCCAATGAAATGTCAAAAGGGCTGTCGCCAGTGACTGAAAAATCTGAATGGCCATTAGTCGAACGCAGTTTATATTCCACTGTACAGGAAGCCTACCAGCAACTTGCCTTTAAAAGCAGCCATGATGAACTTACCAACCTTCTCAGCCGCAAAGAGTGTGAAAAAATATTAGGCAACACATTGCTTGATGCCAAAAGTAAAAGTGAAAGTCACTGCTTGCTTTATATCGATATTGATAAGTTTTCTCTCACAAACAATCTTCATGGTCACGTAGCTGGCGACCAACTCATTATAGATACCAGCAAAGTTATTGAAGAATGCGCACCAGAAAATTCTATAGTTGCAAGAATGGCAGGCAATGAATTTGTAATGCTATTACAACACCGGGATACACAGGACTCACATCGTATCGCTGATGAAATTCGTAAGACAGTAGCCAATCACAACTTCGGCTGGCAAAAACATAACATAAACTTCACTATCAGCATTGGCCTTAAAGCCATCAATAAGTACACCGAAAATGTTGTCGACTTATTACGCAACGCGGTCTCAGCCTGCCAGGTAGCCAAAGACAATGGTGGCAACCGTATTCACGATTCCAGTGAAGATAAAGAACTTCATAGCCGACGTGAAAAGCTATTAGCCTGGATCGATAAACTTAACAGCGTACTGAGCAGCGATAAATTAGTTCTTCGCGGTCAAAAAATTTGCCCACTTAATGACCGCGAGGCTGAACCTCATTATGAAATATTAATTGCACTAAAAGATGATAATGGCGAATTGATTTCACCGGTCGAATTTATTGAAGCGGCCGAATGCTACAACCGTATGCAGAAGGTAGATCGCTGGGTAATAGAAAACACATTCCTATGGCTACAACAATTAGCACTGGCTAATCAGGATGCCCCTGCAGTATCAATTAATTTATCCGGAAATAGTCTCAACGACGACCAATTCCTGGACTTTATTCTGGAACAGTTTGCGCAATACAAAATCCCTACCACCAAAATTTGTTTTGAAGTGACCGAAACGGCAACCATCAACAACCTCACAGAAGCCGCTGATTTTATTCGCGAAATAAAACGTGTTGGCTGTAAATTTTCGCTAGATGATTTTGGTAGTGGCAATGCATCTTACCAATATTTAAAGCATCTGCCGGTAGACTATTTAAAAATAGACGGCATGTTCGTTCAGGATATCGTCAACAATAAAAACGATTACGCACTGGTTAAATCGATTAACGAAATAGCGCATTTAATGGGTAAGAAAACCATCGCTGAATATGCTGAAACAGAAGAAATCATCACAGTATTGAAAGAGATCGGCGTTGATTATATTCAAGGCTATGCCATTTCCAGACCTGAATTACTGACGCAGATAGCTACGGCGCCTAGCACTTAGCACCCGACCATTTCACTCACCTCGAAAAAACCGTAAACTGCGCTCTTAATTAACCAGCGCCAACACTGAGAACACCCTTGCTCAATTCTGATCTCATCCACTATGACGCACTTATTAGTGCTATCTATCAAGGCCCATTGGAAGCCACTCCATGGCAACAATTTTTACCGCTGTTAAGTCAGCGACTGGATGCCTTTGCAGTGTCATTGGTATTACGACCGCCAGCCATTGGCGACTCCGGACTGATCCTTAATTATCAACGCCCTGCAGCTGGCGAACAAAGTAAAACTGAATTAGCTGACCCTGAAGATTGGCAAGCCTCAGCCTATAAAGAGCAATTTTTTGCGCTGGACCCTTTCGTCAATTTGCCCATCGGCGAAGTTGTCACCCTGGCAGAAATGGTAGCGCAGGATCAATTGGAAACCAGCGAATACTATATTCAGTATCTTCAACCCGCCGGGGTCTACCACATCATTGGTGCCGACACCCGTGAACCGGAAGGACTGGTGGCCTGCTTACGTGTTTGCAGAGGCAAGCAAGAACAGGCTTTTAACAGCGAACACAAGCAATTGATTGCGATGATTATGCCGCACTTGAAACGGGCTATTCAGTTCCACGCGCGGATCAATCGCATTGAATCTGAACGTGACCTCTATGCCCACGCCGTTGATAAACTCGCTGTGGGCACCATCATTCTCGATGAACAGGGAAAAATTCTTAGCACCAATCCACTGGCAGGACAGCTGCTGGCTGAAAAAGACGGTCTATTCCAAAAGCAACAGCAATTACACATCAGCAACACCCTGCAGGCCACAGAACTACACACAACTGTAACCAATATACTGGCTCAGCGGGATAGCGCAAAACCGGCCATGGCCGAAGCGATGCGAGTACAGCGTCCCTCGGGCAAAGCGGATTTAGGCCTGGTTATCCGCCCCGTACCGAGTTCACAGTGGTCTGAAGGACAAGCGAGCCCAACAGTCGCTATATTTATCAGTGACCCGGAGCAGCAATCGGAAACATCGCAACAGGTTATTACTCGTCTATTCGGCTTCACGCCCGCCGAAGCGGCTTTAGCGCTGCTACTGGCGAAAGGCCGCTCTCTAGCTGAGGCTTCCGAGCAACAACATGTCAGCCAGCACACCGCCAGAGCCCAATTAAAGTCAATATTTTCCAAAACTGGTGTATCAAGACAAGCTGAACTGGTGCGCCTGCTAGTCAAAAGTGTGGCGAACCTAGGCTAAATAGCGCCAAATGGTCCTAACTACCACCAATAACGCTATTGAATATGCCTTTTATTGCATTTTGGTCATAAAATTTGATTGAAGAGTTATAAATGACTGCTAATCTTAAATTTACCTAATGGATTTTCTGCGGGATAAGGCAGTCCTTGGGAGAGCTATCCAGGTCGAACTCAAATGTAACGGATGTCATTATGCGGAGAGGGCAATACCCTACTCCGCTTTTTTTATCCCCATGGATGGGGAGTATGCCGCGGTTGCAGGAGCATTGAGCGGCGATCCTCATCGGCGGGAAGCCTGTAGTGGATGCAGGAGCATCAAAAGACGCTCCCTCTCACCCCTCATCACATACTAAATTTATGCCCCCACAAACTCGGTAAAGTACTGACAGTTGGGGTATACCCCTCCCAATTCATCTGCAAACCGCCGGTACCAAACTCCAACGCAAAACCCGTTGGCGTTGCCATATAAAATGACAACATACGATCATTGGTATGACGACCCAGAGAGGAAATAATCGGCACGTCTTTGGCTTGTACCCGATCCAGACAGTAACCCACCTCATCAACATCAAGAACTTCCAGCATCAGATGCACACAGCCCAGCGGGTTATTCGCATCCTCGTATAACGCCAGACTGTGGTGGCGAGGGTTGTTAACATGCATAAAGTGCAGCCCCTGACCAGGATCATTGGCGTCATCAGTAAATTTGAAATGCATATAATCAGTATCACCAAAACCTAATAAGTCACGATAAAAAGCATGCGTCTCTTTTAACTTTCCGCAAGGCAGCACTGCATGACCAAAACCCATATCTCCGTTAAATCCGGTTTCAAAACCGGCAATACCCAGTGGCGAGACGAATTTGGCATAGTCCAGGTCGGCTCCCCAATACAACTCCAGAGTATTCCCGGAGGGGTCTTGTAAGCGAATTAAGTCTCGCACCCGACGTAACTGGGCAAGCTCTTGATCAGCCTGCTCAAAAGCCACCCCAGCAGTTTGCAGGTGCTGTTTAGTTTGCTCGAAATCAGCCTGACTGCTAAGTTCCCAACCACAAATTGCCAGGCGATCAGTCTCAGCTTTATTAATCGCAAACCGGAACGGGCGTGCATCCATTTTCAAGTAGACATTACCATCGTCAGGCATACCCGGCGCCACCATCAAGCCTAATACTTCGGTACCATAACTTAACCATTGCTGCGGATCAGCGGCATCTATTACTACATAGCCTAAGCTGCGAACATCCATCTTTTACCCCTTGAGTTTGTTTATACATTATTAAAACTGGTACTTAATATTGAACCAATATCGATAATCAAAGTGTCTCACAAGCGAATTATTACGCCCTCATCCATTCAGACGACCCTGAAAAAGTGATCATCGATTATACTCATGCTCGAATCGACTACCATTAAAAATAACTTAGGTACTGGAGACAGTGTTATGGCAACAGCAACAGATTACGGACTTGGTCCAGAAACATTTCCACGGGGCTGGTTTATCGTCGCCGAAGCCAAGGAATTGAATGAAACCCCGAAAGCAGTACGGTTTTTTGGTCAGGACTTTGCCCTCTATCGCGGTGAGAGCGGCAAACCGGTGATGCTGGATGCCTACTGCCCACACATGCAAACCCATATTGCGGCAAGTACCACGGCCCATATCGCCGCCAACGGCGAGCAGATTGAAGGTGATTCCATTCGCTGCCCATACCACGGCTGGCGCTTTGATGCCGATGGTCAGTGTGATGATATCCCTGGCTACGATGGCCCTATTCCACGTTCAGCCAAATTAAAATCCTACCCAGTGCAAGAAGTCATGGGAACCATCATGGTGTGGTGGGACCCGGAAGAAGGTGAGCCCATGTATCCGGCACCCGGCTTAAAAGAATGGGACAACCCCGACTGGGTGCGCTGGCAGGGTATTGACCACCTAGGTTCCATCCCCATACACGGCATCGAAATTTTGGATAACATGGCCGACTGCCAACATCTGGGCCCCACCCATGGCGCGCCTTGCGAATTTTTGAAAATGAATTCCGCGATCATATAGTTATTCAACGTCAGGGTGGATATCACAAACTCTATGATGCGCAGTTGAACACGGTAACCTGGTACACCGGCCCGGGAATTTTGTGGTCAAAGCAAAATTTTGGTGAAGCAACGATGTACGAGTTGATCGCCAACACACCAGTTGATGATGGTGTTACGCAAGCCTGGCACGCGGTCTTGTTATTTGGCGGTGGCATGCCAGCCGACGTAGCTCAAGCCGCGCAAATAGAAGCCCAAGCTGGGGCCCTTGCCGCTTTTTCCGCAGACTTTAATGTGTGGGCGAATAAGAAACCGGCGATTCGCGTACTGCAGCTAAAACATGACGGACCTTTTAATATGGTGCGTAAATGGTACAAACAATTTTTTGACAGCCGTGAAAGCCTGAGTAAGCATCACCAGGAGGTCAACGGTCTCTACCATATCGAAAACTTCGCTAAGCCAGGTGCTGATACCGTAAAACTGGAAGAGAGCATTGAATCGCTGGCTTAAGTACAGACTGTATAATTAGCACAATGCAAAAGCCCGGCAACAATGCCGGGCTTTTTTATACTCTATTTTCTCACGCCAGCGAAGCGACACTTTTTAAAATCAACCGTACCAACATAGGTTGTCGACTCACACCGGTTTTGGAGAATACCGCCCGCAAATGTGTTCTCGCCGTATTGCGACTGACTGATAATTGCTCCGCCGCTTCATCCAAACTTAAACCATTTGCCAGTAACATCGTCAATGCAGCTTCAGTTGGGGTAAGATCAAATAGCCGGGTAATAATTTGAACCGGGGCCTCTGACTGCTGCTCAGGATCGCTAACAAATATCGCTACCGAAGGCACTGCCTGCCCCTCAGACCATTCGTTAGTGGGGATAGGTCGAATCACAAACCCTAAATCCGCCAGCCCCGATGGCCGCTGAACTTTCATAGCCTGCACCACCGCCGGTAAACCTCGGCGTTGATTTTCCAAGACTTCCGCAATCAATTTTTGTAATTCTACGGTTTGATCGCGCGTTGCCAACTGCAAATTATTTTTGTGCTGGAGCAGGCCATCTTTAGCGGCAATCAAACGAGCCGCCATCTCATTTGCATTCAATACCCGGCCATTTTCATCGAGAATAATACTACCCACTGATAGCTGCTCAACTACACCCGCATATAAAGCGCGCTCCGATTCCATTTTATTCAACCGCGCATGAATACTGATCGCCCGCTCAAGATGCGGTAATAACGTTTTCACAAACGTTTTATCGTCATCCGCGAACGGTTTTGCGCCTTTAACTCTGGCTACGCGAAGTCGGGCTTCCATCACCCCGGCCACATTTAAATCTGCACCTAAACTATGATGCAAACCCGCCGGCGCCATACATACCTGGTAGAGTTCACTGCTTAACAAGGCTTCTTCACTAATAAACTCGGACAAGGTTTTAACTTCGCCAGGCTTCAAATCAATAAAAGGGTCATGCACGAACATGCTTTCATTATATGTCGCTATCCCCTCCATTGAACCACCATCGGTAAGCAACACCCCCTTGCCGCGATCTGAGGGCGGACGTAATACCAAGGTGGTATTCACCGCAGCCATTTCCTCGCGCAACAAGGCCAAAAAACTTTGCCACGGCTGCTCTTCCAGCGCGCCCTGATAAATAGTCCCCAGCAGCTGACTAAAATCTTTATCCAACACCATCATAGTTTTGGTGCCTGTTTATTTTCACGCTGATGCTGTCGGCGGCGCTGGAAAAAACCAGAAATCAGATCCGAACACTGCGCTGCCAACACACCACCAATCAATTCCACTTGATGATTCAAGTGTGCACCTTGAAAAATACAGCCGTTGCTTTCTGCCACACCTGACTTAGGCTCCACCGCACCGTAAACCACACGGCCGATACGCGCATGTACCAACGCTCCCGCACACATAGTGCAAGGTTCAATAGTGACATAAAGAGTGGCTTCAGGAAGACGGTAGTTGGCTAGCTTTTTAGCCGCATTACGCAACGCAATCACTTCCGCATGGGCGGTGGGGTCATGACTACTGATAGGTTGATTCCAACCTTCGCCAATAATTTCATCATTGAGTACTACCAGTGCACCTACCGGCACCTCATCAACAGCGGCTGCTTTTGCTGCTAACGCAAGTGCGTGATGCATGTAGCTTTCATCCTGGCTCGAATACATGTAATAAAGCCCAGTAAATAATAGCCGGGCAGGCTATTCCCACTCAATAGTAGCTGGTGGCTTACTAGATACATCATAAGTAACCCGCGACACACCACTGATTTCATTGATGATACGGTTAGACACTTTTTCTAATAATTCGTAAGGCAGGTGCGCCCAGCGCGCGGTCATAAAATCAATCGTTTCAACGGCACGCAAAGCAATTACGTATTCATACCGCCGTGCGTCGCCGACCACACCCACTGACTTCACGGGTAAAAATACGGCAAAAGATTGGCTGGTTTTATGATACCAATCAGCGGCGTGCAACTCTTCGAGAAAAATGGCATCGGCTTCACGTAAAATATCAGCGTATTCTTTTTTCACTTCACCCAGAATACGCACACCTAAACCCGGACCTGGAAATGGATGGCGATAAACCATGTCGTAAGGCAAGCCCAATTCCAAACCGATTTTTCTGACTTCATCTTTAAATAATTCACGCAGCGGCTCTACCAATTCAAACTGCATATCATCCGGCAAGCCACCCACATTATGGTGTGACTTGATCACATGGGCCTTGCCGGTTTTAGCGGCGGCCGACTCAATCACATCCGGATAAATAGTGCCTTGCGCCAACCATTTTACATCCTGTATTTTCGACGCTTGCTGATCAAAAATATCGATAAAGGTACCACCAATAATTTTACGTTTTTTCTCAGGATCCGCTTCACCCGCCAATTTACCCAGAAAAATATCGGCAGCGTCAGCGCGAATCACTTTCACCCCCATATTTTTAGCGAACATGTCCATCACTTGATCGCCTTCGTTTTTACGCAGCAAACCATTATCGACAAATACACAGGTCAGCTGATCGCCGATAGCACGATGCAACAAAGCCGCTACTACTGAGGAATCTACGCCGCCAGATAAGCCCAACAACACCTTATCGCTACCGACTACATTGCGTACGGTATTAATAGCGTCTTCAACAATATTCGCTGGTGTCCACAAGGCATCGCAGGCACAGGTTTCTAACACGAAGTGTTCAAACATACGTTTGCCTTGCAAGGTATGGGTAACTTCAGGGTGAAACTGTATACCAAAGAAATTTTTCTCCGCTTGATACATACCAGCAATAGGGCACGAATCGGTAGACGCCATTAACTGAAAACCTTCCGGCATGACGGTCACTTTGTCACCGTGACTCATCCACACATCTAACAGCGCAGCGCCGTCATTGCTATCAACATGGTCTTTAATATCATGTAGCAGTGCCGACTCGCCCTGTACTTTAATTTGCGCATAACCAAACTCACGGATATCCGAAGAGGCTACCTTGCCACCTAACTGTTCAGCCATGGTTTGCATGCCATAACAAATACCCAATACCGGAACACCCAATTCAAATACCACCGCAGGTGCCCGTGGCGAAGAACCTTCAGTCACCGATTCAGGGCCGCCAGCCAAGACAATACCCTTGGGGTTAAATGCTCTGATCTCGTCTTCGGACATATCAAAGGCACGAATTTCTGAAAACACCCCAATCTCGCGCACACGACGGGCAATCAATTGAGTATATTGGGAGCCGAAATCTAAAATCAGAATTCGTTGGGCATGAATATCAACAGACATAGTAAATTCTCAGTAACTTGAATAGTGTCATTCCCACTGACGCAGGAATGACCAAAGATAGGCTAGGCTCTTGGGTAGTTTGGCGCTTCTTTAGTGATGCTAACGTCATGCACATGGCTTTCACTCATTCCCGCCGCTGTCACTTTCACGAACTGTGGACGACTGCGCATGGTTTCCATATCCATACTACCGGTATAGCCCATAGCTGATCGCAAACCACCTAACAGCTGATGAACAATGGCCGCCAGCGGCCCTTTATAAGGCACTCGCCCCTCAATGCCTTCGGGCACTAATTTTTCGGTTCCGGCTTCGACACTTTGAAAATAGCGATCACTGGAACCCTGGGTTTGCGCCATCGCACCCAATGACCCCATGCCGCGATAAGACTTGTAGGTACGCCCCTGATACAACTCCACTTCACCTGGCGCTTCTTCGGTACCTGCAAACATACTGCCCATCATAATGCAGGAAGCACCGGCAGCGACTGCTTTGGAAATATCCCCCGAGAAGCGAATACCGCCATCGGCGATCAAGGGAATATCTGTCTCTTTTAACGCCGCAGCCACATTGGCAATAGCAGAAATTTGCGGAACACCGATACCTGTTACGATACGTGTTGTACAGATTGAACCTGGGCCAATGCCGACTTTAACGGCATCTGCTCCCGCTTCGGCTAACGCCAACGCAGCTTCAGCAGTAGCAATATTGCCACCAATCACTTGCATTGCGGGGTATTTCTGTTTGATCCAACGCACCCGGTCCAACACATTTTTAGAGTGGCCATGAGCAGTATCAACCACTAACACATCCACACCAGCTTCAACCAAAGCGGCAACACGGTCATCGGTATCGGCACCGGTACCCACTGAAGCCCCGACCAATAACTGGCCAGAAGTATCTTTACAGGCATTGGGGTAAGTTTGCGCTTTATTAATATCTTTAACGGTAATCATTCCACACAGACCAAAGTCGTCATTGACTACCAATACTTTTTCAATGCGATTTTTATGCAGTAACTCTTTAACCATATCCAGATCAGCACCTTCCTTGACGGTGACCAGCTTATCTTTTGGTGTCATAATGCTGGAGACAGGGTGATCCATATGGGTTTCAAAACGCACATCGCGACTGGTAACGATGCCAACCAGGTTGCCTTTATCCAATACCGGTACGCCGGAAATATTATGTTCCTGACGAATTTCAAATAGCCGATGGATGGGCGCAGACGCATCAATAGTAATCGGGTCTTTAACGACACCACTTTCGTGTTTTTTTACTGCCCGCACCTGATAGGCCTGCTTTTCGATGCTCATGCTTTTATGAATAATACCGATGCCGCCTTCCTGCGCTAGCGCAATAGCTAAACGGGATTCGGTCACGGTATCCATCGCCGCAGAAAGCAGCGGAATATTTAGACGGATATTACGAGTAAGTTGAGTTTTGAGGGAAACATCTTTTGCGGTCACTTCGGAGTAGCCAGGCAATAACAAGACATCATCAAAAGTAAGGGCTTCTTCGGCAATTCGTAGCATTTGTACATTCCAATTAGTAATAGCTCGCCGCCGAAATGCTGTCACATCACGATCAAACGAACTTAGCCAGTGGGACCCAAGACAGAGTGTAGAGCATACCCTGCAAGAATTATAACCCGGTATTTTAAGCGATTGTTTTTGTTCAGTAAATCAATAACTTTGATTATCTCGCCAGTAAACCAACATCCTTGAGAAAGCGCAGACAGCCGCGCAGCTCTGCCCTACAATACCCGCCATGCAAAATTATCAACCAGCAAAGTCTCCCCCCAAGCGCGACACGCTTACTATCAGCCAGCTCAACCGGCAAGCAAAAAGACTGCTGGAAGGCCACTTTGCCTCGGTTTGGGTGGCTGGCGAGATCTCCAATTTATCGCAACCCTCCTCCGGCCATTGGTACTTCTCCTTAAAAGACAGTGGCGCGCAAGTGCGCTGCGCCATGTTCCGCAGTAGCAATGCGCGCTTGCGCTTTAAGGTAGAAGCAGGACAGCAAGTGCTCGCCCGCGCCAAACTGAGCCTGTATGAACCGCGCGGTGACTACCAATTAATTGTTGAGCATTTAGAGCCCGCCGGTGAAGGTGCGCTAGCCTTAGCCTTCGAACAACTGAAAGCCAAACTGCAACAGCAGGGCTGGTTCGATGCCAGCTATAAAAAAGCCATCCCCAGCCTACCTCGGCATATCGCCGTCATCACCTCGCCTACGGGCGCCGCTATCAGAGACATTCTGACGGTACTGGGCAGACGCTTTGCGGGTATCCAGGTTACAGTATTACCGGTGGCAGTACAGGGACAGGGCGCCGCCGCCGAAATAGCAAAAGCCATTAATACTGCCAATGAACAAGCCGAGGTTCTCGGCTTTGATGTTATTTTAGCGGGCCGTGGTGGCGGCTCCATCGAAGATTTGTGGGCCTTTAATGAAGAAGTGGTGGCTCAGGCAATTTTCCACAGCCAGCTACCCGTAGTCAGCGCGGTAGGCCACGAAACCGATTTCACCATTGCCGACTTTGTGGCCGATATACGCGCCGCCACCCCATCCGCAGCGGCCGAATTGCTCAGCCCCAACAGCATTGAAATGATGGCCAGCTTTAATGGCTACGAACAATTACTGCGCCGCAATATACAGCAAACCCTCACTGACAAGCGGCAAAAATTGGACTGGCTGCAATCCCATATTCGCCACCCCGGCAGTCGCCTACAGGAACACAGTCAGCGACTGGACGAGCTGGAGCTGCGCCTACTGAATGGCTGGCGCAATCACAGCCAACAGACTCAAATGGGGATTGATCTGCTAAAGTCGCGGCTGCAACAACAAACGCCCAGGCACTTGATTCGACAGTTGCAGCAAACAGCGAGTAACTTGCTACAGCGACTGGAAAAAAACAGTCAACATGCGCTACTTAAAAAGCAACAAAGACTTGCCTCGGCGATACACTTACTGGAAACAGTGAGCCCGCTGGCCACACTCAAGCGCGGCTATGCCATCACTACCGATACCGCTGGCAAAGTCGTTAGACAAGCCGATGAAGTCATTATTGGCCAGACCTTGCTGACCAAGCTGGCCAACGGCAATGTAGAGAGCACCGTCACCGCAACCAACCCGGCGCCCAGCCCACAAATAATCCAGGCGAAAAGCAACAAGCTTGAGGGCCACATGGACTTGCAACTTTACCCGTTGATAAAACTGCTACACATGGCTACCGCCACCTTCACCATAAGCTGTTTTATCTATCGGGGTAGCTTGAAATTAATCCGCGAGAACTATAAGCCTACCGGCTGGTTACGCTATGCCCCGCACCTTAATGACACCGTATTATTCAGCTGCGCTATTTTTCTTGCCTGGCAAAGCCATCAATACCCATTCAGTACAGATTGGGTAACTGCCAAGCTTGTCGCTTTATTGCTATATATTGGCTTGGGGATGGTCGTGCTGCGCTTTGGGCGCAACCGACAGCAACGGGGTGCGGCTTTTGTGATGGCTTTGCTGTGCTTTGGCTATATTGTCGCAGTCGCCATCAATCGCACACCCTTACCGGGCTTTTAAACCATCATAAAAAAAGCCCCCGTAGCTTGGCACTACGAGGGCTCTTAAACAGTGCTCACTACTTAGTAATTATCAGGCAATTTGCCATTGATAATAATATTGCGTCCTTCAAATGTAATGTACTCACCGATGGTTAAATCTTTCAAAATACGGGCAACCATTTCCCGTGAGGCACCAACACGATCAGCAATATCCTGCTGAGTCAGCTTTTCAGGGATGATCGAAGTATCGTCATCCCGTGGTGTCGCCAGCGTGGTCAACACAGTTGTAACGCGGCCATAAACATCTTGCAGCGCCAGTGCTTTAACATCCTTGGTCAATTTACGGACTCTGCGAGTTAAATTACGGATCAAAATCGAAGCAATATTTGGCTGCTGCTCTAACACCTGATTAAAGTCTTCTTTATAGATAATACAGAAGCTGGATTTCTCCATAGTACGTACCGATGCTGAGCGCTTGTCATCATCAAGCAAGGCCAACTCACCGAAGTAGTCACCGGCCTGCAAGGTGTTCATGATAAATTCTTTACCGTTTTTATCGCTGCAATACACCTTCACCTTACCGCTCTCGATAATATACAGAGAATCGGCATGGTCATTTTCATTAATAATCACTGTATTTTTGGGGCTTCGCACTACACTGCTCGCCGCCAGAGCTTCCAGCTCCGCTTGAGACAGTCCATCAAAAATTTCTACTTTGTCGAGTATCATCGGGTTTTCGCCATTGGTTAATAATTGCTGTTATAGTTATTGACCGCCTAAACCACGCTATTGAAAAGTTTAACGTTCAGGCAGTTAGCTAAGCATATGCGCTTTTTACTGCCTAAGGTGGTTAGCTATAGACAGCAGGTCGTATCGTCATGCAATATAGCACAGGAATGGTACTTTTCCAGTTGACAAGCCGACATTTTCCCTGTGCTGATATATACTTAGGCCAGATTAATAACAAAATACTGTAATGCAAAATACTCTCCCCGCGATCAATACCCCAACTGGTTACCACTGTCCAGACTATTACTGGAACAGCTTAATCAACTGGAATCAAAGCTCTCTGGCAGTTATAGCGAGGAGACCAATAACGACCTGCAAAAGCTCATCGCTGTCGGCGGCAAACTGCAAGAATTTAACGCTGCCGTCATTAACCTCGAAATAACCACGCAAAGTAATATCTGGCACGACCTTAGAAACATACTCGGCACATTAATAGGTTACTGCGAGCTGATTGACGAAGAAGTCTCCTACCTCGACGACCACTCACTTAAACCGCAACTGCAAAAGCTGATGGTATACAGCCAACAATTACTGGAATTGGGTGAAAATCCCAGCCAGGAAAGTACTAACAGTCAACAGATCATTGCTGCTGGCACCTCAGGCACTATTTTAATCGTCGACGACCAACAGGAAAGCCGGGAAATTTTGCGTCGCTATTTACAGCAAAGCAAACACAAGGTGGTTGAAGCAGCCGGCGGTAGAGAAATGTTCGAATGCCTAAAAACAGAGGTGATTGATCTGATCTTACTGGATTTAATCCTGCCTGAGATGGATGGCGATGAACTATTACAACAACTTAAACAAGATGACGTGTTACGCGCTATTCCAGTAATCGTAGTTTCAGGCAACAAGGATACTGCCCGTGTTATTCGCTGCATTGAAGCAGGAGCTGAAGATTATCTGTTCAAACCATTCAACCCAGCCCTTCTCCACGCCCGCATTAGTGCTGGCGTTGATCGCAAACTTTGGCACGACAAAGAAAAATTGTATCGCGAAGAATTAGAGCGTAATCAAACCTTTATCCGTAAAGTTTTTGGTCGCTATTTATCAGAAGAAATAGTATCCAAATTATTAGAAGATCCCGATGGTCTGGAGATGGGTGGCGAGCAACGCAAAGTAAGTGTACTAATGGCAGACATTCGCGGCTTTACTACTATCGCCGAACAATTATCTCCGCAACGAGTGGTACGGTTACTGAATAATTATCTTGGCACGATGAGTGAAATCATTATGAAATATAATGGCACCGTCGATGAATTTATCGGCGATGCTATCCTTGCCATCTTTGGCGCACCGATTAGTCGTGAAAACGACACTGACCGCGCCATCAGCTGCGCCATTGAAATGCAAACGGCAATCAGTGCTATCAACCAACGAAACCGCGCGGAAAACCTGCCAGAAATCAGCATGGGCATCAGTATCAATACCGGCCTGGTTGTCGCTGGCAACATAGGCTCAGAAAAACGGACAAAATATGGCGTCGTCGGCCACGCCGTTAATCAAACTGCAAGAATCGAAGAGCACTGCGGGGCTGGCAACATTTTAATATCTGAAGCAACATTGAAAGATTGTCAGGCCACACTGCGCACTGGTGAAAGCAAAACGATTCAAGCCAAAGGCATTCTTCAATCAATAAAAATTTATGAACTACTAGGCATTGAGTCCCCCTCTGCGAATACCGACGACTACCCCACATCGACACCTACCAGTGACATCAACGGGTAATTAGCATTCAAGGAGCTTCCCAATGAAAACAATTTTACTGGTAGAAGATAACGAAATGAATCGCGATATGTTATCGCGCCGACTTATAAGACGGAACTATCACGTCATTATTGCTGAAAATGGTGGTACTGCAGTTGAAAAAGCCATTAGTGAACATCCCGATATCATCCTGATGGATATGGAACTACCGGTAAAAGACGGCTGGACTGCCAGCCGCGAAATAAGCCAACAAAGTAACATCCCGATTATAGCGCTCACCGCACACGCACTATCAGGTGATAAAGAAAAAGCCCTCGCTGCAGGCTGTAGAGACTACGCAACAAAACCCATTGATTTCCCTGCGCTACTCGCCATTATTGAGCGGTATCTATAATGTCAAAGTGCGCTTTTTTGAAATCCAGTAAAAACAAGTTGCCATGAGCTTACGCGAACGCCTGGTTCTGTCCATTACAACTATATTGATTTTTTTTCAATCAATCTAGCCACTGACTCGTGGAGTAACAGCACCCGCAACGCCAGCTTGCTCGAATTACGCCAAGCAGTTACCGGCCAACTACAAGCTTCTTCGCTAAAACAAAATCTAGATGACCTACATAAAGCCATCCTATTATTAAGCTCACTGCGCAGCACCTTGGACGAAGAGCTTACACAGCAAGAAACGGCACAAGCGCTGAATGAAATTGCCTCGCTACAAACACAAATTCAACAACTAGGCCTAATCTCCCAGGAAAGTACGCGCGTAGCGTTCAAATCACTGGAAAGCAGTTTTCTTGAACTTGTTCCCCACTGGCAGAGTTTTTACCAGCAATACAATTTCGATGATTATGATCACTACGAAAATAGTGACTACCGTGAACTGGTCTTCAAACAAGTTATCAATGACTTGGAATTTTTGAGAAAAAAGCAAGTTCGTGTTGCCGACCGTCAAGCGGTCGAAATCGAAGGCATAGAACAACTGACAAACCGCATCACCTTTACCGTATTCTTTACCTCTATTGTGCTAACCATCGGTCTCGGCCTATTTCTTATTCGCTACACCGATAACGCTTTCCGCCAACTGAAGAAGGGGACCATTCTCATTGGCAGCGGCGATCTCGACTATCGTATTCCAATGAAAAATCGCGACGAAGTCGGTGAAGTCGCCGCAGCATTTAATGCCATGTCGGCTAAACTATTGCAGGCTGTCACAGAAGTCCGACACGCTAAAGATATTGCCGACCAGGCTAACCAAGCCAAAAGTGCCTTTCTCGCCAATATGTCGCACGAACTTCGCACGCCATTAAATGCCATCATCGGCTACAGTGAAATGATGCTGGAAGATATCGAACTCAATGAAGCCGACATAAAAGCACAAAGTAATGACCTGGCAAAAATATTAACTGCCGGCAGGCATTTACTTAATCAAATTAACGACGTGCTCGACTTTTCAAAAATTGAAACAGGAAAAATGTCGGTCTATAACGAGAACTTTGATAGCGTCGCGGTGATTAATGAAGTTATCTCAACCATCACACCGTTAGCACAAAAAGGAAATAACAGCCTGTCGTTTGACAATACTGGCAATCTGCCACAACTCTTCAACGACATCACAAAATTTCGACAAATATTTTTCAACCTGTTGAGTAATGCCTGCAAATTTACCGAGAATGGCCATATTAGCCTTCACGCTGAATACGATACTTCGCGATTCCCAGCCATATTGAGATTTGTAGTGTCCGATAACGGCATCGGCATGACCGAAGAACAAACCAAAATAGTCTTTAATGCCTTTATTCAAGCGGACTCTTCCACCACCCGCAGATATGGCGGCACCGGATTAGGCTTGGCACTTTGCCGACAATACTGCGACCTTATGGGCGGCAGCATAGACGTGACAAGTAACAGCGGACAAGGCACCACATTTACCGTGGAATTTCTGGCACCCACCACAGAAAAACCGTTAAATACCTCACCAAAACTACCCAAACCTAAAGCTGACCCAAACGCGATTACAGTATTAGCTATCGATGATGATCCTGTCGCTCTAGCACTCACTGAGCGTTTTCTTCACCGCGGCAACTATAAAACGCTATTAGCAGAAAATGGCAAAAAAGGCATCGAACTCGCACAGCAACAGCAACCCGACATTATCCTGTTAGACCTGATGATGCCCGGCGTTGATGGTTGGACAGTTCTCTCATTACTGAAAGAAAATCCCAACACGCAAAACATACCTACTATTTTATTATCCATGCTGGATGAACAAAAACTGGGCTTGGAAATGGGGGCCGTAGATTACCTGCGCAAACCTATCGACTGGGATAAACTTGCCGAAGTATTTGCTCAGCTCAAACCGCAACAAGAACTTAAGCAACTGCTATTAGTCGATCGCAAATCCATTCAGCGTGACATTCTTATTAACACCCTAAATCGCAATGGCTGGGCCGTTAGTAATAACGACAACCCTAGCAACGCCTTACAACAACTAAGTAATGGCGAACTGATTGGCCACACCAGCGACTCTGAATTAGCTGCCATCATTATTGCCGCTTCCGCTTTCAACAACGGACAAGCAACAACCATCAGCGACTTTATCAAACAGATAGAACAACAACTGCCTGCATCAATCCCGATTATCGTATTAGACAATAGCGTGCAAGCAGAGCAGATCCACGCCAACGCCATTCACGTACAGCGCGATGGTTTGCACACCCAGCAAATTGTTGCTGCACTAACGCAATCTATGGAAACTGAAGTCTGAAAAGTTTCGGGAATTAATACGGCTGCCTTCCAGGTTTGCATTGATAACCCAAAGCCCAAAGAAACCACTCACACTCTGAGCCCAATCTCAGAACTGAGTTTTTACTCTGACCCCGAACTCAAGACAACACGTTCAGCATCTTCGCCCGCAATGCCTGATCAGGTAATCGACCGAAGCCCGCGGCCATATTATCTAGCATATGATGCAGTTTGGCAGTGGCCGGTATGTCGCGGTAACGGCCGGATGAGAAACCACAAACTTGAGAAAAAATTGACCCAGCTAGCGCAATCGAACTCTGCTGCCCACACCGGTAAAGATTGGTGTTTAACTTTTTTAAATAAATCACCACGTTGAAAGGCACGATTAGTTAGCACAGCAATCCCTTTATCAGCAGCCAGTGGTAATAATCGATTTTCAACTGCACGGTCGGCCAGATTGTAACTCAGCTGAACAAAGTCAAAAGCTTCGGCTTTTAGCGCTTGTTCGAGTTCGTCGTGCATGCGGCCATGGGATGTAGTGATACCAATATAGCGAATCTTTCCTTGCTCCTTCCATTCTCGCAACGTTTTAATATGAACCTTCCAGTCACGTAAATTATGAATCTGCATAAGGTCCATGGTTTCAACACCCATACGCATAAAAGAGCGATCCATTTGCACCACGCCTCTTCCTTACCGTCAGTCCACACCTTGGTGGCGGCAAAAACAGCTGGCTTACTATTGAGCTGTTTTATCAAATCGCCAGTCACCTGTTCAGCATTCCCATACATGGGGGATGAATCGATCAGACTGCCACCACGCTCGAAAAATGCAGCGATCACATCCTGCAACTGGCCATCCAAAGCGCTGCGAGTAGCTACATCAAAAGTACGGGAAGTACCAATCCTATAACAGGGAGCGATTCCCCCGATACCGGAATCACTTTATGAATAGCCTTTTGTGT
Source organism: Oceanicoccus sp. KOV_DT_Chl (assembly GCF_900120175.1). Lineage (NCBI taxonomy): Bacteria > Pseudomonadati > Pseudomonadota > Gammaproteobacteria > Cellvibrionales > Spongiibacteraceae > Oceanicoccus > Oceanicoccus sp. KOV_DT_Chl. The sequence goes on from NZ_FQLF01000002.1 coordinate 329,086, forward strand.
ACCAGCAAATGAGCCCAGCGGTGACAAGGAGATAGCACCCAACGCAGCGATAAATTGCCGACGGTTAATAGCAAAAGTATTTTTATTCATACTGTCTCCGTGTATACGGGAAATGTGAAGTTTGTTAGACAGTTACCTTTAAGAAAATGCACAAACGTTATTGTTTATTAACGCCGAAATTATTTAAAAACCCATCACGAGGATGGGCTTCTGAAATTTTTTTTTGGTTTAAACAGCTTGTTTTCGTCTCACCCACCCCAAAGCTACGAGACCCGAACCGAATAGCCAAATGGCTGCGGGGACTGGAATAGCCGAGGTACGAACAAGGTAGCTTCCAATGAACGGGTCAGAAGCAGTTTCTTGTTGTGCGGTCCAGATGCTGGCCACGATATCCGGACGATCTCCGGGGTTGCCACTGGGCACATAATAATCCTGTTGATCAAGGATCATGCCGATGTCGCGGTAACCCGGGTAACCAGCCGAGCCGGCAGTAGAACCTAATATTCCATATGTGTAACCGGCACCACCAGCCTGAAGATCGTAATAGCCAAGCAGGTTTTCATCAACAAGATACTGGTAATAAGTATCACCCAAAGTCTGGATCATGGTTTCGATGAGATTGTTGTCACCCGGTAGCGAGTTGTCACAATAGACCTGACCTAGAGAGCAGGGCGTGATGACAGGACTATAGCCGAAACCAGCAATCAACTGGTCGAGTTCGGAATAAGTTGCATAGCGCCAACCTTGCCATGTACCCCCAGCACCCAACTGAGCAGAAACCTGATTGTAGGACAAACCGATGGTGGCTGTTACATCCAGCCATTCAAGCCCAGTAGCGGTATCAAAAGTGGTGCCACCAAGGTTAACGATGGCCGAATGAGATGACAATGAAAATGTCAGAATTGAAATCGTCAGAATTCGCTTAAACATAGCTGACTCCGAAAAAGTCCAAATTGAAGTTTTAGTATCCGCAATATCCAAGCTTTCTTTGCGCTTGGCCTCTAAAAATGCCCAATAATCCCCTCAATGTAAAGCCGCGATTAGCCCGAATATCAATAAATTCGATAAGTCATAACTTTCGTGTACCCGGTTAAGCCGCATAACCAGTTTTAAGATTTGTTCGCTACAAAAATTGCATTTTAAAATAACGAATCAGAATTAAAAAATCAGAAGTTCGGGGTCAGAGTAAAAACTGATCGGGATTGAACGATATAGATTTTACTCTGACCCCAAACTCTGTGTTAACTTTTAGTGCCCCATATTTTTGACACTGCACCTTTTGATCCAAGCGCACCTACAACGACGGCTACTATACCGACACTCCCGAATATTATTACAGGCAGAAGTGCACCTATATCACCAGTTGAATTCGCAGCACCAAAGGATACCAGTGACAGGAATATAAACAGCGTGCCTAATACATTTAGCGCAACTCTATGTGACTTTTTATAGTTAGCCGGGACCTTTCAGTCTCGAAGAACTGAAGTATTGGCCAGAATATTTTCGTTAATGTACTTTTCATCATTTTCATCACTTCACCATCAAACAATTTTCAATTCACTCCCACACATAACGTCGCGCTAAAGGCAGAATCAATATATTTTCATCATAGTTTTTACTCTGACCCCGAACTCGATAGTGATTTAGGTGCGATGTGCGTATTGATCAAACTATCGTTATATCGGAGAAATTGGCAGACGCTCATCCTTATGTACCTGCCACTTCAATAAATTATACCGCGTAAGCCTTCTGCGCTACGGTAATTTCTTCGCTGAGTTGCGCAATTATTTGGCTAACAGGCCTGATCGCTTGAATTCGAGCCGCTTCCGTCCCCATCGTTAGCGCCATCAAATCTACATCGCCTTGCGTATCAGCCATAGGTAAAATCGCAGAGTAACGTGGCATCTCGATCGGCTGCCCGCCGATGTAGGACGTACCAATACAGTCGATATGGGGATGATCAACTTTTCCACCCAGCGCTTTTACCGCAGTATTTTGATAAACACGCATTGGTTGATCCGGCCACTCCGGCCCAAACGCCGTGCTTATCTGGGTCTGGCCAGCCTCACAATCAATAACTTTCTTTTTGTAATCAGGATGAGCATTGGCTTCAACGGATGCCAGAAAAACAGTGCCACACCAAACCCCCTGAGCACCTTTATCCAACGCTTGCTTAACATCTAAACCATTTACGATGCCACCAGCGATAATCAACGGAATATCAGGGAGCGCATCGTAGGTCGCTTTAAATAATTCCTCAACACTGAGGCTAGCCTTGTTGTGCCCTCCGGCTTGCGATCCCTGTAGCACTATCGCATCTGCCTGCAGACTTTGTGCATGCCTGGCTTCCTCCAGACTATTGACGATAGCCCATACTCGCGTGCCCTGCTGTTGAATGGTCTGCAATTGTTCAGCTTCAGGCAAGCCAAAAAAGAAAGCAGCCACCGCTGGTTTCTCGGACAAAATAAACGCAAGATGATCTTCGGTGAAGAATGGCATTAGAAAGTCGACACCGATTGGCCCTTGATGACTTGCACTCTTCGCTGCCTTATACTGCGCAGAAACTAGAGGAACCGGGAGTATGCCTGCGCCCAGAAATCCCAACCCACCCGAATTTGTCACGGCCGAGGCCAATTCCGGGCCGGCGATAAAGGCCATTCCCGCATTAAAAATCGGGTAGTGTATATCCAGTTCTTGTGTCAGCGTGTACATATCCTTGTCCTCTTTTATCTGGTTTTTATCTGGTTTGTTTGAAATCTGGTAAACCTAGTATATGTAGGTTGCTACAATAAAACTCAGCCTTTGTTAATCAAAAGCAGGACATTGTTTAACAGAGTGGATAACCACAAAATTATCAAAGGCTTATGACGTATAAAATTCCCTGGAGTTAACCATGAGTGAGTCAAATGTTCGAGAGCGAATTCTGCAGGCCGCCGCCAAGTGCTTTCTGGAGAACGACTATAAAAAAGTGACTACGCGGGAAATTGCCAGCCAGGCCAATGCTAATGTTGCCATGATTTCCTATTACTTCGGCAACAAGTCACAATTGTTCGAAGCGGTGATTACGGAGTACTTTGCAGAAATCTATCAGAGCCTTGACGTGTCAGGCAAAGAGGCCTCCTTAGAGGACGCGCTGCTCGAATCCTGGCAAGTCTACTACAGCGTTATGATGAAAAATCCGGAACTCCCCGCTTAATGGTCCGCGCTCTGGTTTATAGCGATGTACCCGGTCATGACTATCTCGTGGAAAATATATTGGGCAAGAAAATGGATGGTTTCGTCAATAAACTCAAAAAAGGCCAGGAAAATGGCCTTTTCCGCAATGACATCCCAGCAAAACACATCTGGTTGATGTGTGCATCGATCGCCATGATGCAGTGGTGTTTCGTTCCATCATCGGACCGCTGCTGGGTAATGATGAGGAAGCTGAGCTGCAAACTCTATCGGAAACAGCAAGCCAAGTGATAGCGAAGGGATTGACGCTTCATTTGTAAACCACTCAAAGAGTTCGGGGTCAGAGTAAAAACTACTAATTCTTCGGGCCGGGCTTTAGTAATCGCTGCCTCCGGCTTCCAAGACTCTCAACTCTATCCTTAAAGTGCTCTGAGCCAAGCGCCAAACCTCTTTGGGTAGATTGCCTGATATCTGTTATTAATTCACCATCAATCTCAGTTTCGAATAACTGTCTGTAGCAAGACTGCCGCTCGATAGCGATCCGTCCCAATCTTAAATACTCAAAATGGGGAGACCACAAACTCATGGCTTTACCAAACGCATTGGCACAATAGCTCGACCAGCGGTAATCGGCAGGATCACTAACCATCCCCGCACGCACAGGGTTCAATTCAATATACCGAAGACAAACTAAAAAGTACTTCTCTGTCTCTACTGGACAAGATTTAAATCGTCCCTCAAAAAGAGTACCCGTCCGTCCATATTCACGATTAAAGTATCGTACATAATGCCGCCCCAAAAACTGCATCATCCGTGAAATAGCATCGTCATTCTTAGGGGTTGCAAGTAGATGCACATGATTATTCATAAACACCCAACCATGAATAGCAACATCATACTTCTCCGCTCCTTTTGACAACCAATGGGCATAAGCAGCAAGATCAATGTCCGATGTGAAGCATACCTGGCGATTGTTACCGCGCTGAATAATGTGTTGAGGTATACCGCCTGGTGTATAACGACGTAGTCTGGCCATCCATTCATCCTTGAATAATTTTAGGTTTTTAATAATGTGAGGGGGACATTAAAAAACAAATGTAGCTTTATTATAGTTTTTACTCTGACCCCGAACCCCTAAATCAGCGACTCGACCTCTGACCAACACTATCTCCGATCTATTTTAAAATATTGTCTAACAAATAAGTTCTACTTACTTAAATAAATCATAAGCTATTAAACATAAAACCGGTACACAAAGATAAACAGTATACATAAAGCTGGGGTGGCGTATTTTCCATAACAACTTCATCAAAGCCATTTCACTAAGTTTTTCTGCTTCTTTAAGGCGTGGTAAAACCCATTTTTGTAACTCATCACGATCAAACAAATAGCCAACCTGCGGGCTACCCATCATGGAAATGACAACATTCCCATCAATAATCATGCGAGTTGTATATTTAATTTCCGAAGGGTAAAAACGACTTTCATCACCTTTATTATTGCGGAGAATAATATGATCACGACTCACGCCTACACCGATATTTTTTATTGACTGGCTAACAGTACGCACAATGAAATAAATCGCTGTAAAAAAAACCAGCATCATTGTGACTATAATCAAGGTGAAACGGTCAAATTCTTTTATGCCAAACAATATTGATAGTGCCCCTAATACAGCTAGACCTACTATTAAATAACAATAGTAGGTTGTTTTTTTTATGAACGAAGTGTTTTTCGATACCCAGAAATCACCTTCACTGGGGGTAAATAGCTTCAGCCTGTTCATCAACGCTTATAGATTATTCCTGCTTCTTTTTCATTGCAGTTAAATCACCGCGTTTAATACCGACAATAATTCCCAGAATAAATAGAACAATAGCTATCCCAATACAAAAGTACACAACATTCATCATAAAGGCACTATGCTCACGCGCAGCAACTAACACCTTATCCATAGCCGGGCTATAAAGCTCACCCAGAAGCTCTCCAGATTGATCGTAAATATATAAACGCTTATTTACATAATCAGAAACTAAAATATCACTACCAAGCTTCTTAAGTAAAAAAGGCTCCGCTCCCTCCGGCATTGATAAAGCACCTATTAATTCACCTTCATCGTTATATCGATAAATCAATCCATGCTGCCATCTATCGCCGAGAATATTGACCCACCAACTCCCTTTTGGTTCAGTAGCAACATAACCAAGTGGATAGCGCTGCGTCCTGCCTTGTTTAAACTTTTGAAAATCTTTAGTCGAGAGATTGTTGTTAATATCAACTGACAACAGCATTGCCCGGTTTGTTTCCATTAATAACAATTCATCATCGATTAACTGTAGTGGTCCAGGCTGACGAAAACCTCCTACTTCAACCAAAATCTCACCCTTCCTGTCTAGTTGATACAAGGCATCATTACTAACATGCGAGATAAATAAATTCTCTTTTTTATTATCATACAAAGAAAACCAATGTCGACGAATCGCCGGCATGTCAGTTTGGAACTTTAGGCATTTTTTCTCACTTAAGTCACACTGATATAGGCCCGATTCTTCATTCTTGCCACCAAGACTGTTAACCAAAAAAGTAGAGCGTTCTAAAAACTGGAAATTACCCCAACTATAGAATAATCCTAAGTCACTAATTTCAATTTCTCTAACAACAACTTTATCATCAGAAAATTCTGTTAATAGGTCATCAGTACGGACAATAGTCGTCCCCACTCCGTGCGCTGCATATAATCAACTGAGACAGAGTCAAAAGCTTGATCATAGGCCCAAAAACCTCCACCACCCAGAATAATAAAAAGAGTTAATATAACTGTTGTTTGAAGAGGTGTTAAATCACTTCCCATGAGAACATTCCTTTATATGAAAATTTATTTAAGTTTTATAAAAAGTAGATAACAATTAATTTAATTAATTGGGCCAGAGTCACTGACCCTCCGCGCCTAACAAGAATTCCTCTCATTTCCTATCGCCCCTTTTACTGGGCACGGCACACCTACCAGTTTTTTCTTCGATTTTCACTTTAAAGCGATCACTTCCTAATACCCAGGATTTATTTGTAGCCTCCTTGATTGCAGCATCGTCACAAAAACAAGCCTCCCGATTATTACCACGCCGAATCACATACTGAGCACAGCCCTCCAAATAAAGTCGAGGGAATCGTGCCACCAGAAAATCCTTTCTCCAAAGTAGTAAAATGATATTGAAGACTAACCAGCCTAGGTGTCGATATCAATGACTCTGACCCTGATGAGTCCTGATAGCGGTCTTTTATTTATTGCCCAGAAGCTCTTTTTGTAATAGCAATAAATCCCTTAGATCTACTAACCCATCGTTATTAATATCACTGCTCGTGCCTTCCTCAGCACTTATTACAATATTATCAAGCTGATGATAGCTTGATAATGTGGTACCTTGGTTAGTCCATTGAACATACTTTAAATTGCTAAATTCGCTCGAAAAATAGAATGTTTGTCCACCCCACGTACGATCGAGTAAAAATGATTGAGTTACTAGATTGTTATCCTGGTCGGTTCCGTAATAGGTAATTGTTTGGGGGGATTGTGTAAATCCGCTCCAATGCTCCCATAAATCTACTGAAATGAGCGTGAAGGGCCTCCTATCGCTTCTAGCCATTCTGGTGCCAATAGAACTACCACCACCAAGATTTTGGCGAAAAGCGCTCTGGCCTGTATACCTAATACCGGCATTACTACCCCATATACCGTAATAGTTATCAAGCTGAGACTTCGCAAGAAGGCCATTCGTGGCCTCAAAAATATAACCTTTGCTGGTAAAACCTGACGAAAATATCAAGCCTTCGGCACCAGCATCAAATTCTTCGAAGTCCAGAACAGTTATTACATCGTCAGAATAAACCACTGGTGTGTACAATATATTGAAAGTTAATGCTATAAAGAAAATTTTATCTAATTTCATATTTACCCTTAATTGTTGCGATTCCATTTAACGCTTCGCTTTGAGGCAACCGAATCAGAGCGAAGCGGCGAGTAGGCTACCCCAACCGCGTATGCCCTCTGCTGACTTCTGTAATGCGATCACAGCGGATCTCTCCACTGTCACTTTTTTCCAGCAACACACTACAGACCTCCCGGGGTAAGTCACTTAACTTTCATCGCGTAGACGCTTGATTTATAAGAAAACATATCCCGATTAGAGCTCCAGGGACAGTTTACTTAATTCTACGGTAGTTCCCGGGCAATTGGGAGTTCCCGGGCAATTGAGTCAAAAAGGGGTCAAGTCTGTTTTATAATAGCCAAACCCTTTTCCACCGCCGACAACTCCCTTTTCAACTCACCCCGCGCCACCCTTCTCTTAATGTCCGCCACTGCCGGTGACACGCTACCAGAATGGGACAATCCGAAATACACCGCGATAACATTTAATGGCATAGCCCCATAGTGCTGACAACAATAGATGGCCAGCTTACGCGGAAGATTCGCCGCTTGCCTTCCTGATTGTCGAGTAACAAGGCTGGTTCCCTTGACCTTACAGACCTTGGCCACAACCGAAATAATACGATCTGCATCGGGACGCTCTATAAGCATTTGCAGTTTATCCGTATCCAATTGCTGTTGTTGCATGAGCTGAGCCAGTGACTCTTTGAATTCACTCCCACCTAACAGGCTCGCCAAATTGCCTTTATTGTAAAACTGCAACAACCCTTCATCGTTACCTGCTTCGATATAGGCCTGATACCCTTTATAACGCTGTCGCTGCCCCAGCATTTGATAGGTTTTTTCCCGTATTAACCACCTAGGTAAGGGTGCTCGATTAATATAAGCCAAATAGCTCGACCAAGGGTAGGTGGATAGCACATCAGAAACGGCGCCTTTGACTTCGGCCGGATTGCGATGAATGTAGCGACTGAGCTGCAAAAGGTAATTATCTTCATCCACAATAATAGCTTTGTAACGCCCTCGAAACAGGGCGCCATCAGTGTGTTTGAGACGGTTATAGCGCTGGGTGTATACGCCGTTGATATGGCGCATGATGCGATCTAAATTGGCGCGCGGTGTTTCAATGAGCAAATGATAGTGATTACCCATCAAACAATAAGCATGTATCTGCGCATCGAAACGTTGATGCGCTTCCGCCAATGTCTGCAAAAAAGCCTGGTAATAAGCTTCACTGTGAAAGATTGCTTGGCGTCCCCGACCACGATTCATTACATGGTAAAAGGCGTGCTCATATTGAAGGCGCTGAGGTCTTGGCATTAACGGAGTATAACAAGGGTTTGATCATTATAAAACAGACTTGACCCCTATTCCCTTCCCATGTTAGCAGTGCCTGTCCCTTATGAATGTTCTCTAGTCCACAACTGGTACGGTGGAAGCCACCAATGGAAAGCGCTTTATCCCTTGAAGGCTTGGAAGAATATGAGCCACCTAGCAATGGTGATGCTCGTTACGTAAACAAGCTTGGTGTTGCATTGGTATATATTGGAAAAATCCGGGGCTGGGTGGCGCTGACGCATTGTGCATAACCCGGCACAACCAATCGTGGCATCCTTGCCATAACGACCTCCTAGTGTTTTTTTCTTTCTATTGTGAAAACTAATACTAGGTTATTAATTAAGTAAACTGTCCCCGGAGTTCTCGGAATTCTCAATCATTGAGCCAAAACAGGCAGGCCACACTTTTTACATGCCTCTGGCATCGGAAAACAGATAAGAGAAATTTCTTCAATTTTTTCATTACACTTAGGGCATCTAGCTGTGCACGCATCGTTAAAACGACTAGAAATAATAAGTCCTAGAGGTAACGATATGGTCGCAAAAAAAATCATAGTGGGGAGGTAAAAATTACCTAAAATATCTTTCATATCTATAGATATAAATAAGGGTAAAAGCAACAAGCAGCCTATAACCGCCAATAAACTATTGACCCTTCTCGCAGTTTTAGTTCGCTCAAATGCGACTTCAGACAAGTTATTCATTAGGGTTGGTATACAGATCTGAAAATAAATACAAGAAGATCATAAATAAAAACCTAACCTCCAACCTCTACTTAAGTAAATCATAAACTATTAAACATAAAGCCGGCACACAAAGATAAACAGTATACATAAAGCTGGGGTGGCGTATTTTCCATAACAACTTCATCAAAGCCATTTCACTAAGTTTTTCTGCTTCTTTAAGGCGTGGAAAAACCCATTTTTGCAACTCATCACGATCAAGTAACTCAGGGGGTCAGGTCTTGCCTTTTGCCATCGTAATTATTCTACTAACCCTCGAATAATGCAGACCAAAATATTTTCCTATTTCTTTCATGCTAAAACCACCACTCGCATACGCTTGTACCATCGCATCATTACGATTCTGGGCGTGTTCTTGATATTCAGTTAATGTTTTAGGTATTGGTCGTCGCTGCTTTAACGGTATCTCTGATAGTTCTTGCGTATCATCAATATGATTGAGTATCCGACCCACAAATTCATCACTGCCCAAATACACTTGGTTTTTTAAAAAAGGGGTCAAGTCTGTTTTATAATAGCCAAACCCTTTTCCACCGCCGACAACTCCCTTTTCAACTCACCCCGCGCCACCCTTCTCTTAATGTCCGCCACTGCCGGTGACACGCTACCAGAATGGGACAATCCGAAATACACCGCGATAACATTTAATGGCATAGCCCCATAGTGCTGACAACAATAGATGGCCAGCTTACGCGGAAGATTCGCCGCTTGCCTTCCTGATTGTCGAGTAACAAGGCTGGTTCCCTTGACCTTACAGACCTTGGCCACAACCGAAATAATACGATCTGCATCGGACGCTCTATAAGCATTTGCAGTTTATCCGTATCCAATTGCTGTTGTTGCATGAGCTGAGCCAGTGACTCTTTGAATTCACTCCCACCTAACAGGCTCGCCAAATTGCCTTTATTGTAAAACTGCAACAACCCTTCATCGTTACCTGCTTCGATATAGGCCTGATACCCTTTATAACGCTGTCGCTGTCCCAGCATTTGATAGGTTTTTTCCCGTATTAACCACCTAGGTAAGGGTGCTCGATTAATATAAGCCAAATAGCTCGACCAAGGGTAGGTGGATAGCACATCAGAAACGGCGCCTTTGACTTCGGCCGGATTGCGATGAATGTAGCGACTGAGCTGCAAAAGGTAATTATCTTCATCCACAATAATAGCTTTGTAACGCCCTCGAAACAGGGCGCCATCGGTGTGTTTGAGACGGTTATAGCGCTGGGTGTATACGCCGTTGATATGGCGCATGATGCGATCTAAATTGGCGCGCGGTGTTTCAATGAGCAAATGATAGTGATTACCCATCAAACAATAAGCATGTATCTGCGCATCGAAACGTTGATGCGCTTCCGCCAATGTCTGCAAAAAAGCCTGGTAATAAGCTTCACTGTGAAAGATTGCTTGGCGTCCCCGACCACGATTCATTACATGGTAAAAGGCGTGCTCATATTGAAGGCGCTGAGGTCTTGGCATTAACGGAGTATAACAAGGGTTTGATCACTATAAAACAGACTTGACCCCTATTCCCTTCCCAGACTTGACCCCTATTCCCTTCCTCATTTGTCACCGACCCCATTTATCTTCGACCCGTTTATCAATGACTCCCCCCTTTTCGACCTATGCGACCTCCATGTGAATTTCGCAGCTAAGCTTAAGTGTTTGAACAATGTAAGACCTGACCCCGTTGGCTTGTGTTGGTTTGTTCGTTATTGATTCTGTTCACCCTTTAATTACAACCTTACTCAATCGCGAACTACATATTTTTTGTTAAAAAATAAATACAGAAGCAGGAAAAACCCCAATATAAATGGAAGATAAATACTTATTTCGATAGTCAAAACAGTACTTATTACAACAAGAGATCCAACTTTAATAAGTTGAACTGGATCATCCCCAAGGCTAATATTGCAGGTACCACAATTAAATTTGGATTTTAAGCGCTTAGCACCAGTTATCTTGGCACCACAGCTAGGACACTCTGGTCTATGTAGTTTCATAGCAACCTCTAACATCTATTTGCAATTATATCTTTCGTTGCATAGTAAGATAATACCGTAAGCAAAACTAAAGAAGCGATCAAAATAAAACCACCGACACCTAACGTAAAAAGTATCGCCGGCCATAAAGTCGTTAGGAGAAGCGTAGGAAGCATTGCTACTAAAACATTTCCCCCAGAACAACTAGAAAAGGCTTGAAATGTGCTCATCGCCAAAGCAACTCCAGAAATTATTTTTCCGAATATAGCAGGAACTCCAGAAATCAATTCGTCTAATACCGACAAGCTCAAGTCTAAAATTGTTGAAAGCAGACCTAAAGCATTCATAACTGGCCCTGGTAATGAGCTTGCCTCCCCACCATCAGCCCCCCACTAATCTTATACCCCCAGCCCCAGTCTCCGGATCCACAATCGTATACCCAGCCCCAGTCCAACCCGCATAACTAATCGGATTCTGATGCACCGTAGCCACCATTCCATTCTCCACCTGCGCGCGAATTTCATCAACCGTCCCTTGATCAACCGTTAAATCACTTAGGTACTGTAGGTTATCCTGCGTAAAGGTATAAATCCTTTGGCCTTGTTGACTGGCAATCGCCAACGCCTTCACTGCACTAATCCCTTCAACCGGTTCTTCATCCGTAGAAAACAATTGCTCCGGCACCAAATGCTCATACGCCGAATAGGTACTGCCCATCTGCTGATTAAAGTCCCGCCAGTTACCCCAACAATTACTTTTACATTCAGTGCTGAATTTCATGGAATCCATATCCATCAGTAATCCAGTCATTTCTACATTGGTAACCGTACCCAACAAACCGTTTGTTTTGGCATTGGTTTGAAAGGTACCGTAACTGGGTTCGCGGTAGTAAACAATATCCGAGCTTTGTGCGGCAAGTCGCGATTGCACGTCGGTAATGGCCATATAGCTCATCACACCGGATTGCATTAAATCCCCCACCACTTCGTGTTTGGTGAGGCCGGTAAATTCTTCTGCTTCCAGTTTGGCTTTGGTGGCTTCAAGGCGGGTTTGCAATGCTTGTAACTGCGCAGGTGATATACCGTGGTAATCCAAGCCAATGGCTTGATACTCGCCGGTGATGATGGGATTAATGGTCGTACTCCAACCACGGCCTGGCACAAAATAGCCTTTTTCTGTTTGCAGTACCTGCCCAAAACTCATGGCAGCGCTGCTGGCGACGACTTGGCCACTGGCAGTTAACTCACCGACTACATTCATTAAACCTGCGGGGATGATATTGGGTAAATCCTCTGCACTTTGTGGGTTGTCGGGTAAGTAATCCAATAAGGCTTGTTCATCTGCGGCTGTGGCGGGGTTGAATGAGATTGCCAAGGATTGGCCAGCCAGCTCAACGGTAGTCGCAGTATGGCTTAGTAACTCACCACCAAATTGGTCCTGTAGTTTGAAGGTGAACTTATAGCGCAAGTGGTCAGGAATTTCGGTGAGCGCCTGACTGACAACGATTTGGTTGTAGGGCAACTGCGTGGGCAATGATACGCTGGTGGTTTCTATAATCGTTTTACTGCCGATGACGTCGCCTACTGTCGCCTCGGGTTGTTGATTCGTTAAATAATCTTCCAGCGCTTGCCGGTAATCCTCCAGTTCTGTTTCGATAAAGGCCTGATTCACATTTTGCACCCAGCCTTCGGTTTCATTAACGGTAGCCGTGCTTTGCAAGGTATTGGCAAACGCTTCAGCATCAAAACTAACTTCGCTTTGTAAATCCATGCCCTCGGTGTATTGGTACTGTTTAAAGCTAGGGTCCACCTCTACCCACTGGCTACCATCCCACAGCTGCACCCAGACGTGCTCCATGGTCATGAATTTATTTGTTCCATTAACTGATAATAGTGCGCTGGGAATCCCCCCTTGGCCAAGTAGGTTTTGTGCCGCCTCGTACACACGAACACCGCCTACCCAGTTCATCACTTCATCTAAAGTGATCCATACATTACCGTACTGGTAGCGCGCGGGAATATTCGCTGCACGCAGCAAGGCAACTAATAAACTGGCTTGGTCAAAGGCATTACCACGACGGGTTTGCAAAGTGTAATCGGCACCCTGCAATGAACCATAACTGGGAATAAATTCGATGTTGTTATGGACCCAGTTATAAATAGCGACTTCATCATTGCTTAAATCATTAGCCAATTGTTGAATGGCAGGGCTAATGGGCGCATCTAAGGTGGCAGTGGTATCTGCGGCAACGGGGTCACCGGTAACAGGTGCCACACCCAGCATGCTTTCTAATGCCGCTGCGCTGTTAACCGGTGCGCCACTGACGGCATCCAACGGACCAAAAGGCATGGTTTGGTCGTAGGGATGTTGGATTGGATTATATAAACGTGCAAGCAATGCAGTAGCGAGTCGCACTTCCTGCTGTAACGCTGGACCTTGCACACGATCAATCCGTTGCAGCTGATCTTGCAAGGTTGCCATTTCACGCTGGTAGCGTTGCTGCTTTTGATCCAGTACTGTTATGGCTCGCTGTGGTAATTGCTGCTGCGTGTAATATCGTCGCTGATCAGCAAAGTAATCGCTGGCACCCTCATCGAGATCACTGAAAATTTCACGCTGCTGGCTAATCGCCTTTTTCAGGATAGCCAAGCCCAAATGTTCATTCGTATTTTCACCTGTTTGCTTCAACGCAATGGCAGTTTTCTGCAAGAGCTGCTGCGTTTCTGCAAGCGCACTATCCATTTCAGAAAAAACAGGATAGTCAGGTTTATAACGTAAGTACTCATCAATAGATTTAACCGTGGCATTGACTGCCGGCGAGTAAAACACCACAGCAAAACAACACAGTACAACAATAGCTGTGGCGCGCATGAATCGGTGCCCTTCACGAAACTGAGTTAACAACGGCTTATTATGATTCAGTGCGTAATCACTATTACTATATACGACGTCCATTTCGTAATCCTTTTTTTGCGCTATTGTTTGACCCATTGAAACCAAACGCAATGCCATTAATCGAAGACTAAGCGCCGTGAGACTTTTTATTAACGCGCTCATTGGCATAACCTCCGGTTCCATGGTCCGGGTGCAGTCACTACCAACTGATAAAATTGTTGATCACTATTACCATCACTATCACTGACCTCAATTTCTACCGAGTGCACACCGATATTTTCTACTGTCGGTGACCAACTCACTAAACCGACATCATCGATCGTCATACTGTCTGGCGCGGTGACGAGCTGATAATTGATAGTGTCGCCCTGAGGATCAGTCACTGTTAGCTGATAGCTATAACCCTCTTCCGTTTTAGTCGACGTTATCGCATCACTGGTAATGACTGGCGAAAACTCATCTTCAATCACAAATATTGCAAACTCATATACCGTACTTGAGCCCTGTGCATCACTAATGCGAAGACTAATTAAATGTCTCCCCAATTCAACGGCGGCCGGTTGCCACTCAATCAAACCGCTATCAGCTAATGTCATTGTGCCCGGCGCGCCTAGCAATTGATAATTCAGGCTGCCCCCCTCAGGATCAAAGGCTTGTATTTGGTAGCTATACAACTGATCGACAAGAGCGGTTAAGGGCGCATCTGAAATAATAAGCGGCGCTTGATCTACCGTCACCAACACACTGAAATTTTGAATCGTACTTAGCTTGCCATCAGTCGCTTCCACGGAAATTGCTTGCACACCTAATTGCTCAGAAGCGGGCACCCAAGTCAGAGCGTTACCGTCTAGCGACACGCCTTCAGTATTACTGACCAAGCTATAGCAGACAGGGTCATTTTCTAAATCCACTGCGTTGATTAGATACTGATAGACAGACCCAATAATAGCTACATTACTCGGCTTGGAAGTAAAAACAGGGCCCGTCTCTGCATAAACCGATAGCGAGTAACTCTGCTGCGCATAGCCCCCACGACCATCGAGCACACTAACGACAATCGTCTTATCGCCCACCTCATCTAAAGAAGACTGCCAACTAATAAGACCGGTTGAACCGATACTCATCGCTGTTGGCGCAGAATCTAATGTATAAGTTAACAGATCGCCATCTTCGTCTGTCGCTATCAATTGATAGGTATAAAACTGCCCAGCGGATAACTGCCTGCTGGGAGAGCTACTTATTGAGGGCGCTGTGTTTACTGCAATTTCAGCAGCCACCGTAATAGTAAAGTTTTGAGCAACTGCGTTAACACCATCGTCGATATTGAGCACAACATTATGATTACCCACTTGTGACAGCGACGGCACCCATGTAATTAGACCCTCTGAACTAAGTTCCATACCATCTGGCATGATATCTAAAGAATAATTTAACCTATCATCTCTATAATTATGCGCCGTAACTTGGTAGTAATAACCCTGACCAAAATAGGCATTTATCGCGGGCGAGCTGGTGACTTGCAAACTGTTACTAGCGTAAACAGTAAGCTCAAAACCCTGGGAAAACTCAATTCCTTGATTATCTTTAACGGAAAGTAATACAGCATGAACACCGACATCCTCTGCCGTTGGCACCCAAGTGATATGCCCAGTATCCGTAATATTCATACCGACTGGTGCTGCAGATAATTCATACCCAATAACTTTGCCAACTGCTACCACCCGGTAGTGATAGAGTTCTGAATCATAGGTGACCGCAGACGGACTAGACGTAATTGATAAGGACGGCACTACCTCTATAAAGAAACTCACGGTAGAACTTTCTTCAGAATTAGAAACCTGGACCACAACTTCATGATAACCAACACTCAGTTCACCGGGTGCCCAGCTAACGACTCCGACCTCATTAATTATCATACCGTCTGGTGCAGTAGATAGTGAGTACAGCAACGTGTCACCCAGTGGATTCGTGGCGTCAACACTAATCTCAAAATTTTGATTTACTGCAAGCGCAACAGAATCGATAGCCGACACTAACGGAGAGTTATCGTTATTACTTTGCAGATATATATTTACCCCCCAGTTATGAATAGTGACAGCGCCATTGGAGTCAATCATTTCAATCACTAAAGTGCTATAACCCTCTCTTAATTGAACCCATTCATAGGTTTCAATAGTCGGCGTCCAAGTAATTCGATAGTTCTCATCGATTTGAAAAGCACCTGGCTCCGTGGAATCACCCTCAGTCAAGATAGTAATTTCATCACCATCCGGATCAACCACCTCAAGCTGGTAGACATATTCCTCACCGACAAATGCATCAATAGGCGGCACTGAAACAACCACGGGCTTTTGATTATCAGGGAGATCTAATACCGTTACCGCTGCTGTTTTTACTACATCCTGACCAGAACCATCGGCTACACTCAGAGTAAATATATGCTGGCCAACATCTGTATCCATCGTCTGCCAGCGCACTTCTCCTTCCGCATTTACCGTAGCGCCATTAGGCGCACCTATTAACTCGTAAACGTAATTACCATCACCACCAAAAACTTCCGCATGATAAATATAAACAGAACCATCATAAATTTTTTCAGGGAAATCATTAGATACTTCCAAATGATCATTATCACCGGCCACCCAAAAATCCTGCGTGGTAATAACCCCTAAAGCAGAGCGCGCAAGTAGTTTAAAGTAGTACAGATCGAGAGCTTGGTTACTCGTATCGCATTCAAGTGCCACGCTATTATTGTAATCAATTTGAATGCGCACATTACCAGTAATTGGGCGCCCAACATCAACCGAATAACTTGATGTACCTGAAAGCCCAGCAACATCAACTTGTCCAATAACTTGATAGGCGTTATTAACCTCTTCATAAACTCTAACGGCAAAAGCACCTGTCGCTACCAACCCTCTATTACTGAGATCAAATTTCACCACACGTGAATTTTCAACATAGGCATCCACTATTGCTAAATCAGCCAACCATAAACTGGCCTGTGGCAGCTCATTGGTAACGCCATATTCACCCCAATCATTATAGACACAAGCTTCCCACGAATTATTTTGCTGACCAGTGATAACCCCAAAGTTATTCTCGCTCTCGCAAACATTATGTGACCGCCGAGCAGCCCACGTATCATTGTGAAATGCTAACGCCCTTTCCTCATCGTTAGCCCTAGGCCTTGAATAAAAATTACTACCTTTAGAAAACCCCAAATCCCCACCCTGCGCATCAGGCACAACCAAGCGTGTCAACACTCCACTCCAGCTCGGTGCAGCGGTGGTGTATTCGAAGGTATTATCAAAGCCCCATTTTTCTCCTGCGGCAATCCTTGCCAAAGTTCCTAATGAAATTTGATTATCTATATCAGACGTATCACTTACAGTCGGCGATATCACTTCATACAGCGTAGGGAAACGTACTGAATCATAAAAACTTTCTATATAGAGGGAAAATGCACCATACGCACCGATAACAAAATCATCATAATTAATACAAGACTGAAGTCGAGTATCTTCTTCCAACGTATTTTCGGTGCTTATAGGCCGCCAAAAAATCTCACCTCCTAATAAGGAGACCCCCTCTGGCCCCGCAACTATTTCATATGTAACTTCATCATCAGGGTATGTTGTTTCAGGAAAATATTGATAACCCGAAATGGTAGAAGCGCGTGTAGCCGGTATCGATGTTATAACCAACTCAACTGTAGGTGGTTCGATAACGCTAACTACAAAACTTTGACTAACTGTATTTTCAACATCCTCAATATAAATAACAGTGTTGTAATCACCAATCTCCGCCGATGACGTATCCCAGACGACTGAACCAAACTGGCTGACTGTCATTTCATCCGCAGCCGAGTTTAAAAATAAACTAGCTCATCACCATCGGCATCAAAGGCCTCGACATCATAGGTAAAAGTCTCCCCACTAATGACGGTAGTAGTGAATGGAATGCTGGTAATTATTGGCGCCTGGTTACTTTCATTTACAGTAAAGTTGACCGTAGCTATTTCTGAATAAAATTCAGCATCGCTTACATAGAATGTTAGCGAATCAGTACCATGATAATTGGAGTTAGGAACATAAATTAAATCTGGAGGACTACCTAATAAAGTGCCATACTCAGGCTCAGTCAGCAGCGTGAATATTAATGCATCACCATCACTATCAGTTGCTTGCAACAAGAAATTTTCAGCACCACCCTCCAGCACACTCACACTGTCCGGCACCGCAATAGGCGCTTGATTAGTAT
The DNA here is from genome assembly GCF_900120175.1 of Oceanicoccus sp. KOV_DT_Chl. Classification (NCBI taxonomy): domain Bacteria; kingdom Pseudomonadati; phylum Pseudomonadota; class Gammaproteobacteria; order Cellvibrionales; family Spongiibacteraceae; genus Oceanicoccus; species Oceanicoccus sp. KOV_DT_Chl. The sequence goes on from NZ_FQLF01000002.1 coordinate 347,401, forward strand.
TGCTAATGGCAATTAGAAAGCGCTGACTAATATTGACATCACCATCTGTAACAACAACCTCAATAGCTTGTTCACCAGCACTATTGATATCCGGAACCCAAGATATCAAGCCCTCTGTTGAAATTATCATTGATGAGGGTGCTATTGCTAATCTATATGAGAGCACATCGCCGTCATCATCACTGGCTGCTAGCTGGTATTGATAAAGAACATTTTCTTTAGCAATCAACACCGGCACGGAAGATATTTGGGGGTCACGGTTGGTACTACTGACATTGAGCGTAAATGCATGATTACTACTTCCCCCTTTACCATCCAAAACGTTTATCGCAACATGGTATTGTCCTTCATCGTCATAACCGGGAACCCAACTGATCAACCCTTCACCATCAATCGATAAACCTGCTGGCCCATCAACTAAAACGAAATTTAATGGATCACCATCAGCATCGTTTGCTTCCAGCAGATATTGATATGCTTGGCCTTCGGCTATTTCAACCACAGGGATGGAGGTAATTTCAGGATCGCGATTGGTATCCGCTACTATGACCGTAAAACCTTGGCTAGCGGTGCCACCCTGACTATCGCTAACAGCTATCAACACACTGTGTTCACCGGCATCACTATAAGTTGGTATCCAACTGATAGTATCTCCGATAACTGTCATCGACACAGGTGCAGTGACTAAACTAAAAATAAGCGTATCGCCATCGGGGTCGGACGCGGTCAATATATATTGATAGTGACTGCCTTCCGATGCATTTGTTAAAGGAACTGTAGTGATGGACGGCGCAGTATTAGGTTTGGGGGAAATAGCCAATGTGTAGGTCTGCTCCACTACGATTTGACCATCACTGACCTGCAAAATAATATCATAACTACCTGTGCTACCAACCGCTGGTGACCACTGAACAAGCCCATTAGAACTCACCGACATATTTTCTGGCGCCAATACCACGTTATAAACCAGTGCATCACCCTCTGCGTCACTGACTTCGATCTGGTATTGATAGGCCTGCCCCTCAATGCCGCTCAAGACGGGAGTTGAGGTGATAACTGGTGCATTATTTGGTCGCGGCGAAACAATTAAAGTGAATAACTGTTCAGCACTACCACCGCGACCATCATCAACAGTAACCATAATTGAATGGCTACCAATATCTGCCGTGCCAGGAGTCCAAGCTATTTCACCTTCACTACTAATCGTCATACCAGCTGGGGCTGTTTCAAGTAGATAACCCAGAACATCATCATCGGCATCAGAGACTGAAACAACATATTGATACGCCACCGATTCAGTGGCAGAGGTAATTGCAGTGCTGGTAATCTCGGGACTGGAATTATTACCTTCGCGGCAGGCTACGCCTCCTTCAAGAGAGGGATAGAGCTTACCCTCATCCTGCGCTTTACCGTGCTTATGGTGAGGCACTTCAACCGCAACGCTACCACTACAACTCTCACCCGCAGCTTCGTCGTGGGCAAAAAAATCAATATGATAAACGCGGCCATTACCGCCACCGGCCCGCTCTTTACGCAGCGAGATTCTATTATCTGACAACCACTTAGCATCATAAGCTGTATTGCTATCCCCCTGTCCATTCACAGGCTCGTCTTGAGATACACACTGGATGATAACCACAGGCTCTACACCACTAGCGGTGCTTAAACCTTTTATAGAGACAGTTTTAAATTTATGGTTTGCTGGCCATAGAACACTAGGCGAGGCGTAAGCATTTAAACAATTAAGTGATGAGTCTGAGCGGTCGCGATGATGATGCTTCCCCTTGGTATTACAACCTTTATGCGGGCCACTCCATCGGGTATGACCTTTTTCATTATTATGTCGGCCACTATGGGCATCATGATGACCATAGCCATTTTTATAACCAAAACCTCTCTGTAAATCTTTGTCACCACTAGCCATCAGTGACTGACTAAGCACAACAGCCAGAAAACAGAGCCCCCACCTCAACATGACTAAATTTGAAGTAAGCTTCGTTTTAGCAGCAAAGTTTTTCGAAAATACAGGCAGGCGAAATAGATAACAGTCCATTGTTATTTAAAATCCATTTAAAGAGAAAATTATCGTGGCCCATCAACATGAGCCAACTCTTGACGAATCCTAACAAAGTTTTTTGGGGGATTACTAGTACTAATTTACAAGAATTGGAAAATCATCACTCACGAGCTTAAGTTACGAGGAAGCTAAACCAGCCTTCCAATTCAAAAATAATAATTTGAAATAAAAGAAATAACGAACGCCGTTAAACGCAATCCAGCGTTAACGGCGCCCTATTGGGGAGATTTGCAAGCCGCCATCAAAGCGACTAATAGAGATTAACCCTGCGCCCGCATATGCGGAAACAACAACACATCGCGAATCGTCGGTGAGTCACTAAACAACATCACTAACCGGTCAATACCAATCCCCTCACCCGCCGTCGGTGGTAAACCGTATTCCAGCGCGGCGATATAATCAGCGTCGTAGTGCATCGCTTCATCATCACCCTCTTCTTTATCGGCAACCTGCGCAAGAAAACGCTCCGCTTGATCTTCGGCATCATTCAGCTCGGAGAAGCCGTTAGCTAGCTCACGGCCACCGACAAAAAACTCGAAGCGATCGGTTACGAAAGGATTATCATCACTGCGACGTGCTAGTGGTGATACTTCGGTCGGGTATTCGGTAATAAACGTGGGCTGATCCAAACGGTGCTCTACGGTTTTATCAAATATTTCAATTTGAATTTTACCCAAGCCATAACTGTCTTTAAGCGGGATATGTAAAGACTCTGCCAACTTGCGTGCGGCTTCCAGGTTATCGATATGCTCTGCTTTTATTTCTGGATTGAAATGCAAAATAGAATCAAATACGGATAAACGTCTGAACGGCTGCGATAAATCATATTCGGTGGTTTGGGTGACTTCACCCTCTTCATCACGCACGGTACTGACCAGAGTGGTTGTACCCAACAGCTCTTGCGCCATTTTGCGCAGCATATCTTCGGTTAAATTCATCAGGTCATGGTAATCGGCGTAGGACTGATAAAATTCCAACATGGTGAATTCAGGGTTGTGACGGGTTGATAAACCTTCGTTGCGGAAGTTGCGGTTAATTTCATACACCCGCTCAAAACCACCGACGACTAAACGCTTTAAATATAATTCCGGTGCAATACGCAAATACATATCCATGTCGAGGGTATTGTGGTGAGTGATAAAAGGACGCGCTGCGGCACCGCCGGGGATGACATGCATCATTGGCGTTTCCACTTCCATAAAATTGGCAGCATCCAAATAGTTGCGCATAAAGGTGATCATTTTTGAGCGCAGGGTAAATACGCTGCGCGACTCTTCACTCATAATCAGGTCAACATAACGCTGACGGTAACGCATTTCCTGATCTTGCAGGCCGTGAAATTTGTCTGGTAAAGGGCGCAGTGATTTGGTGACCAGCTCTACCGATTCCATATAGACATAGAGATCGCCTTTGCCGGATTTATGGACCGGGCCTTCACAGCCAATGATGTCGCCGATGTCCCAGGTTTTAATTTCGGGCAGTAATTCTTCTGGCAGTTTTTTCTTATCCACATACGCCTGAATGCGGCCGGTCATATCCTGCAATACCAAAAACGGGCCACGCTTGGCCATGATTCTACCGGCGACAGCGGCTCGGCGATTCAGACCTTCCAAGGTTTCTTTATCCTTTTCACCCAACTCTGCCTGTAAATCCTTGGCATCATCAGTGCGACGAAAGCTGTTAGGAAACGCATTGCGTTTTTCACGAATGTCTTTCAGCTTGGCGCGACGTTCAGCGATTAATTTGTTTTCTTCGGCGGCTGATTCGTTGGTGGTGTTTTGCTGTTCTGACATGGGTAAACTCTTGTGTATATAAACTTTGATTTGAGGGTTAGGGGGGACAGAGCTGAAGATCTGTCCCCGGCTTTAAAAAAGGCGTCAAGCCTTTTTTAAAGCCCCATTTTTAACGATGCTTCAATAAATAAATCTAAATCACCATCCAGTACGTTGTTGCAATTACTGGTTTGCACATTGGTGCGCAAATCTTTGATGCGCTGATCATCCAATACATACGAGCGGATTTGACTGCCCCAACCGATATCGGATTTGCTGTCTTCCAACGCCTGCGATGCTGCCGAGCGCTTTTGCATTTCCATCTCGTACAGTTTTGCTTTTAATTGCTTCATTGCCGAGTCACGGTTTTGATGTTGCGAGCGCTGGTTTTGACACTGCACCACAATACCCGATGGCTCGTGGGTAATACGCACCGCCGAATCGGTTTTGTTAACGTGCTGACCACCGGCGCCACTGGCGCGATAGGTGTCGGTACGGATATCGGCCGGGTTAATTTCGATATCGATATTGTCATCCACTTCGGGAGAGACAAACACCGAACAAAAAGAGGTGTGGCGACGGTTTCCCGAATCGAAGGGCGATTTACGCACCAAGCGATGGACACCGGTTTCGGTACGCAGCCAACCGTAGGCGTATTCACCACTAAACTGGATGGTGGCACTTTTAATACCGGCAACGTCGCCATCGGAGGCTTCCATTAATTCGGTTTTAAAACCCTTGGCTTCGCCCCAGCGCAAATACATGCGGCAGACCATCTCTGCCCAGTCCTGGGCTTCGGTGCCACCAGAGCCAGACTGAATTTCAAGGAAGGCGTTATTCGGGTCCATTTCACCGGAGAACATCCGGCGGAACTCCAGCTTGGCCAAATGCTGGTCCAGTGTCTCCAGCTCGGCTTCAACCTCAGCAACGGTGTCGGCATCATCTTCTTCGAAAGCCATTTGCAGTAATTCGGCGACATCGGAGACACCACTGGTTAAGGTATCTATAGTGCTGACCACTGACTCCAGCGACGCACGCTGTTTACCCAGCTCCTGTGCTCTGGCGGGATCATCCCAAACCGCAGGTTCGCCTAACTCCAACTCAATTTCAGCGAGTTGCTCCTGCTTGGTCGCATAGTCAAAGATACCCCCTAAGGGTTTCAGTCCGCTCAGTGAGATCTTTGATGGTTTGCTTAATGGCGCCGACTTCAATCATGCTTGGGTGCTGCCTAGGGTGCTGGTGTATGAGAAAGCGCGGCATTTTACAGCAACAAACAATGCAGGTAAATTCAAACCCTGCGCAGAGTGCTGTTATCGGTGTGATCAAATTCCCGACCATAAATATCTAAAAACGTGGTTTGCGAGTATTCCATAGCATCACCGTTCACCGATAACTGCATTTTAAACCCCTTGGTTTTTGCGTTATCGCGCATGAAAGGCGACTGTGCCACGCCCCAATCACTGCCCTCTGCGGATTCCACCGTCAAGGTAGCGGTCTCCCCATCAACATCGGCAATACCACCCGCAACTAAACTTACCCCGCGCGGTATTGATAAGGTAAACATGACGCGCTGATCGTCCGCATCCCAGATCCAATAGCCGATTTGATCGTGAAATTGCTGACCATCACTCACACGAAAAACTTTTTGGTGATAGCGCAATACCGCCAACCTCTGTTTTTCAGCATTAGTGGCACCGCCTGCCACTTCAATCAATAACTCCTCATAATAGGGGTTGGCTTCCTTCGAACCATCTGACTCAGGGGCGATATCCATACCTTTATCCCCTTTCCACAATCCTACCAATCCAGCCAAGGGACCAAAATCCACACTATTGATTATCGTACTCGACACAGTCATTCCTCCTTACTTTTGTCGTGACTGTTAATTTAACCCAGCAGCCATCAAAAAACGAAATAAATGCCGCAGTGACTGGCTTAATTATCGCTATCATCGCGCAGCCAAGGCCTTGAGACAAGCGACTCAAACCACCATTAACAATTCACCTTTTTTACACAACTGGTTTCCTTTCCCCTGATTTACAGTAGGATAGCGGGCGAAATTAAAATAATAATTTTAATAACCACCTATTAATGATGACCATGGGGGAATTTTCATGTCAGCGTATGACTTAACGCTACTCATTCATATCGTGCTTTTTTGCTATTGGCTAGGCGGCGACGTGGGGGTATTTTATTCAAGCAAATTTGTAGTGGACCCATCCCTGCAACGCGAAACCCGATTGATAGCTACCAAGATCATGATGGGCTGCGATTTGATCCCCAAAATCTGCATGACGATGATGCTCACCGTTGGTGGGATACTCAGCGAATTTCACGGCATCACTCACCCTACCTGGCAGATGGTCGGTATCGTTTTATTGGGGCCATTCTGGGTAAGTATTGTCTTACTTCTGCACTTCAAACATAACGCCAGCTATATTCCTCTGCTGACCAAATTTGATTTTTATTTGCGCTGGTTAATCGTCATTGGCTTGATTGTCTCAACCAGCTATTCCTGGATGACTGGCCGCCTGGCAGATGACCCATGGATGGCTGGCAAACTGATTGTCTTTGCCGGTCTGGTATTTTGCGGGCTAATGATTCGTGTTGGCTTAAAAGATTTTGGCGCCAGCTACGGTAAAATTATTGCTGATAAGGTCACTGACGAAGACAACCAAAAAATGATCGCCAGTCTGGACCGGGTTAGACCCTGGGTTTACACCATTTGGATTGGGCTGTTGATTGAAGCCACACTGGGTATCGTACAGCCTGGTAGCCCGGACAGTCTCGGATATGTCCCCGCGACGGAAACTATCGAGCAACACGTTAGCCGCTAATTAAGCAATGCCCGGATGGGAGAAGGTTCTCAGCGGGCACTTTCAATAATGCAGACAATGGCGAGCGTTAGTCAGCAAGACCGCTTCAGCTGGCCAACAAGTAACACGCGTTTATTTATTGAGTATAATCAGTAGGTTTTGCGCATGCTCGGCAGCATCCCTACCCAACCCCGTTAAATAACCGCCATCCTGTTGCGAGATCAGCCCCTTATTAAACAAGCGCTCAGTGGCAGCCACTACTTCATTGGCAGCCTCGCTGGTGTGCACTTTGATTCCCTCTTGGGTAGTGTCCAGGTTATAGCGTGCAAGTATATTGAGCTCTTCAATAATTTCCGCTGAATAGAGCATATTGGATCCTCACTTGGGATTATCTAACCCATTATTATTCGAAGTACAGTGCAGCCACACTACCACATAAAGTCATCACAAATAAAAACCATTTTAAGGTTTCCGGCTTGGCGCTGATGGCAAATTTAACGGCAATTTGAGCACCCACCATGGTGCCACAAGCCAAAATCAAACCCGGCACCCACAGCACTTGTCCGCGGGCGATAAATAAACCCAACGCCAGTACGGTAAAGGCCAGGGTACACACGACTTTTAAGGCATTAGTGCGGACCAAATCATAACGCAGTGAACCGGCCAAGGCGGTAATTAAAATAAAACCCACACCGGCCTGCACAAATCCGCCATAAAAACCGGCAACCGCCAACCACCACCACGCCGATGGGCGCTCTTTCATTTTAAACGGGACGGTGCCGGCTGGCGGCGAAATAATCCCGGGCCGTACCAACATGATGACAGTCATACTCAGCATCATGCCCAACAATAACGGCTTTAATAAATAGGCAGGCGCGTAGGAAGCAGCGATGGCACCGAGCACACCGCCGAACAATGTTGGTATCAGTACTGGCACCAAATCATCAGTAGGTAATTTATCGTGCTGATGAAAGCCTCGCATAGCAACCAGGTTTTGCAAAGCAACACCAATACGGTTAGTGGCATTGGCAATATCGGCCGGCAAGCCCATCACCATCAACGCTGGCAAGGTTAAATTGGAGCCGCCACCCGCCAAGGTATTGATTACACCCGCCACCAAACCGGTCGCTAATAACAGCGCAATAAATTCAATACCTATATCCACAAAATCTCTCTTGGCAACTCAAGGAACCGATGACGATTGAATAAAGCCCAGCACATGTTCGGCTAATAATTGCGGGTAATCTTCAATGATAAAAAAACCAGCGTTGGCAATGGTAGCATGGGGCTGATTATTTGTGCCGGGGATATGCCGATGAAATTCTGCGGGATTAAAACCACGGCGCGCTAAACGTTCGCTGACTAAGGTTAGCGTCGGTTTCGTCCACTGCGCTAACTGCTGCCAGGCTTCACGATTAGTCGCAGTCGCCGGGTTCAGTCCAGTGGCAGGAATCAACAGGGGGAACGCTCTTGGTCCCGCCTTAAACGATTCATCCGGGAACGGTGCATCCAGCCCCTGTAAAGTAGTTGGTTCTAAATGAGTATCCGTCATCCGATCAACCATCGCGGCGACGGGAAAAACCGGATCTTTTAAAATATGGCGCCGCCACCAGGCAATCCATAAGGCATTTAGCAGACCGTTAGCACGCGGCAAGGTGGTATTGACCAATACCAAACGAGAAAATAAATCCGGCTGTCTGGCCGCTAGCGGCAAACCAAAATATCCGCCCCAATCGAAGAAAAAACCAGTGGCATTGCTAACGTCTAATTGCGTCAGTATTGCTGCTAACCAATCGACATGTTGCTGAAAGCTGTAGTCTTCCGAGCGCGATAGTTTATCGGAGCGACCAAAGCCAATAAAATCTGGCGCTATTACCCGTAAACCAGCGTTGACTAACAGCGGTATCATGTGGCGATAGCTGTAACTCCAGGTGGCCTGCCCATGCAGCAACACTATAACCGGCCGCCCCACTTCACCTTCATCAACATAGTGAACCCGCAGCGAGCCATGTACGTCGTCATCGATAAACATGTACTTAGGCTGATAACTACAATCACTCAAGCCAGCAAAACGAGCATCCGGTGTACGTAAAATTGAGGCCATAAGGTTTTCGTGGTTAAGGCAGATAGGTTTTAAACATTTCGCCCAATTCATTATCAGAATGCGCGGGTACACGGTAGTAGGTTCGAATCATGACAGAGCCATCGTCATCAAAACGATAGGTTTCGATACTGTGACCAATGGAGATTTCACCCCCCGAATCAATATGATTTTCTAACAGCCAAGCCACTTCATTATCACAAACAAATAATGAGCCGGGATAAATTCTGAATTGAACATTGGCTTGAAATAAGTCGAATGAATCCAGCGCGCAATGCTGGAAGCCTACTTTTTCCGGTGTACCCACCGGGTCGAGCATTCTGAACTCCCCGGTGCGACACTGCGCCAATTGGCCGCCCAACCTTCACGGTCACCGGCATTCCAAAGCGCGACATAATTGTCCGCCCACTTTAATAATTGCTTCGTCGTTAATCTGGCCACGAACACTTCCCCTTTGTTGTTATTCTCAGGTTGAGATGAGCGGCTAAGTTTGGCTATAACCCTAGGTTTTAGGCAGTGTTACGCCAGTTTGCCCCTGATACTTACCGCCGCGATCTTTATAGCTGACATCACAAATCTCATCGGATTCAAAAAACAGCATTTGTGCCACGCCTTCATTTGCATAAATTTTTGCTGGCAAGGTGGTGGTGTTAGAAAATTCCAGCGTCACATGCCCTTCCCATTCCGGTTCCAGCGGTGTGACGTTAACGATAATACCGCAGCGCGCATAAGTAGATTTGCCTAAACAAATCGTTAATACGCTACGGGGGATACGAAAGAATTCGACGGTGCGCGCCAAAGCAAAAGAGTTAGGAGGGATAATACATTCATTGGCTTTAACATCGACAAAGCTGGCTTCATCAAAATTTTTCGGATCAACCGTGGCGGAATGCACATTGGTGAAAATTTTAAATTCATCAGCGCAGCGCACATCATATCCGTAGCTGGAGGTCCCGTAAGAAATCAAGCGGCCACCGGCCTCGTTATAACGAACCTGTCCCGCTTCAAAGGGCTCGATCATGCCCTCATTTTCAGCCATGCGACGAATCCAGTGATCTGATTTAATGCTCATACTTGGTCTATCTCAAAAAGGAAAAATGTTTGCTACAAAAGGCCGCCATCATAGCGGCTCGCGCCGCTAGATTCCAGAACCTGCCTTAGTCGTTGTTAATGACGATATTGGGGAAAGCCGACGCGGTACTAGCCGTTTTTGCCAGCTCCACTGCGATATTGCGAGCGATATCACCGTACAATAACGCTTCATCACTCTCCGGCTCAGCCACTACCGTGGGCGCACCGGCATCAGATTGTTGACGAATTTTCAGCGACAGCGGCAAGGAGCCTAGTAAAGGCACATGGTAATCAGCAGCGATACGACCACCACCGCCTTCACCAAAGACATGCTCTTTATGACCGCAAGCGCTACAGATATGGATCGCCATATTTTCCACCACACCGAGTACTGGCACTTCCACTTTATTAAACATCTCGATACCTTTTTGTGCATCGAGCAACGCAATATCCTGCGGCGTAGTCACAATAACTGCACCCGCAACCACTGCCTTTTGCGACAGCGTCAGCTGGATATCACCGGTACCCGGCGGCATATCAATAATCAGATAATCCAGCTCGCCCCACCAGGTTTGAGCGAGTAATTGATTCATCGCGCCACCGGCCATAGGGCCGCGCCATACCATCGGTGTTTTATCGGTGACCAAATAGCCCATCGACATGGTTTTCAAACCGTGCGCCTCAATCGGCATTAAATACTGCTGACCTTCCTGTTCCGGCCGCGCACTTTTATCCACCCCCAGCATTAGTTGTTGGCTGGGACCGTAAATATCGGCATCCAACAATCCCACTTTGGCACCATCACGCGCCAGCGCCAGCGCCAGGTTTACTGAGGTGGTCGATTTACCGACCCCACCTTTACCTGACGCTACCGCAATAATATTTTTCACTTTATCCATATTGCGTAAATCGCGCTGGCTTTTGATCGCCGCAATCTGCCAGCTGATATCGATATTGACGCTATTAACACCCGGAATTTGAGTGACCAAATCCACCAGCGCTTTTTGCATCACCGCCTTGATAGAAGCGACCGCAAACCCGAACTCGATGGCGATAGTGACCATACCGCCATCTATAGCGATGGACTTGATCACATTGGCAGCTAACAGGTTTTGGTTCAGGTGTGGAACGGTATAGTGTTGCAGGGCTTCTTCAACTTGCACCTGAGTGACTTCAGACATGGATTCTCCAGATTAACCATTAAGGTTTGCCAATAGTGGCCTTATAAAACGAGGGTCGCCGCAGCGAAAACCTGAGCATTTTACTCAGGCTAGCGACAAAGCTCAAAAATAATAGCGGAAACAGCGCGCCAGCACAGCTACTAATAATGAAATAGCGGCTCAAAACCGCTATAGTTCGCGCTTTTATCAAGCGGAAATGATTCAGCCCAGCTGCCAACAAACTATGACATCAACTAAGCCAAGAAAAATACTCGTTACCAGCGCCCTACCCTATGCCAATGGCTCGCTGCATCTGGGTCATTTGCTAGAAACCATCCAAACCGATATTTGGGTAAGATTTCAACAACAGCGCGGCAACGACTGTATTTATGTCTGTGCAGATGATGCCCATGGCACGGCGATTATGCTGACCGCTGAAAAAAACGGCATTAGCGCTGAACAACAAATCGCCAACGTGCAAGCCGAACACGAGCAAGACCTCGCTGGTTTTTTAATCAATTTCAATAATTACCACTCCACTCATAGTGCCGAAAACAAACACTATTCCGAATTGATTTATAAAAGACTACGCGACAACGGGCATATTGCCAGCCGCGAGATCACCCAGTTATTCGACCCGGAAAAAGAACTGTTTTTAGCCGACCGTTATATCAAAGGCAGCTGCCCCAAGTGCAAAACCGCTGACCAGTATGGCGACAATTGCGAAGCCTGCGGCGCTACTTATAGCCCTGCGGATTTAATCGAGCCCAAATCGACCATCTCTGGTGCGACGCCGATTGAAAAAGCCTCCACCCACTACTTTTTTAAACTGCCAGAATTCAGCGAGATGCTGAAGACCTGGACTACCAGCGGTCGCCTGCAAAAAGAGATCGCTAACAAATTAGGTGAGTGGTTAGAGGCCGGCTTACAGGAATGGGATATTTCCCGCGACGCGCCTTACTTTGGTTTTGAAATTCCCGATGCTCCCGGCAAATATTTTTATGTCTGGCTGGACGCGCCTATCGGCTACATGGCCAGCTTCCAGAATTACTGTGATCGCGCCGGATTAAACTTTGACGATTACTGGGCAGAAGATGCCAGCACCGAGCTTTACCACTTTATCGGCAAAGACATTATTAATTTCCACGGTCTGTTTTGGCCGGCCATGCTGGAATCAGCAGGTTATCGTAAACCCGATGCGGTTTATGTACATGGTTTTGTCACCGTCAATGGTCAGAAGATGTCAAAATCACGGGGCACATTTATCAAAGCCTCGACCTACTTGCAGCATCTGGATGCCGAGTATCTGCGCTACTACTATGCGGCAAAATTATCCGCCGGAGTCGATGATATCGATCTGAACCTGGAAGATTTTGTGCAGCGGGTGAATTCGGACCTGGTCGGCAAAGTCGTCAATATCGCTTCCCGCTCGGCTAAATTTATTAGCAAAGGTGCTGCTAATGTGATGTCTGCCAAACTCGCTAACGAGGCACTGTGGCAACAAGCCGTAGCCAAAAGCCCCGTTATTGCCGGGTTTTATGAGCAGCGCGAATACAGCAAAGCGATCCGTGAAATTATGGCGTTGGCCGATGCCACCAACGAATACTTTGATTCGCAAGAACCCTGGAAACTCGCCAAGCAAGAAGACCAGCAACAGCAAGTGGTAGCCATCGCCTCGCTGTGTATCAACCTGTTCCGCTTAATTGTGATTTATCTACAGCCTATCGTACCGGCCACGGGCGCTAAAGCGGCGGCTTTTTTAAATGCTGAACTCAACTGGAATGACGATTTACAACCTTTACTGAATCACCAACTGAATGATTTCACGCCACTAATGACGCGCATTGAAAAAGACAAGGTTGCCGCTATGGTTGACGCTGGCAAAGAAGCGCCCGCTGCGAAGCCCGCCAAAAAAGCGAAGAAATCCAAACCCGCAGCAGAGGCTACCGGCGCTAAGCCCGAAACCATCCAATTCGAAGACTTTGCCAAAGTCGATTTACGGGTGGCAGAAATTATTGCTGCCGAACATGTCGAAGGCGCGGACAAGTTATTGCAGCTAACCCTTAGCTTGGGTGAAGACGGCACCAAGAATGTCTTCGCCGGTATTAAAGCTGCATACCAGCCTGAAGATCTGGTTGGCAAGCTGACAGTAATGGTTGCCAATTTGGAACCCCGTAAAATGAAATTCGGTATGTCCGAAGGCATGGTGATTGCCGCCGGCCCCGGTGGCGCCGACATCTGGCTACTGGAACCGGATCAAGGCGCCAAAGCCGGAATGAAAATTAAGTAATATCAAAGAGTTAAACATTAGTAATATGTCCATATTAGTAACTATTTACGGCCGTTTTAGCTAGCAGCTAAGGTGGGCATCCATGCTAAACTACAGGCCATTAGTTAACAGCGAAGCTCTACTTTTTGACGCTACGTTTTTGGTAACACCGTTACACTGATAAGAAAAAGGTAAAGACAACAGATGCTGGCAGATTATTCACTGCTACTGATCGGAGCGATTCTGGTCAACAACTTCGTACTGGTACAGTTTTTGGGACTGTGCCCGTTTATGGGTGTGTCCAATAAACTGGAAACAGCGATTGGCATGTCCAGCGCCACTACCTTCGTACTCACTCTCGCCTCTATCGTCAGCTGGCTGACGTATAACTGGTTGCTGCTGCCGCTAGGGCTGGAATACCTGAAAACCATCGCCTTCATTTTGGTGATTGCCGTGGTCGTGCAGTTCACTGAAATGGTAGTCCGCAAAAGCAGCCCCATGCTGTACAAAGTTCTTGGCGTATTCCTGCCACTGATTACTACCAACTGCGCCGTGTTAGGTGTCGCATTACTCAATATCAACAAGCAAAACAGTTTTCTGGAATCCGCCTTCTACGGCTTTGGTGCGGCACTGGGCTTTTCACTGGTGCTGATATTATTTGCCGCTATGCGTGAACGACTGGCCGTTGCCGATGTACCCACTCCCTTTAAAGGTGCTGCCATTGGCATGATCACCGCGGGTTTAATGTCTTTAGCCTTTATGGGCTTTGCTGGATTGGTATAGGCGGTAGTCAAGCGTGATTGAATTTATCAACCAACAACCCTTTGTCGCCGCACTGATTGCCCTGCTTATTTTGGGCGTGCCTTTTGGTGCCTTGCTGGGCTTTGCCGCAGTAAAATTTAAAACCGAAGGCGACCCCATTGCCGATCAAATTGAATCTTTGCTGCCACAAACACAGTGTGGTCAATGCAGCTACCCTGGCTGCCGTCCTTATGCCGAAGCCATTGCCAATGGCGAAGCCATTAATAAATGCCCACCCGGCGGTGAAGCTACTATCAACGCCTTGGCTGATCTGTTAGATGTTGAAGCACTGCCGCTGGATGGCGAACACGGTGTCGAAAATGTAAAAAACGTTGCCTATATTCGCGAAGACGAGTGCATCGGCTGTACCAAATGTATTCAAGCCTGCCCAGTCGATGCCATTCTGGGTGCCGCCAAGCAAATGCACACGGTCATCAGCAGTGAGTGCACCGGCTGTGACCTCTGTGTTGAACCCTGCCCTGTTGATTGTATTGATATGCTGCCGTTACAAACCACGCTGCAAACCTGGAGCTGGGATTTGCCCAAACCCGCTGAAATTATTGCTACCGATTTACAACCCAAAACGGATGAGGCGGCGGCATGAGTGCAGCTCGCTCCAGAAAAGTATGGGATATTCACGGCGGTATTCATCCCGCAGAAAACAAACAGCAATCAACACAGCTGCCGATTACTGCTGCCGGTATCCCCGATGAGCTAATTTTTCCTTTATCACAGCATATTGGCGCGCCTGCTGCAGCTATCGTCGAGCCAGGACAAAAAGTATTAAAAGGTGAAATGATTGCGGCCGCCAAAGGCTTTGTCAGCGTGCCGGTACATGCTTCCACTTCCGGTGAAGTGATAGCAATAGAGCAACGACAAATTCCCCACCCCTCGGGAATGAGCGCCCCTTGTATCATTATCAAACCCGATGGTCTCGACCAATGGGGAGAACGAAAAAGTATTGCCGATTATCGCAATACCGATAAAAAAACATTACTCGACCACATCCGCGAGTCCGGCATTGCCGGTATGGGTGGCGCCGGATTCCCCTCTGCCATTAAGTTAGGTACGCGCGACGACCAGGTTATAGAAACACTGATTATCAATGGCACCGAGTGTGAACCTTATATCACCTCTGACGATATGTTGATGCGGGAACGCGCTGAACAAATTATTGCTGGTGCCAACATTCTTAAGCACCTGATCAACCCCAGCAAAGAAACGCTGATTGGGGTAGAGGATAATAAACCGGAAGGTATTGCCGCACTGCGCAAGGCCGCCGAAGGTTTCGACATAGAAATCGTTAGCTTCCCCACTAAATATCCCTCCGGTGGCGAAAAGCAGTTGATTCAAATTTTGACTGGTAAAGAAGTCCCCTCAGGCGGACTGCCAGCAGACGTCGGTATTGTCTGCCAAAATATCGGCACCACTGTGGCAATCTACAAAGCCGTTGAATTTGGTGAACCCCTGATTTCCAGAATCACTACTATCACCGGTTTTGCCTGCGAACAACAACGCAACTTTGAAGTATTGTTAGGCACACCGGTTAACTATTTATTAGAACGTTGCGGCTATCAAGCCAAAAAATGTTCACGCTTGATTATGGGCGGTCCCATGATGGGGTTCACCTTACTCAGCGAGCAAACTCCGGTAGTGAAAACCACCAACTGTATTCTGGCCCCTACTGCCGAAGAGATTGCCCCACCGACACCAGCACAAGCCTGCATCCGCTGCGGTCTATGTGCAGAAGCCTGCCCGGTATCATTATTACCGCAGCAAATGTACTGGTTCGCCCGCGGCAAAGAATACGACAAGCTGGAAGCACACAATCTGGCTGACTGTATTGAATGTGGCGCTTGCTCTTATGCCTGCCCCAGCAATATACCGTTAGTGCAATATTATCGGGCATCGAAAGCCGATATCCGCGAGCAGAAACAAGACGCCATTAAAGCTGAACAATCCAAAGCGCGCTTTGAAGCCAGACAACTTCGCCTGGAACAACAAGCCGCAGCCAAAGAAGCCAAACGCGCTGAACGCAAAGCAGCGGCTGAAGCCCGTGCCGCCGGCAACGCCGCTACCGGCAAGGGTGACGCTATCCAAGCCGCTGTCGATAGAGCAAAAGCCAAAAAAGCCGCCGCCGATCCTGCCCAGGCAGCTATCGAAAAAGCCAAAGCCAAGCGTGCCGGTGGTGCTGAAGAAGCACCCACCAAAGAATCTTTGGAAAAAGCCTTGGCCGCGGTAGAAAAACGTTTAGCTGCAGCCACAGAAAAATTACAGCAAGCCGAGCAACAAGGCGCTGATACCGTAGACGCCTTTAGAACCGGCGTTGAAAAAACCAAGGTAAAATATGAGCAAGCTAAACAGGCGCTAGCCGAGTTTGCTGCCAATAACCCGACTGCCACAACAAACAATGTCAGTACCGATCCTGCACAACAAGCGATTGAACGCGCCAAACAAAAACGCGCCCATCAAGGTGACCAATCACCACAGGAAAAAGCGCAGCAAGCAGTCAGCTCGTTACAAACCCGTCTGGAAAAAGCTGAGGCTAAACTAAAAACAGCGACCGAAGAGAATGCCGATAATCTGGACATTTTTAGTAACACGGTTAACAACCTAAAAGAAAAACTGGCTGCCGCTGAACAAGAGCTTGCCAGCTTGCCTGCAACGGAACCGGAGCAGCAAACAGATCCTCAGCCTGGTGCCACTGGTGATGCCGCTCAGGATGCAATCGCCCGCGCTTTAGCCAAGCGTGAAGCAGCGTCTAAAATGACCGATGAAGAACGTTTACAAAATGCCGTCGATTCAATCGAAAAGCGATTGGAAAAAGCCAAAGAAAAACTGGCGAGCGCCGAACAGGAAGGTAGTGACAATATCGAACTACTCACCGATGCCGTCGCCAAAATGAAACTGAAACTGGTCGACGCCAAACAAGCTTATGCTGAATACCAGCAAACGAAAAACGGATAAAGAAACCGGATATGGCACTGCTAAAAGTCACTTCACCTCACGCTACCGGGCCACTCAATACTGCCAGAGTGATGCAGCTGGTATTGCTGGCGACTATTCCCGGTATTCTGGCATTGAGCTGGCATTTTGGCTGGGGCACACTGGTTAATATCTGCTGGGCTAGCTTAACGGCCATCGCATTTGAAAGTGCCGCTTTAAAATTACGTGGTCGCCCTATTGGCTTTTATCTCAATGACTACAGCGCGCTGGTCACCGCCTTTTTATTAGCTATCGCATTGCCACCTTACTCGCCTTGGTGGCTCATTACTGTCGCTATTGGCTCGGCAATTTTAATGGCTAAACATCTTTACGGAGGCATGGGCTACAACCCGTTTAATCCAGCCATGGTCGGCTATGTCGTAGTATTAATTTCCTTCCCGGTAGAGATGACGACCTGGACCGCACCGACCCAAGCCCTTGCCGGCGAGCTACCCAGCCTGCTTGATGCTGTTAGTGCTTTATTTGTAGGCCGCGAAGCCGTTGCCGCGTTTGCTGTTGATGGCTTAACCATGGCCACACCGCTGGATGTACTAAAACAGAATAACTCACTCTTAATTGCAGATTTATGGCAGCAATCACCACAGTTTGGACAGTGGGCTGGTTTAGGCTGGGAATGGGCAAACCTTGGCTTTCTTGCCGGCGGGTTATTTTTACTGTCACAGCGAGTATTTACCTGGCATGCGCCACTGAGCATGCTGGCCAGCCTCACCATTTTATCCGCCATCTTTTATGATGGTGGCAGTTCAGCATCCGGCGGCTCGCCACTGTTCCACCTGCTCAGTGGCGCAACGATGTTTGGCGCCTTCTTTATTGTTACCGACCCAGTCACTTCAACGGTGTCTAATAGAGGCCGAATGATTTATGGCGCACTCATAGGGGTACTGCTTTATATTATTCGCGTCTGGGGTAACTACCCTGACGCTATCGCCTTTGCGGTACTGCTGATGAACTTTGCTGCGCCGCTGCTAGACTATTACACTCAACCCCGCACGTACGGTCATGGGGTAATCGCTAATGCTAGGTGAGTCGATAAGTCGTAACGCCCTATTGCTGGGATTCTTTGCCGTCATTAGCACCGCGATTATTGCCGGTACGTTTTTAAGTTCGCAGGAAGCCATCAAGGAAAACATTCGTCAGGCTGAAGAGCGCGCGCTGATCCAAATAGTACCCAAGTCGCGTCATAACAATTCCATGTTGGATGATGCTCACGCCATCAGTGACAATGAACTTCTTGGACTGCGTAGCGAAAAACACTATTACATTGCCAGACAAAACAATGAGGCTGTCGCTATTATTTTTCCGGCAACCGCCAGAGAAGGCTATACAGGGGATATTGATTTAATTATTGGTGTTAATGTAGACGGAACTGTCGCGGGCGTAAGGGTACTATCGCACCGTGAAACACCCGGCTTAGGTGATGCAGTAGATTATAAAAAGAGTCAGTGGGTCGATGGTTTTATTGGGAAGTCACTGGTCAATCCCGGCCTGGATTTATGGAAAGTAAAAAAAGACAAAGGCGTATTTGATCAGTTTACCGGGGCCACGATTACCCCAAGAGCTGTGACCAAAGCAGTCTTACAAACGCTGCAGTATTTCGATCAGTACCAGCATAAAATTTTAGGCGGCAAAGCTGACGCTAAAGCTGAAATAATTAATGAGGCAAGCAGCCATGAGTGATGCAAACTATAAAGAATTATCACTAAATGGGCTTTGGAAAAATAACCCCGCCATCGTACAACTGCTAGGCCTTTGTCCGTTATTAGCGGTTACCGGCTCGGTAATTAACGCCATCGGCATGGGTTTAGCCACAACACTGGTACTGACTATTTCCAACAGCTGTGTGTCTTTAGTTCGTGGGGTAGTGTCAGATGCGATTAGGCTACCTGCTTTCGTCATGATCATTGCGGCTGCAGTAACCTGTATCGAACTACTGATGCAAGCGTATACTTACGAATTGTTTCAAATACTCGGTATTTTCCTGCCACTCATTACCACCAATTGCGTCATTCTGGGCCGCGCCGATGCCTACGCTTGTAAAAATTCTTTAGCACCTGCAATGTATGATGGCTTTATTATGGGTGTTGGCTTTACTGTGATATTAGTTTTATTAGGTGCCATTAGAGAACTGATTGGTACTGGCGCATTATTTAATAACATGGATTTACTATTTGGCGAATCAGCCAAGCATTGGAAAGTTGTAATTTTCAATGACTACAAACAATTTTTACTTGCTATTCTTCCACCTGGCGCGTTTATCTTTACCGGATTAATAATCGCTTGCAAAAATTTAATAGACGCCAACATTAAACAACGACAAGATGCGCTCAAGGAAAAGCCAGTTGCAGGTTCAAAACGCGCCAGAGTTACCGGTAATATTTCATAATTATTTTTGCTGCTGAAACTTTAGTAAAAAATAACAAAAACCTTGTTAGGTATTCTCCTCTGTTTTTTGTGAACTAGCGCACAAAAACAAGCTGTTTTTATCGCACTTTTACTACCTCTCCCTAGTTTTTAGAGTATTTAAGCACATAGGTTGAACTACCTATATTAATGACTATGTTATCTACATACATTGATGAACAATGGATCCTTCTCGACATGATGCCGCAATAAATTCAGGCAAAGAAGGCAAACGGAATGAACAAAGCGAGGTTTTCAACATGCAACTATTGAAACCAATTATTATCGCCTTAACAGTGGTGCTGTTAAGTAGCACAGCTATGGCGAACGACCCACTATTTAGCAAAGGTTTGATTGCCTACCATGAAAATGATGGTAAAAAGGCTGTTAAATACTGGAAGCGTGCTGCGAAACACGACAATGTTTCGGCGATGTACAGCTTAGGACTCCTGTATTCACAAGGCAAGATAGTTAAACAAGACCTGGATGAAGCAGAAAAGTGGTTTGGCCGCGCTGCCAAAAAAGGGGTTCCTGAAGCTCAATTCCAATTAGGGCAATTAGACGCCGATAAAAACAAGTATGAGGACGCCGCAAAGTGGTATATGCGCGCGGCGAAATCTGACTATGCCAGAGCCCAGTTTGAATTAGCGCTCTACTATGAAGAAGGTAAAGGCGTTGAAAAAGATCTAGAACAAACAGAATTCTGGTTACTAAAAGCCGGAGAAAATGGTTCTGCTCCCGCCCAATTTAAATTAGTTCTGATTTACATGAAAGGCCTCGGCGTAGAACAAAATAATGCCAAAGCTTTTTATTGGGCAACTAAAGCGTCAGAGTCCGGAGACGCCAATGCAAAATACTTGCTGGGCTATATGTACTTAACTGGAACAGGCACAGTACAGAGTGATCAAATGGCGGGGATTTGGCTGGAAGACGCTTTGGATAATGGCCAGGAAAAAGCGCAGCAATTATTGGACGAATTAGAAAAACGTGCGAAAAAGCAGCTTTCGTCTATCTAACTTTTCAAGCAGACACAAAAAAGCCGTACTGAATGACTTCAGTACGGCTTTTTTACGCCAATACTTTTCTATAACACCAAACGTCGAATATCCGCTAGCAACTCACCTAAGTAAGTCATAAACCGCCCACCATCACCACCATTTATAGCCCGGTGATCATAGGACAATGCCAATGGCAGCATTTTTCTAGGTACAAACTCTTTTCCATTCCAATGCGGCTTAACCGCTAGTTTGGATATACCCAAGATTGCCACCTCTGGTGTATTCACGATAGGGGTAAACCCCTGACCGCCAATCCCGCCCAAGCTTGAAATGGTAAAACATCCGCCTTGCATTTCAGCTGGCTTTAATTTTCTGTCCTTGGCTTTTTGCGCCAGTTCGACAGTTTCTGCCGCTAAATCCCAGATAGATTTTTTATCGACATCCCGTATTACCGGTACCACCAAGCCAGCCGGAGTATCAACGGCCATCCCAATATGAACGTAATGCTTAAACACCATGTTTTCGCCATCACTATCCAGCGACGCATTGAATTTCGGGTGATCAAGCAAGGCCTTGGCACAGGCTTTTAATATAAAAGGCAATGGCGTAATTTTTACCCCTCGACGCTCAGCTTCCGCCTTCAAAGACTGACGAAAATCTTCCAAATCAGAAATATCGGCGTCATCAAACTGGGTAACATGCGGCACATTCAACCAACTGCGATGCATATTTTGGGCGGTGATTTTATGAATTTTGGTCAACGGTTCAATGGTCACGTCACCAAACTTGCTAAAATCCACCGCCGGCACTGCAGGTATACCGCTACCGCCAGAGCTGCTCGCTTTATTCGCTAAAGCCGCTTTCACATGCGCTTTTAAATCATCTTTGGAGATACGACCTTTGGGGCCACTCCCCTTAACGTCAATTAAAGGTGCGCCCAATTCTCGCGCCAAACGCCGAACGGCTGGCCCAGCGTAAATAGACGGATCAGAATCTGCGGCTGGCGGCTTCGAATCACTTGATTGCGCAGCCGGGGCAGGAGCACTGGCAACTACCGGTGGCGGCGAAGCCACGGCCTCAGCCGGAGCTGGGCTAGAAGTAGTCTCTGTAGCTGGCTCAGCGGCTGCAGCCATCACCTCCAACTTTAAAATCTCGCCACCTTCAGAGATTGTATCGCCCTCTGCTACCGCGAGTGAAATGACTTTACCTGCCATTGGCGCTGGCACTTCCATAGACGCTTTATCAGTCTCCAGCACAATAAGCGAATCACCTTCGGCCAAGTCATCGCCGACTGCAACACAAACCTCAATGACATCAACATTAGCGGCACCACCAATATCAGGCACCTTTATGGTTTGGGTAGAAGCGGCAGCTGCGTTATTTTCATTGACACTTGGTGCCACAGGTTCGGGGTCGGGTTTTACTTCTGCAGACGCTTGCACAGGGGCGTCTTCTGGTTCGGCAACAGCCTCCCCAGCCTCAACCTCCAATTCAAGAATCACATCACCCTCAGATAGCGAATCACCATCCGAGATCATGATTGCAGACACTGTCCCCGCCATAGGGGATGGCACTTCCATTGAAGCCTTATCAGACTCGAGCACAACCAACGAATCTTCAGCAGCAATCTGATCACCTACTGCCACACAAATCTCAATCACCTCGACGCCTTCTGCGCCGCCAATATCAGGCACTTTAATTATTTCTTTACTCACACGAATTTCCTGTAGTTAAGTGGCTAGACTTTTTATGCATCATTCCCATTTATATGACTCTTAGACTAACATCCCATCGGGTCCCTTTTATCGCTACTAATGCCAAATTTTTTGGCCGCATCAACGGCTACCGAAGCATCCAACTTATCTTCATCTACCAAAGATTTTAAAGCCGCCAAGACCACGAAATAACGATCTACTTCAAAGTGGTAACGCAACATTGCGCGCGTGTCAGAGCGACCAAAGCCATCAGTACCTAACACCCGATACTGGCGACGAATAAACGGCGCTATTTGCTCACCATAAGACTTCATATAATCGGTAGCGCAGATAACCGGCCCTTCACAATCCTCTAATTGCTGTGCCACATAAGACTTACGTGCAACCTTCTCTGGATTCATTAAGTTCCAGCGATCAACAGCCATACCCTCGCGACGTAACTCATTGATACTGGTCAAACTCCACACATCAGCATCAACATCATAGTCATTACGTAGAATTTCAGCAGCAGCCTGAACTTCACGTAAAATCGCGCCGCCACCCATCAACTGTACAGTATGCGTCTTGCCGTGGGTCGCCTGCTCAATTTTGTACATACCTTTGATAATGCCTTCTTCACAATTTTCAGGCATTTCAGGGTGATGATAATTTTCATTTTCAACGGTGATGTAATAAAAACAGTTCTTCTTCTCTGCATACATCTGCTGTAAACCGTGCTGAATAATCACTGCAAGCTCATAGGAGTAAGTAGGATCATAGGCGACGCAATTAGGAATCATATTAGCCATTAACAAGCTATGGCCATCCTGATGCTGCAGGCCCTCACCATTCAAAGTAGTGCGTCCTGCAGTAGCGCCCAACAAGAAACCTCGAGCCTGTGTATCA
The DNA here is from genome assembly GCF_900120175.1 of Oceanicoccus sp. KOV_DT_Chl. Taxonomy (NCBI): domain Bacteria; kingdom Pseudomonadati; phylum Pseudomonadota; class Gammaproteobacteria; order Cellvibrionales; family Spongiibacteraceae; genus Oceanicoccus; species Oceanicoccus sp. KOV_DT_Chl. The sequence continues at coordinate 370,472 of NZ_FQLF01000002.1, forward strand.
CCCGCCGCCCAGGCTAAATCCATAATGCGCTGAAAACCAAACATGGAATAAAAAATATAAAACGGCACCATGGGGTAGCCGTGATTACTGTAAGAGCTCGCCGCAGCTAGCCAGGCTGAAAAAGCCCCTGCTTCGTTGATACCCTCCTCCAAAATCTGACCTTTTTTATCTTCCTTGTAATACATAATTTGATCGGCATCGTGTGGCGTATAACGCTGGCCTTGCGATGAATATATACCCAGTTGGCGGAACATCCCTTCCATCCCAAACGTGCGCGCCTCATCAGGCACGATAGGGACTACACGCTGGCCAATTTTTTTATCTTTAGTCAGGGTTGAAAGCAACCGTACAAACGCCATCGTGGTAGAAATTTCGCGCTTGCCGCTGCTCTTTAACTGTCCGCTAAAACTTTCTAGTGATGGCACTTCCAGCGCTTCAAAATCATCTTTGCGCGAAGGAATAAAACCACCTAACTCTTCCCTGCGTTTGCGCATATAAACCATTTCAGGACTATCGTCAGCTGGCTTGTAATACGGGACATTTTTTAATTCATCGTCATTGATAGGAATACCAAAACGATCGCGGAATTTTTTCAAGCTCTCGATATCCAGCTTTTTCAACGAGTGCGTTTCATTTTGCGCCTCGCCGGAATGGCCCATACCATAGCCTTTCACTGTCATTGCCAAAACCACTGTCGGGCGTTCTACCGTTTCTACCGCCTGCGCATAAGCTGCATACATTTTATAAGGGTCATGACCCCCACGATTTAGATACATAATATCGTCATCGGATAAATCTTTAACCAATTCCAACAGCTCTGGGTACTTGCCAAAAAAGTGCTCACGGGTATAAGCGCCGCCATTGGCTTTATAATTTTGCAATTCACCATCGCACACTTCATTCATGCGCTTTTTCAACAAGCCAGTTTTGTCTTTCTCTAATAGTGCATCCCAGTGGCGGCCCCAAATAACCTTGATAACATTCCAACCAGCACCGCGAAACACCCCTTCTAATTCCTGAATAATTTTGCCATTGCCACGTACCGGACCATCCAAGCGTTGCAAATTACAATTTACAACAAAAATGAGGTTATCCAGGCGTTCGCGTCCAGCCAACGCGATAGCACCCAAGGATTCGGGTTCATCACACTCGCCATCGCCCAAAAAGGCCCATACTTTACGACCACTTTGATCAAGCAGTTCACGGCTGTGTTGATACTTCATCACGTGTGCCTGGTAGATCGCCTGAATAGGGCCCAAGCCCATCGAAACAGTAGGAAATTGCCAATAATTAGGCATCAACCATGGGTGTGGATAAGAAGACAAACCATTACCACCTACTTCACGGCGGAAATTATCCAGCTGATCTTCGCTTAACCGCCCTTCCAGATAAGAGCGCGCATACATGCCAGGTGCGCTGTGACCCTGATAATAAATAAGATCGCCATGGCGATCATCATTACCTTTAAAGAAATAATTAAAACCAATATCGTAGAGAGTGGCTGCGGAAGAAAATGAGGATATGTGCCCACCCAGTCCATCATCATTATCGTTGGCACGCATCACCATGGCGAGCGCATTCCATCGAATCAATGAACGAATACGGCGCTCCATAAATAAATCACCAGGCATACGACGTTCATCCGTAGGCTTGATGGTATTGCGAAAGGGAGTAGTGATTGCAGAGGGAACCTGGCTACCGGACTGAGCTACCTCCTCCGCCATGGTCTTTAACAAGAATGTTGCCCGCTCGGGACCACCATCCTGACCAAGCACATCGGAAAGTGCTTCCAACCATTCTGCTGTTTCGATTGGATCATTGTCTTGCATAAAACTCCCCTAAAATACATGTATAAGCCAATGCCGTGCGGCTGCAGACACCGGGCTACGAATAAAGATAGAACACCGGATTAATCAACAGCGTTAGCCAAAAACCACTATTTCATTACCGGAGACAGGATTTTTGAACAGCCAAACTACCTGCACGACGTAAAAACCGGCACATCGTAGCACATTTTTTAAATAAATACTGGGAATAACTCAAGAAAATATAGCTCTATCTCACTGTATTTAATGGATAAATCTCTAAAATCGGGCCAAAAATGCCACTCATTAATCTGACAACAACACAAATTTGACCCGGTTATTTTTCAGCGCAACAGCATTCCAGTCCCCGCTGGTATTACCTCTTAAATCATCAGGGTAGGGAAATAGAGGGTTTGAGGCACCGAACGGAAGCATTTCGAGACGGATATCTTTGGTTATCGCGGCTAGATCCTGAACATACTCCGAAAACTCATCACTTTGCTCAATGGATGCCGCCAATGCTTGCGCTGTAGACAAACCTATCACATCGCACTCTAGTAACGGTAGGTCTGCGGCCGGCAACATAAACACCTCGGAGCCATCACCTAAGGCCAATAGCGACAAACAGAAATCCCCCACATAACCCTCCATTCGAATCACACCTTTAAAACCTGCCACCTGCAAGCGCTCAACCACGCCTTTGAGCAACACCAAGCGATCTCCCGCCAATGGCAACTCGCCATAATCATACCCTGGCTGCTGATTAAGCAACCACTCGATCGACTCAACAAAATACCCCTGTTGCCGCTCAAACTGCTGTATTTCTTGCTGCTGTTCAAAATAAAGATTTAACAACCAAAGAATAGGCATTAACCAAATAACAACTACCAACCACTGACGCACAGAGCCCCAAAAAGAAGTCCCAACAACCATCGGCTCGGGCTCTACGTCGACTGCTTGCGGAGCCGCTAACGGCCTGTCGAATGATTGGGTCACTATGGGAATGCCACCCGTGAGCGCCATTGGGTCTATCGGCAAATTCTGATCGACAAGATTTAACTCATTCTGGCTTATCTCCTGATTAGCGGCGCCTGCATCGCTATTAACCCTATCCAATACCGCCAGTAAATCCTGATCTTTGGCTGGCTTGGCCAAGATATCAATAGCGCCTAGCGCTTTAGCCTGCCCCAAATAAATATCACCCTGCTTAGTGGTATGCATCACGATGGGAATGTTAGCCGTGACAGGATTAGATTTGATAGCTTTTACTGCACTAAAACCATCCATACCCGGCATCATATGATCCATAAAAATTACATCGGGCTGATGTTGCTGCAGATAGTCCAGCGCCTCCTGTCCAGATTCAACCATTGCCACTTCAATGCGATGCTTATCCAGCATTTTACGTAGCATAAAACGTGCAGTTTTAGAATCGTCAACAATTAAAGCCAGTTGCACAGTGTAGTATTCCCATAAAGTTATCAGCCGCAGCTACTACCAGACCCCCGTACCTTTCACTGATTTATTAGCGAGCAGCGGCAGTCCGAACCTCTTCATAGGATAGCTGGAATAACATAATTTTCACTATTCCAGCACGGATATGAGCGATAAAGTTTTATTGAAAGGAATAACTGGGTAACGACTCTTTAAACGCTTCAACATCGACAACGGGCTGACCAGAAACCTCTCCCGCCTCCACAAACTGACCTTCAGAGAAAATGACCATCCTGCGAGGGTTTTCAATGACATCATTTACAAAATAATCACGCCACTGCTGAAAGGTCAGACTTTTCATCGCGGCAATTAATTGCGCTCGAAAATCAAATTGTTCATAATTTTGGCTAATATCACGCCAATACAACTCAGACTGATCTAATAAATTTTGTGGCGCTTCTGATAAGCGCGACAATACTGCTTTGCGCTGAGTTTCAAACTCGGCAACAGTTACACCCTCTAATGTCTGTAGACGATCCTTTAAAAATCGGTCGATCGCTCCCTGCAATTGAACCGGCCCCGCCACCGGCGACTGTACCAGGAAAAAAATTCCAGGCACATCGATTTGCGGATAGGCACCTGAGCTAACAATATATCCAAGCTGCTGCTCTGTTCTTAGCTTGGTATAAAAGTCTGCCCGCAGAACTTGGGCAGATACGCCCATGGCCGCACGACTCAGCTTATCGGTAGATGCTGACTGTATGTAGAGCGCATAAGAAGAATCCGCGTAATCACTTTCGAGTTTTCGAGAAAATTTTTGTTCAGCTAACTGCGCTATCAACACCGGTGGAGCTGCTATATTTTTATCCAGTAACGCTATTGCTACTTGCTTCGCATATTGCTCAGCTTGAGCCTGCTGATAATTTCCGTGAACCAACATATCAATTTGGCCTTTTGAAAATAGCCGCTGTTGGAAAGCCTTAATATCCTCAAGAGTGATATTACGGTATACATCCAGCTGCTGCTCAGCTGTCCATGTTTGGTGATAAAGTAACTCTGGCAACGCAGCCATCACTAAATGATAAGGCTGTAGTTTATTTCTGTTCTCTAACGACCGGACGTGTTCGCGCTTTATATTTGCAAAGCGCTCAGCATCAAACTGCGGCTGGGACAAAACCTGCAAAACTTTTTTCAGCAATAAAGGCTGTTTATCACTAAAGCCATTAACTTTAATCGATAGTCCCCGCATATGCGGCTGTAATGAATAATTTAATCCAGCCAAAGTAGCTGCATAGGAAAATTCATTTAACTCATCTGCCAACACGTCAACCAGTAAAGTCAAAGCGACTTTGTGCTCAATCGTATCAGCCGCAAACGGAGAACGATAACTGACAAAAACGCTACCTTTTGGTGTATTAAATTGCCGATCTTGCCGATACCACAAGCTTACACCCTCTACCGTCGAGAGCTTACGAGGAATATCACTTTGAGAATCCCCAGTTACTATCTCCAAACGTTCTGCAATAAAAGCATTTTTCTCAGGCAGAGTAATAGCTTGATTAATTCCAACAGCTGACCAGCGCTGCAACCTTTTGTTATCGACCTTAGCCACACTGTAATCTGTTTGATAGAAATAACTGGTTCGGTCAACCTTTGCCGAGGGAGCAGTGAAGGTGATAACGGCATTTTCCGGCGTCAAATAACTTATAAAACGCTCCACCAGCAACGCGTTGTAGCTCTTCATCAAATAATCACCCCGCAGTACATCTTCAAGCGGGTAGTAATGCATATTAGAGGCCAACGAAACCGCATAATGTGCCGATGCCTGTTTTTCCTGATAACGAAAATGCTGTTCAGCAATGGCTTTTTGCTCGGCAAACAACCACGCCTTATTAGGCGAATTTTTAATACGATTAATCGCCTGGAATACCGCTTCAATCACTTTATCGCGATCTTTCGCCCCTGAATCAGTCAACTTTATTGAAATATTAAAGCTGCCACCACCACGATACTTTATGCCTTGACCAGCACTAAGTCCTTCAGCCCACCCCTGCTGCTTTAAATAAGACAATAAGCTGCCCTTACCCTCATGCCCCAAGATATTACCCAGATAATGTAACGGCTTTTCAGCATAAAAGGCCGACGTATCTTCGGTAAGAAATGCCAGTGACAACGTACGCATCGACTTTTCAGGTTTAACTTCAATCAATAACGGTAGACGCTGCGACTCTATTAGCGGCGCTGAAATATCGGCAATGTTAGTCTTATTATTTTTAATTGCTGAAAACCGGCTGCGGGCCATTTGTTCTAACTGATCGAGCGACTCACTACCAATCAGGACCAAAGTCATTAAATTCGAAGAGTAATACTGCTGATAAAAATCCAACAGCTGCGCCCTTAAACTGGCCTGAGTTTCTTCATTGACAGTCAAGGTCTCCAAATTACCCACACTTAATTTTGCAAAAGGATGCTGAGGGTTGATTACTTGCTTAAATACATCTATCCCTCTGCGCTGCTCATCTTTAATTTTCGACGTATACTCAGAATGCACAGCATTTTTTTCGCGCTCTACATATGCTTCATCGAACAAGGGAGCAATGAAAAACTGTGCAAACCGATCCAAGCCCTGCTCAAAATACTCCGGGGAAATATCGAAAAAATAATTGGTATGCTCAAAGGAAGTATAGGCGTTATGGCTGCCACCATGTGCACTGATGTATTGCTGATAATCACCTGCTTGAGGATATTTTTCGGTACCCAGGAACAGCATATGCTCCAAAAAATGCGCCAAGCCCTGAGCATCTATTGGATCCTGCTGACTTCCCACATGCACATCCAGCGAGGCAGCCGACTTTTCAACATTCACATCTGAAACTATCAGCACCTTTAATTGATTTGGCAACTCTATATATCTATATTCCCTGGTATCATTATCACTTTTAATAATCTGCTGCGCAGAGTTATCTAAGGGGAGAACACCACAAGCGGCCGCCAGGAAAAATGAAAATAATAAACACCAACCAAACCAACGTTTAGCCATAATAAACAACCTGTAAAATTAAACTGCGGACTTAAAGTAGAGAAATAGAGCAAACATCGCTATGTATGGATATTTAATGGCTCGGATTTTGGCCACGCATTCAACACAGCCTTGATTAAGGTGGCTAAAGGAATTGCAAAAAACACCCCCACAGCCCCCAGAACCCACCAAAAACCAGCACAGCAAGAATAATGGCTACCGGATGTAAATTTACCGCTTCAGAAAATAATAGCGGCACCAATACGTTACCATCCAATGCCTGAATCACAGAATAGACAATAAATAAGGTCAAAAAATCCGCCCCCCAGCCCCACTGAAAGTAACCAATTAATAAAACCGGCAAGGTAACCACTGCCGCGCCAATATAAGGAATCACTACAGACAAGCCTACTAGCAAGCCGAGTAGCGCCGCATAATTTAACCCCAGCGCTACAAAGGACAAATAACTAACTGAGCCAACAATAAGAATTTCAATCGCCTTACCCCTGACATAATTGGCTACCTGCTCATTCATTTCCTGCCATATTTTACTCAGCATAGGGCGTTCAGCAGGCAAAAAAGACTTTAGCCATAACAGCAATATCTGCTTATCCTTAAGAAAAAAGAACACCAAAATGGGAACTAGCACCAGGTAAATTAACAACCCGAAGACATTAAGAAGATTTGCTATAGAAAAGGATACTAGCAGCTGCCCTAACTGCCCCAATTCAGCACGTGCCAGCTTCATCCACTCTTGAATTTGAGCCTCAGAAAAAATATCAGGATACCGCTCTGTCAACACTAGCAATAGCTGCTGCCACTGCAACAACATACGCGGCAGCTCATTAAACAAGTTAGTCATCTGGTTCCACGCCAAGGGCAAAACCACAAACAAAATGACGAAAAAACTCCCCACAAAAATCAAGAATGCAATACTGACAGCCATCCACTGCGGCACATTTCGCGCTATTAGTTGCGCAATTAAACCCTGCATCAAAAAAGCCAAAATAATACTGGTAATAACCGGAGCCAACACCCCCCCATCGTCATCAACAGCACTAAACTGGCCACAATTAACAACAGCAGAATAATGGATTCCTCTTCAGCAAATATCTGGTCTAACCACTTTTTGATAACTTTAAACATAAAAATTCCGCTAATTAGCTGAGCCGGAACGGCAACAACTGTAAAAATTATTTTTCTGTAGCAAATAACGATAGATACCATTATCGAGCTGCCGATCCAGCAACAGATGACCACTTTGTTCGGCAAACACCTGAAAATCTCGCCACGAACCCTGATCAGTTGCGCTCACCTGCAACTGTTCCCCGCTATTCATTCGATTCAGCGCTTGCTTGGCTTTTAATAAGGGCATTGGACAGCTTAAACCACAGGTATCGAGCTGATGGATAGTTGCAACCATGGTTAGTTAATTTCTGAGACCGTATTTACATTATAAGGTTCGCATTATATCCCCAGCCAAGCCTATACCCAAGATTTTAGTGACAAACAAACCGGATGGAATTTTTTTCGGGTTACTGCATCCAATACTTTTTGAAAGCCTCATAACCCCCCCGGGGTCGATAGCATAAAGTGACATAAACAGGTAAAGTTTGAACAAATCGTCAGCTATCTTACTGATTATTACACCATGCAATCTAAAGCAGAGCCTCGATCATTGAATATTTTTACAAAAACAAAACAGCTGGCTCTTTTTTTAACATTGGCCTCCGCCATACCCGCTCTGTCACAAACCCAGCCCGAAATAGAGCTTCCTGACCTTGGCGACTCTAGCTCTGGCACTATTTCACTGGCTCAGGAATACCAGCTCGGCAGGATTTGGCTAAAATCTTTTCGCAGCCGGGTGGATATCGTCTCAGACCCACTGCTGCAGGATTACGTCGAGGAATTCACCTACAAACTCGCTACCTATAGCGAGCTTGATGACCGCAGGCTAGACCTAATTGTCGTTAACAACCGTACTATCAATGCTTTTGCTGTACCCGGGGGGGTGATTGGCATCCATAGCGGGCTCATTCTTCAAGCGGAAACAGAAGCACAATTTGCATCCGTTATGTCACACGAATTAGCCCACCTCAGCCAACGCCATTTTGCCCGCGGCGTAGAAGCGCAAAAACGTAACGCTATACCGAACATGGCCGGACTACTAGCCGGTATCATTCTCGCGGCAACAGCCGGGGGCGACTCCGGCATGGCAGCCATCGCAGCCACCCAAGCGGCTAGCCTGCAAAATCAACTCCGCTATAGCCGACTGAATGAACAAGAAGCCGACCGTGCCGGCATGCAAACTATGGCACGGGCAAACATGGACCCAAATGGTGCCGCCGCCATGTTTGAAGTTATGCAACGCACATATCGCTACGCCAGCAATCGACCACCAGAATTCTTGCTTACCCACCCGATAACAGAAAGCAGAATAAGTGATGCACGCAATAGAGCCAGACAATACCCAAAAAAAATGTACAGCGACAATCCCATCTACCACCTTATGCAAGCACGGGTTGCGTTGAGCTTTATTACCAACCCCAAAGAAGCCGTAAAACAGTTTCGTAGTAAACTTGCCGACAGTCGTTATCACCCTGATGCCAATCAATATGGACTGGTGCTGGCACTGACTGCAAATGGAGAATTTGAGGAAGCCCAACAGCGATTAAATCTGCTGCTAAAAACCGCCCCCCATGAAATTAGTTATGTAGTTGCGCAAGCAGAGCTCGATATGGCAGCAGGCAAACTACAAGAAGCAATCTCGATACTGTCTGAAAATCTGGACCTCACTCCCGGCAATCACCCGCTAACCATGACCATGGCTAAAGCGTTACTAGCAGCCAATCAAGCACATAAAGCGGAAGCATTGCTGCTGACACATTCCAGACGTAAACCTAATGACCCATCAGTATGGTATTTATTAGCAGAGACTCACGGCTTAGCTGGAAATATTGTTGGTGTACATCGGGCTCGGGCCGAATACTTTATTTTAAATGGCGCGCTAGACATGGCGGCCAAACAATTAAACTATGCGCTACCACTGGTTAGCCAGGACAACTTAACCACGGCTAAAATCCAGGAGCGCATTATTCAAATCAAGAAGATGGAAGCACAAATGAGGAATCTATAGGGCGACTTTTCCCGCCCTTCTAGCCTCTAATGATTCTTAACTACCAGTAGAAAATTTAGCATCCGGGTCAGCGGTTTCATCGCCTGCTCACCCAAGGTAACATCGACTAACACTTCATTTGAGCCTTGCTCTAAGGACTCCAATAAATTATCCAGCGCATTCATCCCCATCCAGGGGCAGCTGGCACAGCTGCGACAAGTCGCACCACTGCCAGCAGTTGGCGCCACAATAAGTTCCTTATCGGGAACCTGTTGCTGCATCTTATAAAAAATACCCTGATCGGTAGCGACAATAAATTGCTTATTAGGCATAGTCACTGCGGCATTAATAATCTGTGAAGTAGAGCCCACATGATCGGCCAGTTCAACCACCGATTGTGGTGATTCCGGGTGCACTAAAATCGCAGCATCAGGATAGACCGCTTTTAAATCCAACAATGCTTTCGCTTTAAATTCTTCATGAACAATGCAAGCACCATCCCACATCAACACATCGGCACCGGTCTCACGCTGCACGTAACTACCCAAATGTTTATCCGGCGCCCACAAAATCTTTTCACCCTGAGCATCCAGATGCTCAACCACCTTCAATGCAATACTGGACGTGACCACCCAATCCGCTCTGGCCTTAACAGCCGCCGAAGTATTAGCATACACCACCACCGTGCGATCAGGGTGCTGGTCACAGAAGGCCGCGAATTCATCCGCAGGGCAACCAATATCCAGTGAACAAGTCGCCTCTAGCGTAGGCATCAATACTCTTTTTTCCGGTGATAAAATCTTAGCGGTCTCGCCCATGAACTTAACGCCGGCCACGACCAAGGTCGTGGCCGGATTGTCACGCCCAAAACGAGCCATCTCCAAAGAATCCGACACACAGCCACCGGTCTCCTCTGCCAGCTCCTGAATTACTGGATCAGTATAGTAATGCGCTACCAATACCGCATTTTCCCGCAGCAACAAGGCTTTAATGCGCTGCTTTAATTCAGCTTGCTGCTGCGGAGAAACCTCGTCATGCGCAGGGATTCGGTTTATATAATCACGAACCAACTGCTGATCAGCTGCATCGTGGGACATAATGGCATCTGCCATAGGGGAATTTACCTCAAATAACGGAACATCAATAATGCGGGGATTTTAACAGATATCACGGCCAAAATACTGCCCATTGGCAGCCAAAATTCACTCAAAAGGCAGAAAATAGCAGACATAAAAAAGGCGACCAACGCCGCCTTTAAACAAATTACTCTAGACTAAATCAACTGAAAACAGATTCGCTACTTAAACCCTGCTTTTCCAAAATATCACGCAGGCGCTTCAACGCTTCAACCTGAATCTGACGAACTCGCTCGCGGGTTAGACCAATCTCACGCCCCACTTCTTCCAAAGTACTGGTTTCATAGCCCCTGAGGCCGAAACGGCGCGCTACAACCTCGCACTGCTTTTCACTAAGCTCACCCAACCATTCACCAATACTGGCACGCATATCGTCATCCTGAAGCATCTCAGCAGGATCTGAAACATGAATATCAGGAATAGTGTCCAATAAGGATTTTTCGGAATCCGGGCCCAACGGGGTATCAACCGAAGTGACTCGCTCATTCAAACCAAGCATACGCTTGACATCATCAACCGGCTTATCAAGCAGATCTGCAATTTCTTCTGCTGACGGTTCATGATCTAGCTTTTGAGTCAATTCACGCGCCGCACGCAAATAAACATTTAATTCTTTAACCACGTGAATCGGCAACCGAATGGTACGCGTCTGATTCATAATGGCCCGTTCAATGGTCTGACGTATCCACCAGGTAGCGTAAGTAGAAAATCGGAAGCCGCGCTCAGGATCAAATTTTTCAACCGCACGAATCAGACCTAAATTACCTTCTTCAATTAAATCCAGTAGTGAAAGACCTCGATTCACATAGCGACGTGAAATTTTCACCACTAAACGCAAGTTACTTTCGATCATGCGTTTGCGACCCGCTTCTTCACCACGCATAGCCATACGTGCGTAATAAACTTCTTCCTCTGGACTTAGTAGCGGTGAAAAACCAATTTCATTGAGATAAAGCTGCGTAGCATCAAGTGTTTTTTGAAAACGATCGGCTGTTACTTTTGGCTTTGCCGCCGCGGCCTTTTTCTTAGCGGGGGATTTTTTCTTTTGCCTTGACCGGCTCACTCTCAGCATCATCAGTCATTGCATCAAAATCAATGTCAGCAGCTAACAGATTATCAATCTCAGTCGCTTTTGTCTTTTCTTCAGCATGAACTTCCATAGGTCTAACCTTTATTTTTGTCGGAAGACTCAGTCATCTCTCATTAAAAAGCGATGACAACCCAGCATCAACGATTTACTGCTCAATTCCATAATTAGTCTATAGGGATATTTACTTAGCACCTAACGACTAATACTTACCCCAATTATTTTGGCAATAAACCTAACGGGTTAATTGGCTTACCATCGCGACGAATTTCAAAATGAAGCTTCACTTTATCCGTCCCGGTGTCACCAAACTTGGCAATTTGTTGCCCCACTTTGATCAGACTTCCCTCTTTGACCAACAACTGACTGTTGTGGCCATAAGCACTCAGATAATGATCATCATGTTTAATGATTAACAACTTACCGTAACCCACCAAACCACTTCCAGCGTAAACAACTTTTCCGCTGTTGGCAGCATGTACAGGCTCTCCCAATTTGCCATGAATATCAATACCTTTATGAACATTGCTTGAGTGACTGTAAGCGCGCACTACTTTACCCCGCGCAGGCCAGCGCCAAACAAATGGATAGTCTTTTTTACTTAAGCCGGTAAGGTCAGATGATACTTTCGTCGTTGTTGTTTTTTCTATTAACGGAGCGGACTTGGCTGACATATTTTGCGACTTAGCTGAAGTGTTAGTCGCGGCAACAGAGTTTACTGCGGAGGTGGATTTTACGGCGCGGGGAGTATCCGCCAGAAGAATTTTTTGACCGGGATAAATAGTATAGGGCGAACTCACACCGTTAGTACTCGCTAACCCCCTAAAGTCCAAGTTATAACGCCAAGCAAGAGAATATAGGGTCTCACCACGAGAGACTATATGCGTCTCAACCTCTGGCTTAGGGCGGTCTTGCGCCTCAACCACAGGCGCATACTGCCCGCCGCCCGTACAACCCGCAAACACCAGACTGATTAAAATCAGCAGTAAAAATTGTAGATCCCGACCTTTCAAAAAGTGATCACTCTATAACCAATTGGACTATGCAAGATAGCGATGAAAAATCATTCTCTTTATTAAGTTTTGGTCTTAATAGCATGATTTTATTCAAAAAAACCATAATAGCAGAGAATCAAAATAATGCGGAAAGCAGTCGTTTTAATATATAAAAATGAATTAAAACATTATTATATATTCTAAAATATTCTAAAAAATATACGTTTATTTTCTTGCTCTAGGCCTTGGCTGCGAGCGAATCACCCCATTTCTCTAGCAAAATCACCAAAAGCAGCCCCACCAACATCAACATAAAGCAATAAACTCCCTGTGCGGGCACACCCACTAACTCAGAATAATGCCACGGCAATACGTTTTGCTGAGTCAATGCCAGACTCTCACCTTTGCTATTTTGATAGTAACTCAAGGTTTGTTTCCAGGGCCAAACCAGATTGAGGGAGCCAATCAAAAAACCCGTTAGCAAAGCCAATGTCAGATCGTGGAAGCGCCGAAATAACCAGGAGAGGAAATGAGCAAAGCTGAGCAAGCCAATGCCACACCCAGCAGCAAAAACCATTAAGGTAAGCCAATCAAAGCTCTTCACAGCAGCTAACACATGTTGGTACATCCCCATCAGCACCAAAATAAAACTGCCAGAAATACCAGGCAGAATCATCGCACAGATAGCAATCGCACCCGCCAAAAAATAAAGCAGCAAGCTCGGGGTTAACTCCGACGGTTTAATCTCGGTGATAAAACAGGCAATCAATCCTCCAAGCAGTAATACCCCCACCGTTAGCGGTTGCCACTGCTTAATCTGCCGCCCCATATGTAAAGAAGACGCCGCTATCAACCCAAAGAAAAAAGCCCACAATAACAAGGGCTGATGATCTAATAAGTAACTGATCACTCTGGCCAAAGAAACAATACTGGTGAAAACACCCAATAGCAGGGCTAGCAGAAAACCACCATTTATATAATGCCAGCACGCTTTTGGGCCTTGCTTAACCAACACCATCAGTGCCGTCGGGTTGATGGACTTAATGGCATCAAGTAGCTGTTCATAGATGCCAGTAATAAACGCAACTGTACCTCCAGACACCCCCGGCACCACATCAGCAGCCCCCATGGCAACACCGCGGATGAACACGCCAAATGCGGAGGGTTTTTCTGCACTACTCATAGTTACTCCAAATCGCGGTTTCAGGCCGTCTTATTTAAAACGTGACCACTTAACCGCTAACTTATAACCCCGGACTTCAGTGGCACAAAGAAAGCTGGCTCTACTACGGTCGTAGTTACGCCTTCTTCTGTTTTAACCACTAACATTAATTGTTGTTTGAGATGATCGCCAACGGGAATAACCAAGCGTCCACCGACAGCAAGCTGAGCGATCAACTCTTCAGGCACTCGCTCTGGTGCGGCGGTAGAAATAATGCCATCGAAAGGGCCTTTGTCCGGCCAACCAAAGCCACCATCGGCATGTTTTAGGTGCACATTACGAGCGCCTAAAGTGCGCAATCGCTGTCGCGCCTTCTCTTGTAACGGCTTAATTCGTTCAACGCTGTAAACCCGCTCTACTAATTGCGCCAATACGGTGGTCTGGTAACCTGAGCCAGTGCCAACTTCTAACACACGCTTTAAGGGGGCGTCAGCCAATAACAACTCGGTCATTCTGGCGACAGTATAGGGTTGCGAGAGTGTTTGCTGAAAACCTATCGGTAAAGCGTCATCTTCATAGGCTCTATGGGCTAGCGCTTCATCAAGAAAAATATGGCGAGGCGTAGTGCGCATAACATCCAGCACTTCAAAATTGCTTATACCCTGGTTACACAGACGCTGAACCAGACGATCACGGGTTCGCTGCGAGGTCATGCCAATCCCAGCGAGATTTAACTTAGTCACCCATAACTCCTAACATTATTATTGTGTATCAAGCTCAGGCTTCCCTACCTGCTACTTGATAGTTTAGCAATTCTCGCATAACAGCAGTAGCGAAACAGCCACTTGTTAGCGAAAAACGACACTCTAAAACATCAGCATCCAGTTGGTATTCAAAATTTTCAGGTATTAATCGCAGGGCGCGGCGCTCAGCTTTCAAGCCCGCTTTTTCCAAACCGGCAAGTAGCTGCGGATAGCTATCAAATAAAGCTTGTTCCAACACCGCCACTTGTTGCTGGCAATGCTTATTACCCTGCCCAGGCTTACCATATAGCGGACCTGTTAGATGAATATCCCCATCTAACAACCGTTGCGCAAGTTCAGGATCATCATCTTGCGGAAAGACACTATGGCTACCCGCTAGCATTAACAATTCACCCCCAAGCAACTTATTCCACTGTTGATTAGCAACCCGCTGCGATAACAACTGATTAAATAACCATGAGCGAGCTGCTGATAAATAAATACCTTGCTGGTGCCGCTTAGGTTTGAACTCACCCGCAAACCACTGCTGTGCTTTGCGTAAATTAGCACCATCAAAACCAAAGCGCTGCTCACCAAAGTAGTTAGGTACACCAGTGCCTGTAATGGCAGCAATACGCTGTGTGAGTGAATCCGTAGCGCCCTGTAAATTTCTGGCGGTAATTACAAAACGATTACCCCGATGAACACCACGACGTAATTTCCTTAAATGCCTGGTCGATGTTAACAATTTAATTTGGGGAGAATTAATCGCCTGCCAATCTATATTATCTGCACCAGGTAAATGTACGCTAAACCACTGCCGCGTGATTGCATTTTTATCTTTCATACCGGAGAAGCTGACTTGTCTGGCAGCTACATTTGCCAATTTAGCTAAAGCATCGGCAACTTGCTGGGTATTCAAAGCGGTTTTTTCTACCCACAGAAAAACATGTTCACCTTCACCTTCAGGCTCAAATCCCAAAATTTCTTCTACCCGAAAGTCTGCCGGCTGCTGACGAATAATCGCCATTAGCTCCGGCCGTCCATTGGCATAGGCCAGCGGCGTCAGAGATAAGTGTTCCGCAGGATAATTTAGCTCAGTCACAAATTTTTAGCTTCTAATAACACCACCGCATAAACTGCAATGCCTTCCTTACGACCAGCAAAGCCCATGTATTCAGTAGTGGTCGCTTTCACATTCACCTGCTCAATATCAACAGCTAAATCTGCCGCTATATTAGTCCGCATTGCAACTATATGCGGCGCCATTTTCGGGGCTTGGGCAACAATAGTGATATCAGTATTACCCAAACAATAACCTTTTTCCTGCACTAATCGATAAACATGTTGTAGTAGTTCACGACTATTGGCCCCTGCATAGGTCGGATCAGTATCAGGGAAATGCTGACCAATATCCCCCAAAGCACATGCACCAAGTAAGGCATCAGCCAGAGCATGTAATGCCACATCGCCGTCCGAGTGCGCCACCAATCCCTGTGCATAGGGAATCGCCACGCCGGCCATCATGACATGATCGCCTTCACCGAAACGATGAACATCGTATCCATGCCCGATCCGTAAACTCATACTATTGCCCCCCGCTGTAAATAAAATTCCGCCAAAGCTAAATCGTTAGGGCGGGTAATTTTGGGATTGGGATAAAGTGCTTCTACAACTTTGCCACTTAGGCCGGCCATTTCAATTGCCGAAGCCTCATCGGTTATTAACAAACCTTGCTGCACAGCATCGACCAAAGCATCTAATAGTAATTGATAGCGGAACATCTGTGGTGTTTGTGCCTGCCAAATTGCCTGCCTATCAATAGTATGGCTTACCTCAGCCTGCCCATTCACTTTTTTTAGTGTGTCACTAGCTGGCACCGCAAGGATACCACCCACAGGATCTTCACTTAAATGATCAATAAGACGAGAAATATCTGTAACTGAGAGACAAGGACGAGCAACATCATGAACTAACACCCAATCCTGCGCCGAACAAACCTGTGCTAAACTTTGCAGCCCACTAAGTACTGAATCGCTCCGTTCAGCTCCACCAACAACAACACTAATACGAGGATGTTTTAAAATTTCGAGAGTTGGCCAAAGTGTGTCTTGAGCAGCAACCGCCACCACAATTTGCCGCAAGCGCGGCTCCGCCAGCAAGCGACTTAAGGTATGTTCAATGACTAATTTATCTAACAGTGGCAAATATTGTTTCGGCTGATCAGTACCCATTCGACGACCGACACCCGCAGCTGGCACCACCGCATAAAAAACATTGCTGGTTGATTTTACGGTCACTGGATAGATTTCTCTTTATCAATGATCAAGTAAAAAGTTTCGTCTTTTTTGATCAAACCCAGATCGGCCCTAGCCCGCTCTTCGACGCTATCCATACCGCTCTTTAAGTCGCGCACTTCGTTTTCCAGCACCAGGTTGCGATCACGTAACCGTTGATTTATG
The DNA here is from genome assembly GCF_900120175.1 of Oceanicoccus sp. KOV_DT_Chl. Taxonomy (NCBI): domain Bacteria; kingdom Pseudomonadati; phylum Pseudomonadota; class Gammaproteobacteria; order Cellvibrionales; family Spongiibacteraceae; genus Oceanicoccus; species Oceanicoccus sp. KOV_DT_Chl. The sequence goes on from NZ_FQLF01000002.1 coordinate 387,430, forward strand.
AGTGTTTGCTGCTCGATCTCACGCTCTAGTGAGGCGATCTGCTCCCAACTACCCTGCCCAAACCACAGCCGAAACTGTAGTCCGAATAAAAGCAGCAGTAAGACAAGTAAGATCCAGCGCATACAACCAGTAAGACAATATTTTTAACAAGACCAGCAAACTAGCATATTTAGCTGTACGGATAAACGAAAAAGGAGCGGACTAGCCACTCCTTTTAAGATAATAATAATTAGAGCTTACGCTTTAAATTCTGCGCGCCCTCGGTAGGGGGCCGCTGCTCCCAACTCCGCTTCAATTCTTAGTAAACGGTTATATTTTGCCACCCGATCAGAACGACACAGCGAACCCGTTTTAATTTGACCCGCTGCAGTAGCCACTGCCAGGTCAGCAATTGTAGTATCCTCTGTTTCACCAGAACGATGAGAAATAACTGCTGTATAGCCTGCATCCTTGGCCATTTTGATGGCATCCAGTGTCTCAGTCAGCGAACCGATTTGATTGAACTTGATCAGGATAGAGTTTGCGATGCTTTTATCGATCCCCTCTTTCAGGATTTTGGTATTGGTAACAAACAAATCATCACCGACCAATTGTATTTTATGTCCCAGTTTTTCAGTTTGATATTTCCAACCATCCCAATCCGACTCATCCAGACCGTCTTCAATAGAAATAATTGGATACTGCTCGCATAATTCGGCCAGATAGTCACTGAAACCTTCCGAAGTGAATACCTGCCCCTCACCAGCTAAATCATACTTACCGTCCTTATAGAATTCAGAGGCCGCACAATCCAGTGCTAAAGTAATATCATCACCCAGTGTATATCCCGCATCCGCCACAGCTACTTTGATCACAGCCAAGGCATCGGCATTAGATGTCAGGTTAGGCGCGAAACCACCTTCATCACCGACTGCCGTATTCAAACCTTTATCCTTTAAGACTTTTTTTAGGGCATGGAAAATTTCAGCCCCCATACGCAACGCCTCAGTAAAGGACTTGGCCCCTACCGGCTGCACCATAAATTCCTGAATATCAACATTGTTATCCGCGTGCTCACCACCATTGATGATATTCATCATCGGTACTGGCATGCTGTACTGACCGGGAGTGCCATTCAAATCGGCAATATGTTGATACAAAGGAATACCTTTTTCCACAGCAACTGCCTTAGCCGCAGCCAAAGACACCGCCAATATCGCATTAGCACCCAGATTGGATTTGCTTTCAGTACCATCGGCATCAATCATTAATTGATCAAGCGCGCGCTGATCCGCAGCATCTTTACCCACTAACAGATTCTTAATAGTGACGTTGATATTCTCTACCGCTTTTAACACACCCTTACCCAAGTAACGCGACTTATCACCATCACGTAATTCAAGCGCTTCGCGGGAACCGGTAGACGCACCTGAAGGCGCACACGCACTGCCTACAGCACCGGATGCCAAAATCACATCAGCTTCTACAGTAGGGTTACCTCGAGAGTCCAGTACTTCAAAGGCTTTTACATCAACGATCTCAGACATTACTTTTTACTCCGTAAAATGTCGGATGTCAGTGGCCAAACGCCTGCGGATTAACGCTCACGTTCAACATAACTCCATTACTTAATATTTAATTCAGGCAGCGATTTCACCAAATCGTCAATCGCTTTCATTTCGGTTAAAAAACCTTCCAGCGCAGCTAACGGCAACGCTGAGGGGCCATCGCATTTTGCATTATCCGGATCAGGATGCGCTTCTAAAAACAAGCCTGCTAATTTTTGTGACATGCCGGCCCGCCCTAACTCTGCCACCTGATGACGGCGGCCACCTGACGCTGCGCCCATAGGATCGCGGCACTGCAGGGCATGCGTGACGTCAAAAATAATCGGGGCCCCGCCGCTGACCTCTTTCATGGTGCGAAAACCCAGCATATCCACTACTAAATTATCGTAGCCAAAATTACTGCCGCGCTCGCACAACATCACCTTGTCATTACCACACTCGGCAAATTTATCGACAATATTTTTCATTTGTGGAGGGCTTAAAAACTGCGGCTTTTTAATATTGATCACATTGCCGGTAGCAGCCATTGCGGCCACTAAATCTGTTTGTCGGGCTAAAAATGCGGGCAATTGAATAACATCACAAACCTCAGCAACCGGCTTGGCTTGATCAATTTCATGAAGATCCGTGATCACCGGGATGTTAAACGTTTCTTTAACTTCCTGAAAAATTTTCAATCCTTCTTCCATTCCCGGTCCACGAAAGGAATGTATTGACGAGCGATTAGCCTTATCAAAGGATGCCTTGAATACATAAGGTATTTTCAGCCGGGCACAAACCTCGACATAATGCTCAGCAATTTGTAAAGCCAAATCGCGAGACTCCAATACATTCATGCCGCCAAATAAGACAAAAGGTAAATCGTTAGAGACTTGAATAGAACCTATGCTTAACGTTTTCTGCTTCACAACGGCGACCTATTTAGAGTATGCAACTGCTGCATTAACGAAGCCACTGAATAAGGGGTGACCATCGCGTGGAGTAGACGTAAATTCGGGGTGAAACTGGCAAGCGATAAACCAGGGGTGGTCAGGTATTTCGACCACTTCTACCAAAGAGTCATCAGCAGACCAACCACCAATTTTTAAACCAGCCTGCTGCAATTTATCAACATAGTTGTTATTGACTTCATAACGGTGGCGATGACGCTCTACAATAAGTTCGTTACCGTAGCTTTGTGCCACATTAGAGTCAGCCACCAAGTGACATTCCTGCGCCCCAAGACGCATAGTCCCACCCAAATCAGCAGACTCATCGCGAATTTCTTTACTACCATCCGCATCAATCCACTCAGTAATCAAGCCAATGACGGGGTGCGGACTATTTTTCTCAAACTCGGTACTATTTGCGCCAGCTAACCCCGCCACATTACGGGCATATTCAATCACCGCAACCTGCATACCTAAACAAATCCCCAAATAGGGAATTTTGTTTTCACGGGCGTAGCGCACGGTAGCAATTTTACCTTCAACGCCGCGATTACCAAAACCACCTGGCACTAAAATACCATCGACGCCAGCTAATAAATCCAGCCCTTCTTCTTCAATACCCTGAGAATCGATGTAGCGAATATTCACCTTGGTACGAGTAGTAATGCCAGCATGCAACAAAGCTTCATTCAAGGATTTGTAAGCATCAATTAATTCCATGTACTTGCCGACCATGGCGATGGTCACTTCCTTATCAGGATTTAATGCGCCATCTATTACCCGATCCCATTCTGACAAATCGGCGGCAGCACACTCCAGACTAAACCGCTCAACAATAATGTCGTCCAAACCACGCTGCTTCAGTGCCCCCGGAATACGGTAAATGCTATCGGCATCCTGTAGCGGGATAACTGCCCGCAGCTCAACGTTAGTAAAGGAAGATATTTTCTTTAACGAGCCTTCGTCAATTTCATGATCAGAACGGCATAGCAGTATATCCGGCTGCAAACCGATGGAACGCAACTCTTTAACGGAGTGTTGAGTAGGCTTGGTTTTGGTCTCACCGGCAGTGGCAATATAGGGCACCAGTGTCAGGTGCATTAGCATGGCGCGAGTAGGACCCAGATCAACTTTCAACTGGCGAGCGGCTTCAAAGAATGGCAAGCCTTCTATATCACCAATGGTGCCGCCAATTTCGACAATCGCCACATCCGCATCACCGGCACCTTCGATAACGCGGCGCTTAATTTCATCAGTAATATGGGGGATAACCTGAACGGTGCCCCCTAAATAGTCACCCCTACGCTCTTTGCGCAGTACTGTTTCATACACTCGGCCAGTGGTGAAGTTGTTGCGCTTACCCATTTTGGTACGGATAAAGCGCTCATAGTGGCCTAAATCCAAATCGGTCTCTGCACCATCTTCGGTGACAAAAACCTCACCATGCTGAAAGGGGCTCATGGTACCTGGATCGACATTAATATAAGGATCCAGCTTTAGCATGGTCACCTTTAAACCGCGAGCCTCAAGGATTGCGGCCAACGAAGCTGATGCAATACCTTTACCCAAAGACGATACAACGCCGCCGGTGACGAAGATAAATCGAGTCGCCATGAAAAACTGTCTCTTGTATGTATGTTGATGTAGCTACTTGTGTAACAACAATGCCTGAAAAATGATCGATGACATGGTTATTAAGAGGGGGCTAAAAACCAAGATATTATCGGCTTTGCAGACCGCCCTGAGATGGGACGCCAGTTTAACAGGGTTACTCTGTCGGCTCAATCATTGAATAATCTGAAGCCACTTTAAGGCAGCACATCTTCTTCCACTAGCCGAAGGGTGCGCCGATAGCTACTGATAATACTGCCAGCGCTTAACCCTCATGCAGAATTCCCTGCCATCCTCATGCTGCGGTTTCATTTCTGAGTGCCAATCTTCCAAAATAAACAACATGAATTTAGCTTGATCATCATCCTGTTTAGCGGCGCTGAGATCAGCCAACAATTTCTGTTTCATTTCGGTGTAAGTTGGCAAGTCTGGCTCATCCACCAGCTGCTGATAAACATACTGGTAACGCGCGCAAAAATGTTCATTGTCAGACTCGCAAGCCACAAGCAACAACATAACTAGCACTATAATGCTGCCCCTGAAACAACGCTTGAATATTATTGTCAAACACCCTCCTACTTAAATCGACTTGCAAACACTACAATGGGTAACTGTAAAACCAGCGTCTATAATGCTCGCTAATAAAACATTGCGACTGCACTATAGGCCGGACTAGCAACTCCGCGCAAGCCATTACCCGCCCTCAATAACAGAGGATATTATGAGTCATACCCCTATGGACGTTCGACAAGTAGAATACCTATACCGCAGCAACGGCGCGCGCTTACTTGACAATGTTTCCGAAGATTTCCATCGCCGCTTGCGGGATAAGTTGCTGACCAAGGGCTACCCCGGCTTGAGACTCTCTTTTGCGGCCATACTCGGTCACATGTCCTTTAGCGGGACGAGATTGATAGATATTGCCGAGTTCAATGGCATGACCAAACAAGCGATCAGCCAAATCGCCAATGAGATAGAAAGCTTAGGCTATATCAAACGAATCCCCGACCCTCACGATGGCCGAGCCAAAAATGTGGTATTCACCGAGCTGGGTATTGAAATGATTCAAGCGTCAATCGACGCGGTGAATGAAGTTACAGAGGAATATGCCGCTCTTATTGGTCACGAAAAAATGCAGCAGCTGGACAGCATATTAAGCGAACTATCCGATAAGCTAGCGCCACAACCGATATAAACCAAGTATTAAAAGCCACTAACGATTCCGCAGAACATAAGCAGCTGTAATCAATGGATGACGACCGATAGTTTTTTCAATTGAATAAATAAAGACTAGGCCAATAAACTCAACACAGCCTGTGGCTGGGCATTGGCTTGTGAAAGCACGGAAAAGGCTGCTTGCTGAATAATTTGGCTTTTTGCCAACTGACCAGTTTCCTTCGCGTAATCAGCATCCAACACTCTGGAGCGACTGGAGGTCACGTTTTCAGCCGTGCTGGTTAAATTATTGATAGTACTTTGCAAACGGTTCTGCACTGCCCCCATATCCGCCCTGGTAGTGCTTATATAAGAAATAGCGTCATCGATAATGCTAATAGCCGCATTGGCATCAGAACTGACATCGATATCAGCAATACCCAGCGTGTCAGCACTGGCCCCCCCAACGGAAGCGGTAATAGTCTCATTCGCTTGCGCACCGATTTGGTATTCAACTTCTGTAGCAATCAGCGTTGAGTCAGTGTTGTAATTGACCGTAACATTGTCAATTGGCTGATCCTCAAAAGCCAACACATTGGGAAGAATGGACGTTGCGGTGAGTTCGGCGCCACCGGAAGCATCCAGACCACCAATCGCACCGGTGTCGTCATTAGACAGATTCATCGCTGCAAGAAACGTTTCACCATCACCGCCACCGGCTTTAAAGTTGGTTTCAAAATCTGACAAGCCGCTATAGCTGGTTCTGTTGGCAATGGCGGTGTCCAGAGTACTACCGCCTTTGAGGTCAGTCATAATATCGATAATGCCGTTACCACCGTTATTATTGATAATATCCTCATGCATGAATGCGACGGCGACATACCCGGCTGCGTAAGTTCCAGTCACATCGTTGTCATTTAGTTTGGCCACTAATTCGTCTCTGGTATCGCCGTCACCACTATCAGTGAGGCTGGCCAAAGCGGTGGTGACCCGCTCATCAGCACCGTGTATAAATTCAGCAGTCCCTTCTAAAAACCAGCTTCCCACACTGCCATTAAGGGTTTCTGCGCGCACACTATTGGCATCAAACTCTCGATACATCATGGCATGAACCATTTCATGAGCAATGATCCGGTCATTATAGACCGGTCCGGTGCCGCCATCAGGTAAATTAGGTGGGGTAAAACTATCGATATTAATAGACAGGGTTTGGGACTGTAAAACACCGCTTACGGTACCACTAATGATAGCGGCCGCGTACGACTCGCCGGAAGTAAATTCAACCTCCAGATCCACACTGCTGGATGATGAATCCAGGCCATAGTAGGTACTAACTCGCTCTGCTGCTTCCCGCAACCAGTAATTCTTCAAACCCGTCACAATCTCTTGTTGATCTTCATCGACAATCGACCCGGATACGCCAGCAAACAGTTTTTGGCTACCAAAACTCGTCGTCTCCGCTACCCGATCAATTTCTGCTATCAGTTGGGCCACTTCCTTTTGAATATTGGCTTTATCCTGGCTTGATAAAGCACCGTCATTAGCCGCCTGAATAGAGAGCTCACGCATCCGCTGCAAGTTGTTAGTCACCTCATTAAACGCCCCTTCCGCCACCTGCAAAAACGAAATAGCATCATTGGCATTGCGGGCCGCCTGATCAAGGCCGCGAATCTGCGAGGTAAAACGATCGGCTATAGCCAAGCCAGCTGCGTCATCTTTGGCACTATTAATACGCAAACCAGAGCTCAACCGCTGCAAACTGGTAGCCAGCGCAGTGCTATTGCCATTCAGCTGCCGCTGGGCATTTAACGAGCTAATGTTGGTATTGATGACTAACGCCAAGGCGCAACTTCCCCTAATCAGAGTTCTACTAGTTATCTAACGGCCAAGACGGGGATAACTTTAACGCGAATGAAGCCAAACGGATTAAAAAATAACAGCCAAAACAACAGCTTACGATCTAGAGTTTGCTCGATAGATAAAACCAATGGATATAAAACGCTTCTTTTAACCACCGTAGCCAGTAACCAGGGGAATAATTCATTACCGGTTCCGCCGCTACCAGATGAATCCGCATAGCTAATGCACTCGCCATCAGACTCAACCTGGGCAAGTGGTAGCGATTCGATACCAGCACCAGCTTTTGCTCGGCAGTCACCAATGCCCGCAGCTGCCATAAATTTTCCAGGCTGTGCTTAGAGCGTTGTTCCAAAGTTATCTGTGAGGATGGCACGCCTTGTTTCTCTAACCAATTTTTCCCCGCCTGCGCCTCCGTTATGGTCGCCGCATTACGGCTACCTCCTAGCAAATAAATCTCGGCGGAATGCTGCTGCCAGAGCTGCCAACAGTGTTGTAAGCGTAAAGAGAAATCGTCATCGACTAAATCATTTTTTAATTGCTTGCCAGGCACAACATAAGCAAACTCACCAGTGATCTCGCAGCCATTTGGCGCTTGACTCGCCCGCCGCAAAGTCCACCACAACACTAAAATATAAGAAGCACCTAACGAACCAACAATTACAATAGCTGTCAGTAATAAAGTGCTAACGGGATGCGGCCCTACTCGACTCTTCGATATCATCGATTGTTAGTTATTATCATTTATGCGGTTAGCGGGTTAGTGGACATAGTCTAATATACACAGTATATCCCTCAGGATAACAGTGCTAGTCTATCAGCAGACCATAATCCTAAAAACTATTTGGAATTTACTCATGAATAATAAAAACCTGCTCGGTATAGGAGCAGTGGTATTAGTGCTTGCACTCATTGGTCTAGGGGCTTTTCTCTCCAAAGATAAAACCGAAAGCACCGCTGCCGCTCCCGAGATGTCTAAGCCAGAAGCCGTAATCCGTAATTTACCAGAGCCAACTCCCGCCTATGTGCCTGAACAGGACTGGCCAAAACCAGAGCCAATGGCTGAACTCAACCAACCTGAAATAAAAATCGTAACCCCGCCAACTGCTCTGGAAAACAGTGATCCGCAGTTTCTATTAGCCGCTGCCGATTTAGCGCCAGAATTAAGTCAATGGCTATTACCTGACGAACAGATCCGCAAATGGGTACTGGCACTGGATCTTATGGCCGAAGGCAAATTACCTAAACGCTATCGCCCTGTCGACTACCCTATGGACAAATTTGCAGTCGAGCCAATGGGACTGGATACCGTGGCTGCTGAGGACAACCAGCAGCGGATGACTTCACTGATTGACACAATCACTGCGATCAAGCCCGCGCAAGCCGCAAGCTATTATCGCGCATGGCTACCCATTATTGAAAAAGCCTACGATGAACAAGGTAAAAACAACAGCGTCGACCAACGCCTGCGCCAAGCTATCAGCCAAGTCCTCGCAGTTGATTCGCTAGAGCAGCCCGCCGCCCTGATTCGCCCCAGCGTACTCTATAAATTCGAGGACCCTGTACTGGAAGATGCCAGCGATATAGAAAAGCTGCTGTGGCGCATGGGCCCTGAAAACGCTGAAAAGCTGCAAAATTTTTTGCGGGATCTACGCGCAGAATTATATCAATAGGCCCATCCATCTCACTCACCGGTCACCGGCAACTGTGTCGCTGACCGAATTGCCTCCCCTTGCTCCAGACCTTGCAGAATCTTAATTTTCTGCAGCCTCTAAAAGCCATAGAATAAGCATCATCAAATACCAATAAAGATGGATTAACTATGACTGCCAACGCTATTCACAACCCGCCTTTACTCGCTGACCTGATCATCGACGGTCTAAACCGCTATGACGATAGACCCTGCTTACACCTGGGGGAAACCATAGCCAGCTATCGAGAAGTCCGTGAACAGACCAGCCGCTTTGTGCAAGTCCTCCAGTCCAAAGGCCTGGGGCCAGGCTCCCGTGTTGCCATCGTCTCTGGTAACCGTCCTGAAGTCCTTTACAACCTGGCGGCCATGCAAATAACCGGTTGCTGCGGCACCACACTGCACCCTATGGGATCATTGGATGATCACGCCTATGTCTTGGGGGACGCAGAAGTCGAAACTCTGGTCTACGACGCCAGCTTGTTTGATCAACGCGCACAGGAATTAAAAGCCCTGCTGCCAGGCTTGAAAAACCTGTTAGGTTTTGGCCCGACTGAGGCTGGCGATGATTACACCGCGCTTGCTGCCAACTATGACCCTAAACCCTTGGTTGCCCCCGCAGTAGACCCTGATGATGTTGGCGCTATTGTCTACACAGGCGGCACCACCGGCAAACCCAAGGGGATATTACAAACCTACCGGTCAGCAGCGTATATGACCATGATACAAATGCTGGAATGGGATTGGCCTGAAGAGTTGCGGATGATGATAGCGACGCCGCTCTCACATGCAGCTGCTGCCTTTTTTGTCCCCACTTTACAAAAAGGGGGATGTATCTATGTGCCAGCGGGTTTCGACCCTGAATTGATTTTCACAATGATCGAAGAACATAAAATTACCGCTACCATGCTGGTACCGGTAATGATTTATTATTTAATGGATCACCCTAGGGCAGCTACTGCTGACATGTCCAGCATGGAAACTATTTTCTATGGCGCATCACCGATGAGCCCAGCCCGCCTCAAAGAAGCAATAGAAAAATGGGGACCTATCTTCTATCAATTTTATGGCCAATCAGAAGCCCCCATGGTGTTAGTCAATATGAAACGCGCCGACCACGATCTCAATAAACCTGGCCGTCTCAGCGCCTGTGGTAAACCCACGCCGTGGATTACTTTTGCGTTGCTGGACGACAAAGGCGAACCGGTCGCCGCCGGGGAGCCTGGTGAGATTTGTGTGCGCGGCCCACTGGTAATGAAAGAATATTACAAACTTCCCGAGCAAACAGCAGAAGCAATGACAGGAGGCTGGATGCATACCGGCGACGTTGGCCGCTTCGACGAGGATGGTTTTTTATATATCGTTGACCGCACTAAAGACATGATCGTTACCGGCGGATTCAATGTTTTCCCAAGAGAAGTAGAAGATATCATTGCCGAGCATGAAGCAGTAGCTCAGGTTGCAGTAATCGGTGTCCCTAGCGAACAATGGGGCGAGGAAGTAAAAGCAGTAGTGGTCTTGCGGCCTGATGCGGAGGCTTCAGAGGAACTGAGTGCAAGCATCATTGCCGCAGTAAAAAACGCAAAAGGTTCAGTCCAGGCGCCTAAATCAATCGACTACGCAGCAGCTATTCCTGTCACGGCAGTAGGTAAACCTGACAAAAAAGTACTGCGGCAGCAGTATTGGGAAGGCCATGAACGTGCTGTTTGATAGCATGGTGCTATCTATCAAAAAATGACCACAGTGTAGATAGCGGTCTACCAACCGCTATCTAACAATAACACTGTGCATTTAATCAAACCCTGCACACCAAAAACCTCGCAAAAATATTCAAACAAACTCTCAGACCGTAGGAGGATAAATGTATACCTCACTATTTAATTTTAACTTCACCTAACCCTATCAGGCTATAAGCAGATATAATGGCAATACCCCTGTGTATTTTTAAATACACAGGAACTAAGAAGCTACAAGTACTCTTACTGTATAACAATTTATGTTTACGCTAATGTCATTACCGCACTTATAATTTCACGACCTAACAACTAAGCATAAGGGAGCTTATAAATGTTAATTTTAACCAGAAGAATTGGTGAAACTTTGCGAGTAGGTGACGAAGTCAAAGTCACCGTTTTAGAACTCCAGGGTAATCAGGTAAGAATAGGGATCGAAGCACCACGCAGTGTTGAAGTTCATCGTGAAGAAATCTATCAGCGTATCCAGAATGAACGGCGCAACGAAAATGAGGGCAATCGTTAATATCACCCTCGTCTGTAAACGCTAAATCAGTCCTACTTAATTGATAAAAAGCAGTGCCGCGGCGCAAAAAATTATTGCGCCGATGTAGTCTTTAACGCATCCAGCAACTGTCGTTTAATCTCAGCACCCCATACCTGATAACCCTTGTCATTCATATGCAGCCGATCATAAGTCATCAAGCTGGCATCCGGCTCACCCGCAGCAGTAAACAATTGTTCGTTGGCATCAATAAAAGTAACTTGTGGGTCGGCCATAGCAAGCTGGGCTAAAAACCCATTAACCGCTAAAAACTTTGGCCATAAATGCCACAAGGCTGAACTGGGTTTAAGCGCAATAAAAAATATTTCTGCGCCAGGAGCGGCCCATTTCAATCGTTCAATTAATTGCTGATACAGCGGTTGTAATTGTGCGGGCGTTTTCGGTACATTGCCGAATAAATCACTCAAATCATTACTACCGATATAGACCACAACTGCCTGTGGCTGATATGGCTCCACAATTTGACTGACATAATAACTAACATCCATTGCTTTAGCGCCGCCAAAGCCCCGCCCAAAGACAAGCAATGGCTGCATGTCTTCTTCCAAACTATCCCAAAAACGAATACTCGAGCTACCTATAAAAACTACAGCGTTGCGAGGTGGCGGCTTGACCTTATCCTGCTCTGCAAACCCGGCAATTACCGGCTGCCAAACTCGTGGGTCTTCGCTAAAGAAACGATCACCTTCCAATTTTATCTGTAGATATAAATACGTTAACCCCATCACCAGTATCAGTGACAAAATAATCGAAATCCGGATGGCTTTCATACTCATTTAACTGACCCCGTAATGGCTCCCCTGCCTACTGTAGATGCTTATTACTCATCATTTATAGTAACGGTATTTTTTTCCAATCGATAAAAAAGCAATCCGGAGAGTACTGCACAGGCCACTAAGCAGATTGCCAAGGGCGTAGGTTCACCTGTTAATATTAACCCTACGACTGTCGCGACCAAACCCGCCACACCCATCTGAAAAAAGCCCATCAATGCCGACGCCGTTCCTGCCATATCCGAGAATGGCGTCAACGCAACTGCCATTGCTTGTGGCACCGCAATCCCCATCGCACTGGTATAAATCGCGATTGGCAATACAATACTTAAAGGATGATAAATTTCCAACACACATAGAACGATCATTACCAGGCTCGCCACCACAGCCAAACAAGCACCACCATACATTAACCGATAACTATCAAAATGCTGCGAGAAACGTGCGGTAAATAAATTACCCAGAATGTATCCAACCACTATAAACGCAAACCAATATCCAAAGCTCTCACTGGGCACACCCATAAACTCAATCAGGATATAGCTCGACCCCGTAACAAAAGCAAACACCCCTGCATACAAGAAAGAAGCAGCCAAGACTGCCAAACGGAAATGCCTATTCCTTAACAGCAAGACATAATTAGCCAGCACATTTTTCAGCCGTAAGCTTTGTCGCTGCGTTAACGATTCAGGTACTTTTAAACAAAGCATTAATATAGCCACCGCCGCATAACATGCGAGAAAAGTAAAAATACTCGGCCATGACCAAACTAATAACATCCAACCGCCAATAATCGGCGCGACTACGGGTGCTAGCGCCATAATGGCATTCATTCCTGCCAGCGCACTCGGCAATTTTTTCACGCTATACATATCGCGTATTATTGATCTCGCCAAAGTAGGGCCCACACACGCCCCTACACCTTGCATAAAACGCCAAAAAATCAGTGATTCAACCGACTGCGCATTAGAACAACCAAGACAAGACAATAAAAAAAGCAACATGCCGCCAATCAACACAGGCTTGCGGCCGAAGCGATCCGACAAGGGGCCACACACTAAATGAAATAACGAAAACCCCAGCAGGTATATCCCCAGAGTAAGTTGTACCTCGGCTATTTCCGCATCAAGTGTCGCCACCATCAGTGGCATCGCCGGTAAATACATATCGGTTGATAGCGGCCCCAGTGCTGCGAAGGCTGCTAGCAAAAAAAGTAACTGAGGAGATTCACGCTTAAAAAATGTCATCTATACCGCTTTTTGTAAGCTAATAAAAAAGGGCTAGAAAATTCCAGCCCTGCACATGATGATGTTACTGAGATACTTGAACTAACCAATACTAATCATGCAACTTCAAATAAACCTGCCGCCCCCATACCGCCACCGATACACATACTGATGACGACATACCTAACTCCGCGGCGCTTACCTTCGATTAATGCATGTCCGACCATCCGCGCACCTGACATACCAAAAGGATGACCAATAGAAATGGCACCGCCGTTCACATTCAAGTTTTCGTTAGGGATGCCCAGCTGGTCACGACAATATATAGCTTGGCACGCGAAAGCTTCATTTAACTCCCACAAACCGATATCCGCCATTGTTAAACCCGTTCGCTGCAACAGTTTAGGAATCGCAAACACGGGGCCAATACCCATTTCATCCGGGCCACAACCCGCCACCGCCATACCTCGATAAATCCCCAATGGCGCCAACCCTTTCTGCTCCGCCAATTTTGAATCCATCACCACACAGGCCGAAGCACCATCAGACAGCTGGGAGGCATTACCCGCAGTAATGAACTTACCTTCCGGTACTACTTTTCCGTCTTTCCATACAGGCTCTAGCGCAGACAAACTCTCCAAAGTTGTTGAAGCACGATTGCCCTCATCTTTAGTCAGCAAAGTTTCTTCATAGCTGGTTTCTTTAGTCTCGCGATCAAACACAGATTTAGTGGTCGCCATCGCTACAATTTCATCATCAAACGCCCCCGCCTGTTGCGCGGCGGCGGTACGCTGCTGACTTTGAAAAGCAAACTCATCTTGCGCCTCACGGGAGATGCTATAACGATCCGCCACAACTTCAGCAGTTTCTATCATCTGCATATACATATGGGGAGAATTCGCCAACACCGATTTCGAGATGGCGCGATGGCTATTTTTATATTTGTTTTGTACCAGGGATATAGACTCTAAACCGCCTGCAACAATAATATCCTGCTCATTCGTCATAATCGCTTTTGCCGCCAGTCCAATCGACATTAGACCTGAAGAACACATACGATCAACCTGCATCCCCGATACGGTTTCAGGCAGACCCGCAGCCATCGCACTTAATCGACCAATATTATAACCCTGAGTCCCTTGCGGAGCGGCCAGACCTAAAATCACATCATCAACTGAAGCAGGGTCTATACCTGCACGGGCTACCGCCTCCTTAACAACATGGCCACCCATGGCCGGTGCCTCAGTATCATTAAATGCTCCTCGGAAGGCCTTACCAATGGGTGTACGTGCTGTCGAAACTATCACTGCTTCTTTCATAACTTTTCCTCTTTAATACTTGCTAAACCACTATCAACAATGAACAGAAATGCCGCAGCTAATGCGATAAGTATTCAGAATTATGGCTACTAAAATTAGAATATTTTAAAACCCGTATTATCACCGAGTGACGGGTTGAAAGACACCCTGTTTAACATGGTCTGGATCAAAATCATAAACCACACCTTGATTTCTACCCTGCGCTTTTGCTTGGTATAGTGCTTTATCAGCAGTACGTATCATTTGCCCGATAGTCAGATTTTCTGAGGGAATCATCGTACACCCACCCAAACTCACCGTTACATGCGAGCAAATTTCAGAACCCTTGTGCTCCAGCGCCAATTCATTTATCACCTGATTACAACGAGCTATTAATGTTTCATCGACTAATACTGTTGCCGGCAATATAGCAGCAAACTCTTCGCCACCGAATCGTGCTACGACATCTCCCGAGCGAGTAAAACAGCTACGAAACGACAGCGCTACCTGCTGCAAACAAACATCACCATCGGCATGCCCATAATAATCATTATATTTCTTGAAAAAATCCACATCGCAGAGAATTAACGATAACGGTTTTTTATCCCTCATGGCACGAAACCATTCGGCCTTCAAAGTATCATCAAAATGTCGCCGATTAGCTAATAGCGTCAACGAATCAGTACGTGACAACTTCTCTAATTTTTCATTAGCTGTTTCCAGCCTGGCCGTTTGCTCTTTTACCAAACGCTGGACAGTCGCATTACGGGTACGCAAATTGTAGATATAGGCGGGCAGTAAAAAATTAATTATTAGCCCAATTGCTATCGCCGACTGCCAGGAGTTCGAAATAACTAACGCCATATATTGGTTTGTAGGCTCTGCCATCACCACCCAACGTCGATCACCTGCTAACTGCATTTCCGTCACGTATTCGTATTCGCTTAGCAGCTCACTTTCATCAAAATCATCACTGAGATTTAAGATAAATGTGCGTTTATCGGTAGTCATATCCGCAACCACTAAATCGATATGGCGATGGCGCTCATCAGATAGAAAGTTAGCCAAAAGAGGTTGGATACTAATACCCCCTATCAGCAAACCTGTAAAATTTTGCGCACCGATCTCATTCTTTTGATAAATCGGCATGAATACCGTCAAATAATACTCAGCCTCTTCATCTTTTTTTAGCTCTTTAGAATAGTCGGGCAACATATCAACCAGATAATTCTCAGGCCCTAATTCTTCCAGTGCTGTCTTAAACCGGCCGTAGGAAAGATCCAGTCCAACACTTGAAGTGTCCTTGCTACGTGAGAGCTGATACATAACAGGCAAGTAGAAATCCTTAACCCCGGCGGTAACGAGTTGCTCACCATTCTGCTCTTTAAATTCAAATCCAGGGACCGTTTCCTGCTTGGACGCCTCGTAACGCGCCCGATCCGCATGTGCTACCAATGGCACCCAGGCCACACCTTGTAACTGTGGATAATTATCCAAAGCCTCTTCTGCCAAACTATCAAATCCATTACGCCGAATAGTACTGACTTCCAGTAGGTTTTTTAATGTCATCAATAGCGTCAATGAACGCTCGGATTCTACTTTGATAAAACTGGCATACTTCTCAACATCACTATGAAATAGCTGCAAAGCATTGCTTAATTCTTTTTTGTACAGGTAATGTGCGGTATAGAATGTCGCCGAAACACTGACCAGAAAAATCAGCACCGTAACTTTATCGAACCGAATACCCATGTCGGACCCATATTAAAAAGTTGTAATTTAATAGTTATAGCAAAACTGGGCATTATTGCTTGAATAATCACTCAGAATTGCAAAACCCCTGACAACTAATTAACAATAAAGCAAAATTACGTTACCTAAATCAAACGACTTTATTTAACCACTTAAGGACTCTAATCCGATATAACTACCTTGTTAGCTACGTTGACTGGAACAGGAAACAATCTCTCCGGTCATGTAACTGGAATAATCAGAAGCGAGGAACATCATGACATTGGCTACCTCCCAAGCCTCAGCCGCACGACCGTAAGCTTCAGCGGCTTCCAATTCGGCCAATAATTCCTCTGATGCCGATTTACGCAACATAGGGTGCAACACAATAGACGGTGCCACCGCATTGATTCGCACACCAAAATCTGCCGCCTCCAGTGCGGCGCAGCGTGTCAGTGCCATCACGCCAGCTTTCGCTGCGGCATAGTGCGCCTGTTCTTTTTGCGCACGCCAGCCTAACACCGATGCGTTATTAACAATCACCCCACCCTTGCCCCGCGCCTGCATGACTTTCATCATATAGCGGGTCATTCGCATAGTGCCATTCAAGGTGACATCAATAACCTTATTCCACTCAGCATCCTCCATCTCAACCAATAACCTTGAAGTACCCAAACCAGCGTTATTAATCAAAATGTCAACGCCGTCCATTTTCTCGACGGCAAAATCAATCAGCGCTTGTACATCCTCTTCTACCGCGACATTACCAACTTTACCGAAGACCGACTGCAAACCTGTTTCTGTTTTTAACTTTTCAACCGAGGCTTGCAAACGCCCTTCGTGGATATCGCTGATCACAATCGCCCGACAACCTTCTTCAACCGCTTTGGTGGCTGCTGAAAAACCAATTCCAGCGCCAGCTGCCGCGGTAATTAATACCGACTTACCTTCAATCAGGTTATGACCTTTTACATATTCGGGGACTTTAATATCCATCATCATTCTCTTAGCTGTTACTTCATTAAAATTTTCGGTTCTTTGGGCATACCCAAACCGCGCTCAGCAATAATATTTTTTTGAATTTCGTTCGTACCGCCATAAATCGTATCGGAGCGCACAAACAAATACATCGACTGTAATCTCGTTAAATTGTAGGGGGCGCTCTCTAGCATTTCGGCTTCCGCGCCTAACACGTCCATCGCCAATTCACCCAAATCTCTATGCCAAGTAGCCCAGTACAGCTTATAGATCAGTGCTTCTTTTTGCAGGCTGCCATCAGCGCCACCCGACAGCATCCGCATACTGTTATAGCGCATAATCTTTAAACCAATATGAGCACCGGCAATACGCTGTCGAATAACAGGATCTTTGGCAGCACCATTTTCCTTGGCGATAGCCATGATTTGATCCAATTCATTTTGAAACTGCATTTGCTGACCCAGCGTCGACACACCACGCTCAAAACCCAGCAAGCCCATCGCCACTTTCCAGCCTTCACCGGGCGCACCTACAATATCGTCCGCCTCACATTCGGCATCATCAAAAAATACTTCGTTAAATTCTGACGTGCCAGTAAGCTGCTCGATACCACGTACCTCTATACCGGGCTGATCCATTTTCATTAAGAAAAACCCAAGCCCCTTATGCGCTACAGAATCAGGATCCGTTCTAGCGATGACAAAAATGAAATCCGATTCATGAGCCAACGAAGTCCATACCTTTTGGCCATTAATAATCCATTTACCTTTAGTTTCATCAAAACGGGCTTTGGTTTTAACATTAGCCAAATCAGAACCAGCACTCGGCTCCGAGTAACCCTGACACCAGAGCTCTTTACCAGCAACTATACCCGGCAGATATTTTTGCTTTTGCGCCTCAGTACCAAACGCAATAAGTGTAGGGCCAGTCAAACCTTCACCAATATGACCAACATGACCAGGCGCACCCGCACGCGCGTATTCTTCATTGAAAATAACTTGCTGCTCAATGGAACAACCACGACCACCGTATTTCTTGGGCCAGCCCACACAGGTCCAACCGCCTTCGGCTAGTTTTTGTTCCCATTTTTTCCGTTCTTGCGGAAACATATGTTCATCGCCGGGACCACCACGAAACTTTAATTGCTCAAATTCACCGGTTAAATTGTCCTTTAACCACGTCGCCACCTGCTCACGAAATAGTTCATCCTCGGGCTAAAACTTAATTGCATTACAATTCCCCAATAATAGCGTGGCAATATTTTCCCGATGCTGGGAACCATTACCTAAAAATAATTGTGATGATTTTGCACGCTTAAAAAATAAATGCACGTCGTATTCCCAGGTAAAACCAACACCACCATGCAACTGAATTGCAGTACCCGCATTATGATAAAACGCATCTGAACAATATGCTTTAGCAACACTGGCCGCCTCTGCCAATTCAGCCGCCAAAGGCCACCTATCATTGCCTCTTGTGCTACGCAGGCAGCATAATAAACCGCTGAGCGCGCAACTTCCGCTTGCAACATCATATCCGCTGCCTGGTGTTTTACTGCTTGAAAACCCGCAATAGGGCGACCAAACTGCACCGCTCTTTGGTGTAATCCACCGTCAAATCCAACACCTGCTGCGTGCCACCCATCTGCTCGGCACTAACCGCGACTGTTGCTAACTGAATAATTTTTTCTAACTGTGGCCAGGCTTGACCCTCTTTCCCCATCAATGCAGAACCGGGTATAGACACATTGGATAAAACAATTTCTGCCTGCTTACGCGTCTGATCCATAGTCGGCAACCACCGACGCTGAATGCCTGCAGTGTCCGCTGGGACAGCAAACAAACTAATACCCTGTTCGCCTTGCGATCCTTGCTGACGGCCAGCGATAATTAACAAGTCCGCGGTATGGCCATCCGGCACATAGCGTAACGTACCATTTAATAAATAGTTATCACCGTCTTTTGTTACCTGCAGTTCAACCGCATCGGTATCCCAGCATCCGCTGCAACCAGTATAAGCCAACGTTGCAGTCAAGCTGCCGTCAGCTATGCTCGGCAACAAATCATTTTTTTGTTGCTCTGTTGCAGCTATTAATAAGGCGTTGGCACCTAGGCAAACAGTAGAAAAGAACGGCGAACATAATAGATAGCGACCCATTTGTTCCAATATCGCGACCAACTCAACATAGCCCAAGCCCATGCCACCATACTGTTCAGGAATATGGATGGCCTGCCAATACATGTCAGTACAAATGCGCTGCCAGACTTCATCTTCATACCCCTGTTCTGTGACCATCGCCCGGCGCACTGCTTCAGAGTCAGATATTTTGGCAAGAAATGCGTCCG
Source organism: Oceanicoccus sp. KOV_DT_Chl (assembly GCF_900120175.1). NCBI lineage: Bacteria > Pseudomonadati > Pseudomonadota > Gammaproteobacteria > Cellvibrionales > Spongiibacteraceae > Oceanicoccus > Oceanicoccus sp. KOV_DT_Chl. Next base: position 406,868 of record NZ_FQLF01000002.1, read on the forward strand.
CGGTATCACGAATCATTTGTTGCTCTTCTGTAAAAGCGAATTCCATTAACTCAACTCCGCTTGCGCAATAGGCCTGCTAACTGACCGAAAGCGCGATTAAATAATTTAAAATCAGGCACCGTAGACCGGTTGCGCGGGCACCCCTTCAGCTATCAGTTGATCTACTGCAGCTTTTAACTCTGATGGCTGCCACTGCTCACCTTTATCCAAACCTTTGGTGGTACGCCAACCATCAGCAATAGAAATTTTTCCGCCTTCCGACTCAAAGCAGCGACCAGTGACATGTGCCGACTCTGCCGAGCCCAAAAAAGCCAATAACACTGAAACATTTTCCGGTGCAAAATAATCAAAGCTTCCATCTTCCGGCTTTGCCATGCGGGTGGCCATTGCCTCAACCGCAGTAGTCATACCAGTACGCGCAGCCGGCGCAACACAATTGGCAGTAATGCCATAACGCGCCAACTCAGCAGCCTGATTTAACGTTAAAGCGGCAATACCGGCTTTAGCGGCTGCATAATTAGACTGGCCAATCGAGCCCTGCAAGCCCGCACCAGAGGTGGTATTAATAATACGCGCATCGACTGCAACCCCTTCTTTCGATTGCCCACGCCAATAATGCACTGCGTGCGAGCTAATACAAAAATGCCCTTTTAAATGCACTGACATAATAGTGTCCCACTCGGCCTCGGTCATGGAGGCAAACATGCGGTCACGATTAACACCGGCGTTATTCAATACAATGTGTAAGTCACCAAAGCTATCGATAGCTGTTTTTACTGCATTGAGACTGTCATCGTAATTGGTAATATCAGACGTGTTTACCACCGCTTTGCCGCCAGCAGCAATAATGTCATCTACAACCGTTTGTGCCGCTGCCTGATTAATATCATTAACCACGACTGCACAACCTTCAGCAGCGAAAACTTTGGCATGCGCCGCCCCTAAACCGCCACCTGCACCCGTAATAATCGCCACTCTGTTATCTAAAATACCCATGGTAAAAATCTCCAAATTTTATCTAACGCTTAAATTAAGCGTTAATTACTAAACTGTTCTGCGGCATTTATAACCGTTCAATAATGGTGACATTCGCCTGGCCGCCACCTTCACACATGGTTTGCAAACCATAGCGACCACCGGTGCGCTCCAGTTCATGCAGCAATGTAGTCATCAACTTGGTGCCCGTCGCTCCCAATGGATGGCCCAACGCAATAGCGCCACCGTTAACGTTGGTTTTGGCGTGGTCGTAACCGGTATCTTTTAGCCAGGCCATCGCAACCGATGCAAAAGCTTCGTTAATTTCTACCACATCAATGTCATCCAAACTCATGCCAGCTTTTTTCATCGCGTAAGCCGTAGCAGGAATCGGAGCGGTTAACATCCAGATAGGATCTTCGGCGCGAACACTCATGTGATGAATACGCGCGCGAGGCGTTAAGTTATAACGCTTTAATGCTGCCTCAGAAACGAGCAATACTGCTGATGAGGCATCGCAGGTTTGGCTGGCAACACCGGCAGTGACTTTGTCGCAGCCAAAAATACCTTCCAACTCAGCCATTTTTTCCAGCGTACTTTGACGAGGCGTTTCATCCATCGTTACGCCTTCCAGCGGCACGATTTCGCGATCAAAACGGCCGTCGGCAATCGCCTTGAGGGCACGTGAGTGCGACTCCAAAGAATATTTTTCCAAATCCTGACGACTAAACCCCCACTTATCAGCAATCATTTGTGCGGAATTAAATTGCGTAGGTGGATTGTTTCCATAACGAGCAACCCAGCCTTTGGAACCCGTAAACGGATCAGAAAAACCCATCGGTTCGGCTGCTATCATTGCTGAGGAAATAGGAATTTGGGTCATCGTTTGCACGCCGCCCGCCACCACCACATCCATACAACCAGACATAATCGCTTGCGCGGCAAAATGCACTGCTTGCTGTGAGGAGCCACACTGACGATCGATCGTTGTACCTGGCACTTCCTCAGAAAGACCGGCACACAACCAAGCTGTGCGAGCAATGTCACCTGCCAATGGACCAATGGTATCGACACATCCAAAAATCACATCGTCGTATTCGTTATCCGGGATGCCATTACGATCAACAATGGCTTTCAATACATGGGCACCTAAGTCGGCACCGTGTACATGAGCCAATCCACCTTTACGACGACCGGTGGGGCTGCGAATTGCATCAACGATATAGGCTTCAGCCATTTTCAATCTCCGTTTGTCAAATGCTCCAATAATTTTTGGTAGCAATGACTTAAATTTTAAATTAATTTAAAAATGTATTACCAGCACCCAGCGGCGCATTATCAGCGAAAACAAAATTCGCCACCCGCGCCTTATGAAAAGCGTCATCACCCCAGGTATTATTAAAGGCCCACGCCTTTTTCATAAAAATATGCAGGTCGACTTCCCAGGTATAACCCATAGCCCCATGCACCTGAATGCAATTTTTTGCGGCTAAATCGGCTGCTTCGCAAGCCACTAGCTTGGCATGGGAGACATTAGTGCCGGCACTAGCAAGGTTGTTGGTAATAGCATAAGCCGCCCGGTAAACAGGGGCTTTGGCATACTCCCAGCGTACGGCAATATTCGCCATATGATGCTTCACCGCTTGAAAGGAGCCAATGGGCTTACCGAATTGATGTCGATCGGTGGTATAACTCACCGATATATCCATCATTCGCTGCGCCAGACCCAAAGCCTGAGCGGCGCAGGCCAATGCGCCACGATTCATTGCACCTTCAATCAGCGCCTTTGCTTGCGCGCCAGTTGCTACGCAGCTATCGCTTGTCGCTGACCATTCAACCGCAAATAATTTACGCGAGGGGTCGATGGATTCGTTGTGCCGCAGGCTAACCTGATCAGCTGTCAACGCATGCAACTCATCACCTTTCTGCAAAATGAGTAAATCGGCAATATGTGCATCTTCTACCAAAAAGTTTTCTGTCAACCCAACAACCACTTTCGCTTCACCGGCGGCAATTTTAGGTAACCACTCACTTTTCATTTCAGCGCTCAAGGCATTAAGCAATGGCACTGCCACCAGCACGTTGTGCACTAAAGGTTCAGGTAAAGCAACGTAACCACACTCTTGTGCCAGCAATACAAAATCCAGCTCAGTCATACCCAAGCCGCCAAATTCTTCTGGCACGGTTAAACCGGTCAAACCTAATTCAGTTAGTTGCGACCATAGCGCATCGCTGCGGCCAGTTTCCGCCTCCCAACCCGCGCGAATATTTTCCGGGGTAATTTCGTTTACTAAAAAATCCCGCACCGAATCCTGAAACAACAATTGATCTTCTGTAAAAGTAAAATCCATCAGAGACTCCTTAGCGCGGCATGCCGAGCATACGCTCAGCAATAATGTTGCGTTGAACTTCGTTGGTGCCGGCATAAATGGGGCCGGACTGGGCAAACAGCCAACCGTCCAGCCAACTACCAACGCCTTGTGCGTCTGGCGCATGAGCAAGTAATTCAGCCCGCGCACCGAGAATACTCATTGCGGTTGCGTGCATTTGCCGATCCAATTCTGACCAGAAAATTTTATTAGTCGATGATTCCGCACCAATTTTTCCGCCCTTGATTAAACGGCAAGCGGTTTGGTAGGTAGACAGGCAATAAGACTCTGCGTCCATATAGGCTTTTAATACTGCATCGCGAATAGCGGGGTCACGATCCGCACGGGTTTGATTCTCTTTATACAACTCTACTAAGCGCCGCGCTGTTTCCTGAAAACGAGCGGGTGAACGCAGCATCAAACCACGTTCAAAGCCTGCGGTAGCCATTGCCACTTTCCAACCTTCACCTTCGCCACCCAAACGGCGATTGACCGGTACTTTTACATTGTCGAAAAATATTTCGGCAAAACCGGGTAGACCATCTAATTGCGGAATGGGATTAACAGTGATCCCTTCCAGATTTAATGGCACTAAAATAAAGGTTAAACCGCGATGCCGCTCCGAATCCGGATCGGTTCTAAACATACCAAAACATTGATCCGCCCATACCGCCCGCGTCGACCAGGTTTTTTGACCGTTGATAATGTAATGCTGACCATCTTCAGTCAGCTCAGCCTTGGCGCGTATGGCCGCCATATCCGAACCCGCATTGGGTTCTGACCACCCCTGCGCCCACACTTCCGTGCCGTTAGCCATTTTGGGTAAGATCTCGGCTTTCTGCTCGGCGGTACCGTATTCCATCAGCGTGGGGCCTAATAAAAATATCCCGTTCTGATTAACCCTGAGCGGCGCTTTGGCTTTGTAGTATTCGTCTTCAAAAATTAACCACTGGATAAGATCAGCATCTCTGCCGCCCAATTCAGAAGGCCAGGTCACCATACCCCAGCGACCTTCGTTTAATTTGGCTTCCCATTCACGGTGTTGCTGAAACCCCTGCTCAGTATCAAACGTTTGCAACGGCTCATCGGGAACGTTAGCCGATAGCCAGCTGCGAATCTCTTCGCGAAAGGCCTTGTGTTCATCGGTATAAGCTAAATCCATAATCTTTGTCTCACAGTTATGAAGTCTATGGTCAAATATTCAAAACCATTATTTATCTGCAAAGCTGGCATCGCGTTTATCGACAAAAGCATCACGTGCTTCCTGCGAATCACCCATGGTATAAGCCTCATAGGTGAAGCCTTGCTCCCAGCGGTATTTATCTTCCAGATTGCCATCTTCAATACCGGTTAGAGATTCTTTGGCTATACGCACCATCGCTGGAGATTTGCTGGCGATAGTGGCAGCGATTTCACGGCACGTAGACAATACCTGATCACGCGGCACGACTCGCTCTATAGCACCTAGGCGATAGGCTTCCTGCGCATCGATAAACTCGCCGGTAAAGTACATATAACGAACTTTTTGTACCGGAAACATCCGCTGCAAATGCGCGCCACCGCCCATCGCGCCCCGATCAATTTCCGGCACACCAAAACGGGTACATTCCGATGCCACCAAAATATCTGCTGCACCGCTGATACCAATACCGCCACCTAATACAAAACTATGCAGGCCGACGATAACCGGCTTGGAGTTGAGATGAATCGCCTTAAAAGTATCGAAGTTACCGCGATTTACTTTCAAAATTGCACTGCTGTCGGCGGCCAATTCCTTGATATCAACACCGGCGCAAAAACCCTTACCCTCGGCAGCAATAATAATGACACGCACATCATCGTTAGCGCCCAGAGCATTAATTTCTGCAGCGATGGCAAACCAACCAGCACTGTCAAAAGCATTTACCGGCGGCGCATCCAAAATTATTTCGGCAATACCATCGGCAATCGTTGTACGAAACGGGGTAGACATATTATTTCCTCTCGTTAAAACTAAGCTCTGTCACCAGCAGCCAACTTGGCCAATACTTGTAAACGCGCTTCAGCTTCAGCCACAATACTGTTAATAATTTCTTCACAACTTAATAGTTCATCGATAACGCCAGCGACCTGACCCGATGGCAATACCCCGACATCAGGCTCGCCATCCACCATCGACTTTTGAATAATCATTGGCGCATTGGCTGACATAATGGCTTGCGCGGGCGTAATGTCACCGCTCTTTGACATTGCCAAGGCTGACTTCAATAAATCGAAAATACTAGCCCGGTAAACTTGCGAAACTTTAAGCCGTTGATCAGTGCAATCATTAATTTTTTCGGCGCACTGGCGCGCTCCAACTCCGCTAACATTTGATTCAATATCATTCGCTGCGGTAAACCATCCAGCGCCTTGGAAACAATAATCTCGGCAGGGTTGTGACAATCCACATAGCGACCTTTAGTGACTGCAGGTACAGGCGATTCTTTCGTCATCAGGAAGCGCGTGCCCATGGCGATACCTTCAGCGCCCCATGCTAACGCTGCCACTAAGCCGCGACCATCTTTGAAACCACCCGCAGCTACCACAGGGACTTTGCCGGCAACTGCATCGACCACTTGTGGTATCAATAAAGAAGTAGGGATTGAACCGGTGTGACCGCCGCCCTCACCACCTTGTACGGTTACAGCGTCTGCACCCATTTCAATTGCTTTCAATGCATGCTTGGGTAAACCGATGGTTGGCATACAAACTACGCCATGATCTTTTAACCGCGCCACCATTTCTTTGCCGGGTGAACGCGAGTAACTCACCGCTTTCACTTTATGCTTTATAACCAATTCGACAATCTCTGCCGCATTGGGTTGATACATATGAAAATTGACCCCAAAATTTTTATCGGTCAGTGCTTTGGTAGCAAGAATATCCCGCTCCATTTCTTCCGGCGGAATCGTCGCCCCCGCTAAAAAACCAAAGCCGCCAGCATTGCAGGTACCTGCGGTTAACCTGGGATCTGCCACCCAACCCATCGCTGTTTGCACAATGGGGTATTGGCAACCCAGTAAGTCTGTTAGTTTGGTTTGCAACATATCAATACTCGACTTTTTTCACTTCCGATTTTTTAAAACCGGAATCAATGACAGCTACTGCCCCTGCTAATACAGGGGCCACTTCATCACTTAGGCGCGATTACCCGGCGGGTTATCTTTCAACTGCAGCGCGCGCTGACCATGCGGATCCAGCTGGGCAATGATCGCCAATTGCTCTTCCGTAGGTGCTGCGGTCACAGGTACTTCGGCAGGAATATGAATTTCAAAGCCGGTATTTTCCACCACCTGCTCCACATTGATTCCCGGGTGCAGAGACACTAGGCGCACCTGATGATTCGGCCCACCAAAATCCATCACACATAGATCAGTAATAATCTGCCCGATTTCCACATCATCCAGCGAGCGCCCCTTTGGCAAACGCCCGGGATTGAAACCAATCGATGAAACAAAATCCACTTCACCATCGACAAAAATGCGGGTGTTATGGGTTGGAATTAAAAAACTATTGCTGTGGCTGATGGAATTCCCTGGAAAACCGCGCGCACCTAACATCATGACTTTGGGAGCTTCGTAGGTGCCACCCAAAGCAGAAGTATTCGTCTGACCAAATTTATCAATTTGAGTCGGCCCCAACATCGCATGGCGCTTACCGCTCCACACATTATCGAAAATACGGGAGAAACCCATCCAGGTTTCATTTTTCTGAATAAAATCGGCAGGTCGCGCCCAAATAGGATTCGGCTCTGATAAAAGGAAGGCTTCAGAATCCGTCATCATCAGATCTGTATTGAACGTTTTCATGGCCAAACTTGCACCCAGGCGCGGGATCACCCCGATACCAGTGGCTAACACTTCCCCTTCATGGCGAAATGCTTCCGCGGCGGCACAAATCATTAATTCGGCCAATGTGTAGTCTGTTGCTGCAGTCATATCTATTCTCCAGGCCTCAATTAATAGGTTGGCTGTGGCAAAGCCTGGATTGCATCCAAGCCGCCCACCAATTGTTGATAGTCCGCTTCGGTTTTGCCGTTGATATATTTATCCGCGTAAGCACTGAAACCACCGTCTTTTGCACTGGCGCTGTACTCTTTGAAATGAGGTATATCAAAACCATAAAGCGGCTGACTGGAAGACGGATGGGCACCACCAGGGATGTGCACCACACCAGTAGTTGCACTACGCTCCCAATGCACTAAGCGCGCCTGAGCAGGATCGTTAAAGTAATCTGACTCGACCAATTCGTCACAACTGACGTAAGTTTTGTTAGCCGCGCGGGCAATCCAATCATCCAGATAGTGATCGGGGCCTGAAATCTGGCACACTCCGCGAACATCAGCATGATCTGCATGCAATAAAGCGGCATCCAATTTTAAGGCCGGCATCGCTACCCACTCTTTATCATCATAGGGACTATCGATGACTTTTAAATCGGGGTTTTTAGTAATGATGTCAGTCCCCAAACCCACCTCGGTAGGAATAAAAGGCACGCCCCACGCTGCGGCACGCAGACCTAATAACATCATGCCTTCGTCCAATTCCATCACCTCGATTGCCCCTGCCTGACGCGAGGCCCGAAAGTAAGGCTCCAGCGGAATAAAATCCAAAGAGACAAAAGCGAACACCAGCTTTTTCACTTTACCGGCGGCACATAGCATACCTACATCGGCACCCCGTAAGCGACTACGGTCAAATCTTTTAAATCAGAACGCAGGATTTCACGAATTAAAGCCATCGGCTTACGACGCGGTCCCCAGCCACCGATACCAATGGTCATACCATCTTTAAGCTCGGCGACCACCTGTTGTGCGGTCATTTGCTTGTTCATGCTGTTTCCTCTAGATAGCTGAGTCAATTCAGAGAAAGAATTGTACTCGGATTACGCAATATTGCGATAATTCTACTAAAAACTACTTAATACCATCAATTAAAGCTTGTTAATTCTACGCATAGCAACTCAAGCAAACCATCAAACAATGCGACTCATTCGGTAATCATGTTTGATAAAATTCACCCCCAGCGAACATTCAGTGCGCCTGACGCCCTCGATCCCACTAATAGTACTGTGCAAAAAACTGGCTAACTGGGCATTGTTCTGCACCATGGTGATCGCCAATATATCCGAGCGCCCTAGCGTTTTAGCGACAAAACCGATCTCCGGGATAGCGGACAATGCCTGCGCCACGTCATCGGTTTGACTACTCTTTTCTACTTCAATCCAGATGTACGCCAAGGTGGGGTTCGCTAACCGGTTAATATTACTGATTGCAGTAATACGAATTTGACCCTCATCCTCCATACGCTTGATCCGTGCCCGAACCGTACCCTCGGTGACTCCCAGCTCGATGGCAACCTTTCGATTGCTGATGCGTGCATCTTCCGACAACCATTCCAGAATACTTAAATCCAAATCATCTAATTGACGCTTAGTCATCTCCAGCCTCGCTTAATGGCAAGCGCTTAGCATTGCTATCGAAGGGCACCCAGTTGGGCTGATTTTTTAATACATCCATCGCCAGTGCCGGAAAAATTCGGCGCACACCAGCAACTTTGGACAAGCGACCCGAAAGAAATTCGCTAAGCTGCTGCTGGTCGCGCGCCACCACCAACAATTCAATATCGAGACTCCCTACCACCTGACACGCTGAAAACACCTCTTTAAAAGCAGCAAGATCCCGGGCAACTTCATCAGCGGGACGCCCCTCAACCTGCAAACCTACCGCGAGCATCAAATCAAAACCAACAGCTTCATAATCAGTCACCGCCACCACGCGCATTGTGTCGCTCTCTTCCAATCGCCTGACTCGGGCACGCACTGTTGTTTCAGTAACGCCTACCAATTTTGCCAAGGCGCGATATGGCATACGCCCATCTTTGCGCAACAGAGCAATAATTTGATAATCAATATCATCAAGGGTAATTGCACTGTCACTGGCAATTCGCTTAGCGACCGAATCTTTAAAAGTTGACTCTGACAACAGCTTATCCTTTATTAGTTAAACAGCTTTGCCCAGCAACTGCTGTGCTTGTTGCTTTAGCGCAGGCTTTAACACCTTACCGGATGCATTTAATGGCAAAGCATCTACAAACTTAATATAAAAAGGCACCTTATAACGAGCTAGCTTAGCGGCACAAAAATCCTGAACTTTTGATTCATCAATCTCTGCAGACTTCGTTTTTACAATAAACGCCATACCCACCTCACCTTGCGGCTGCTTGGGAACACCGATGACAGCGACTTGCGCAACCCCCGCTAAGCCATAAAGCGTTTTTTCAACCTCTGCTGGATAGACGTTCTCACCGTTCATGATATACATGTCTTTCAGCCGATCAGTAATGCGGATATAACCACGCTCATCCATGGTGCCGATATCACCAGTACGCATCCAACCTTCTGCAGTAATAGTTTCAGCAGTCGCTTCCGGCATATCAAAATAACCCTGCATCACGTTATAACCGCGCACCCACAGTTCGCCCTCTTCGCCACGCGGTACTTCTTCAGCAGTAGCCACATTGACGCACATCACTTCAATACCATCCAATGCGCGACCGCAGGTACCAGCAATAATGTCGGCATCATCTTCTGGCCGACAAATACTGACCATGCCGGTGGATTCCGTTAAACCGTAGGCAGTCACCACCGTTTCAAAGCCCAATTCATTGCGCATATCCTCAACCAGCTTTACTGGCACTGCAGCACCACCAGTGGTGCAAACGCGCAAACTGGAAAGATCATAATTAGCCCGCTGCGGATCATTAAGAATCATTTCAAACATAGAGGGCACACCGGGCATAACGGTGATTTTATCGCGCTCGATCTGCGCCATAACCTGTTCGCGATCGAACGCTCGCGCCGGAATGATTTTGCAACCTTTGATGATCGCTGCCAGCCAACCGGCCTTGTAACCGAACGAGTGAAAAAAGGGATTGATGATCAGGTAATTATCTTCCGGTCTTAAACCTACCGTATTACCCCAAATGGTAAAGACCTGAATATTTTGTCGATGGTTACACAACACACCTTTAGGTTTACCGGTAGTACCCGAAGTAAATAACATATCCATAATGTCATCAGGGCTAACCTGATCAATACGTTGCTGTAATTGCAGATCACTGACAACATCACCCAAGGCCAAAAAAGCCTCCCAGCTAAGCGCACGATCATCAACATCCTGGAGTAACACTTGATGCTTTAAACTGGGCAGTTCGTGAGCGGCCAGCATCTCCAGCGGTGATCCATTTTCAAGACGAGGAAAGGTCAGTAATACACGGGCGCTGCTTCTGCGCAAAATATCTGCCGCCTCATGCCCCTGCAAACGATTGATCAACGGCACCAAAATTCCACCAATACTTTGCATACCGATAGCGGCAATAATCCACTGATAGATATTGGGCGCCCAAATAGCTGCGCGCTCCCCATGTTGCAGGCCGCCGCCATAAACGCTTTTGCTGCAGCTCTGCCCGCCAAATGTAATTCGCTGTAGGTGATAGTGACATCACCATCCTGAATAGCGATGCGATCGGCAAAGACGCTGGCCGAAGACGCAACCAGCTGCGGCAGGGTTTGTGGCGGGGCAGAAAGCGACATTGAAACGGGATACTCCTGACGGCTGACTCCAATAGGGTGCCTATACTAGAAGCTGGCGGGGTACAACGCAACCGCTTTGCGTAGATAGTTAATCAATATTCTACGCAATATGGATATCATTTACTTATAAACCCCACCTTTCTTAGCATTTATCCATACTACAGGCATAAAAAAACCCGGCTAAGCCGGGCTATTTTTATGCCTGTTATAGATAGCAGGTCAAACAAAACGCTTGCGAGACACCCCTAAAGCGACCAACCCTAAAGCCAGCAACGCAATACTGCCCGGCTCAGTAACCGCTGCTGAAGGTATAGAATACACCCCTTCAATAACATCATTACCGCAAGTCATTACCCAGTGAAAACCAATATCATCGCCAGGAGCTAAGCCCAATAAAGCGTAATCAAACACATAGGTGTATTCATAATCCCAAATACCCGAGCTTGACGCCTGTGCGCCAGAGTAGCTAATACCAGCGCCGGTATCACTACCACCGTCCACATTAACTTCTTGCCCAAGCCGACAACATTCGCCTTCGAGGTCACTGAGAATATTGATGGTACTACCATCATCCAGTGCGACTAACGCCCCCAAATCACTATCGTATGCAAACTCCCAATCCTCACCATTGTCAGCGTTATCAAAATCATAAGCACCACCGCCGTAAGGGTTCCAACCATTGCTGCTGATAAACAGGTCACCTGCTACATAGCCGCCAGTATTAGCTGCATCCGTGGCAATAAAATCGGTATTGATGGTCACCGACATGACGGTGCCCACAGTATCGACATTCATGCTGTAGACTTCGTAGAGCGGACCACCGATCACATCGCGAGAATACCCCAAATGCTGGGTGTAAATTGAATCAGCAGCACCGGTATATTCATCAGCGATCAATACCGCATTAGCTGTAGCAGCCGACAAAAGAACGCCAGCAGCGATACCAGCACGAACAAAATATCCTATAGTTTTTCTTAACATTACAACCTCAACTGATCAGGTATTCATTACCCAATCTATATCTTATTTCCTGGAAACTCGAGAACCCAATAAACCTAATGCAGAAGCAAATAACACCAAAGCACCTGGTAATGGAACTTCACTTGACGGAGTCAAAAAGCCGCTCCACTCTTTGTTATTATAGGTAGGGGTAACCGACAGACTAAAATCAGCCGTCTGGTAACTTAAAGCAACCAGCTGACCGCTATCCCAAGTTGCCGTGGCGGGTGCAATAGCATCCGACAAATCATAAACAGAGCCACTAACATCGACCTGGATACCCACAACATCGAAGGTGCCTGATGTACCCGCAAGCCCCCAGGTAATTGCTTCAGCAACTTCTACACTACTGTTGTTCACTGGCACAAATAAAGGTGTACCGGCGCCAACTGCACCGCCATCCCATAAAAATAGATCGTAAACAACAGCATTAGCAGTAGACACTAAACCACTCAGCAGAGCACAACAAAAAGCGGCAGGGAGAACGTTTCTTTTAATTATATTCATAACAATATTACTCTTACTTATAGTTTTAGACTTTGTATAGCAAAATTCAGGCCACTACAAAAAAACCAATAAAATCATAAACTTAACAAAACACAAAATCAGCACTATGTAAAATAACCCGACATTTACCGGGCCTCAGGACTATGCATTCAGGTTTTTTTTGGGGGGGGTCAGATGACGCCCAAATAGAGAAACCGATTAGGCTCCAAGCTCATAATGCAAGCCCGACCAAAATACTCATGCAAATCAGCAAAAATCATGGCTGTACACCTAGGCTAATGACAACCACTCATCGCCTACTTTTTTAGCAAGCCCATCTTTTTCCGATTTAATTAGATGCGCCAACAAAGAATACTCAGCAATGGGGTGTAGCGCAGGATCCACATCATCATAGACTAAAGGAGTGAGCCGCTTAACACTACTCTGGCGCTGCTTACTCAATACCGCCAGCACCTTGGCCTCCCGTCCCAAACGATGATCAATCAATCGCTGGATTTCGGCCGTTGGGTTCTCGATTAGCAGTCCATGCCCGGCCCCAACGCTGTAAGCGGATAATCCAGCAGCAATTGCAACGAGCTGATGTAATCCTTCATATCACCATGCGGAGGAATAATAACGACAGTGGAACCCTGCATAATGTGATCGCCGGTTAACAGCAAACCATCCTCTTCCACCAAATAACAAAGATGATTATCGACATGACCGGGGGTATAAATAGCGCGAATAGAGAACTCTTCAGTGGTCAGGCATTCATCATGGTCAAAACGCCTGCCAGGGCTAAAGCTTTCATCCTGAAAGCCATCATTGTCAGCCAACTTATTACCTAACACCTCAGCACCACTGGCGGCAGCTAAAGCTGCAGCTGCGGGAGAATGATCAGGATGCGTATGAGTCACTAAAATCCAGCGGAGATTGTCGCCGCAGGCCGCCAGTATTGCGGCGATGTGCGATGGATCTGCCGGCCCAGGATCAACCACAGCAATATTGTCATCGCCCACCAAATACGTATTGGTGCCCGGCCCCGTCATCGGGCCAGGATTGGGAGCCGTAATACGTCTAACCCTATCGGATAATTGATAGATTTGCCCGACAACAATTTCGCCCGTGGTCATTGATCTTCACCCTGCACGCGCTAAGCCAAAAGCTGGCGCAAAAAATCCGGAGCGGGAATAGGCCGCCCGTCACCCTATCCACCCAGACGCAAGTCAAATCGGACTCAGTGTAGAGTGCATCATCATCGCGGCCGCGCAACTGCTGCGCCAGGGTATAACTGGTATTACCCACTCGCTCGACCCGAGTGACAACCTTTAAGCGATTGGGATAAATCACCGGCAGATGATAAAGCGTGGTCGACTTTAACACTACCGGCCCCACCTCACCGCCAACCAGATGTGACCCCATACCCTCAAACCATTCGACCCGAGCTGACTCAAAGTAACGCAGGTACTCGGTATTGTTTACATGCCCCAGCGCATCCATTTCACCCCAACGTACATCGATGGGGTATTCATGATGATTCTGCATAATAACCAGAAACGCCTTACGCTAAATTGGCAATGGGTACTTCGGGGTTAACATCGGCATCATAATCCACACCGTCAATTTCAAAACCGAATAACCGCAAGAACTCTTGTTTGTAACCGGCCATATCACTGATCTCATCAAGGTTTTCATCGGTGATTTTGGCCCATAACTCACCCACCTTTGCCTGTATCTCCGGCTGCAGCTCTTTATAGTCAGCACGTAAACGACCATCCGCATCCAGCCGCGGCGAGCTACCATACAAGCTCTCGCGAAATAATAAGTCGATTTGCTCAATACAGCCCTCGTGATTACCGGCTTCTTTCATCACTTTGAATAACAAACCCAAATACAACGGCATTACCGGAATAGCCGAACTGGCTTGCGTGACTACTGCTTTCAATACTGACACCCGGGCATCTCCACCCGTCGCCGCTAACGTGTCACGAATACCCAGCACCTTTTGATCAAGATCTTTTTTCGCCTGACCGATGGTGCCATCCCAATATATGTCGTGAGTAATGCTTTCCCCGATATAGGTATAAGCAGTGGTCTTGGCTCCTGGCGCTAAAACATCAGCAGCATGCAATGCATCAATCCACATTTGCCAATCTTCGCCGCCCATCACCGCTACGGTGTTGTCGATTTCTTCCTGAGTGGCCGCTTCAATATCAAATTGTTTCAGCAGTTGTTTGTCGGTATCGATACCTGTTTGCACAACATTCTTGCCAATAGGTTTTAAGGTAGAGTTATGCACCACGCCAGTAACCGGGTGTTGACGACGTGGTGATGCCAAACTGTAAACTACGAGATCCACCTGACCCAAATCCTGCTTGATAACGTCAATGGTCTTTTGCTTAATCTCATCAGAGAACGCATCACCATTTATGCTTTTAGCGTACAAGCCTTCCGCTTCAGCGTATTTATGAAAACCCGCGGAGTTATACCAACCCGCAGTGCCTGGTTTTTTCTCTGATCCTTCTTTTTCAAAAAACAAACCCAGCGTCGCAGCGCCACTACCAAAAGCGGCGGTAATTCTAGACGCCAACCCGTAGCCTGTAGACGCACCAATCACCAACACTTTTTTGGGACCATTCTCAATTGCACCATTGGCTTTGACATAATCAATCTGGCTTTTCACGTTGGCCTCACAACCTACTGGGTGAGTAGTTACACATAAAAAGCCACGAACACGGGGTTTGATAATCATAAAAAGTCCTTGCGCTATCTTTTTGGTATCGGAGGAATTGGCGGCTATTATAACCAGTCTTGAAAAATGCTCCAGCTGACAAGCACATAAACCCAGTAAGTTAATCTACCGCTGATCTTGCACCACCCATTCAGCCCCTTATAATGCGCCCTCATTCAATATTCAAAGAGATTCATGAGTAAAATCAAGCTAGCTTATAGCACCTCCAATGAATGGACGAAAACGGTCCTCGCTGATTTTGACGCCTTTTTGCTCGATCATGCCGCCGCTGAGAAAAAAGCCTCGGGCATGGCGGTATCCATGCTGTCCCACTATCCCAACCGGGTCGAACTAGTCGAAGCCATGGCCGAGCTGGCAGTAGAAGAAATGACCCATTACCGCGAAGTCGTCAAACTCATCCACAGTCGCGGCAATATCACCAGCAAAGATGAAAAAGACCCCTACGTAAATCAATTTCGATTGGCATTGCGCAAAGGTAGCGACGAATATTTCCTTGACCGGCTACTGCTAGGCGGCATCATCGAAGCACGCGGTGCTGAACGCTTTGGCTTAATTGCCAAAGCACTGGAACCCGGCCAATTGAAAAACTTTTACAACTCTATAACCCGCTCTGAAGATCGGCATAAAGACCTGATGGTAGATTTAGCTCTATTGTATTTCGACCACACCATAGTCAACCAACGCCTAGCTGAACTGATTGCCATTGAAGCGGACATTGTCGAACAATTGCCCTTACGCGCAGCTTTACATTAAAACCTACCCATGACGGCATTAACAAAATACTTAAACCAATATGCCGAAACAGAAACTCTGGCCTTAGCCGAATTTCCGGCAACATTTCAACAGGCGTAGTCATCCCTTTTTATCGTGAGAGCGCAGCAGCAATAGAAAGTTTTGTCACCTTCGCCGAGCAACACCCTGGCACCTTAATTATTGCTGTAATCAACCGCCCCATCACAGATTCCGACACACAGTGGGCCAACCAACTGCTGAACCTCGCTCATTTTCAGCAAACACCAAGCTGGCAATCAGCGGATCGCCAACTGCGATGCTATGACTTAGACGCTAGAAAAAACAGCCTCCGCAGCGCAATATTAATCGTTGATAAAGCACTTAACGGACGTTCAATACCTGACAATCAGGGCGTAGGACTGGCCAGAAAAATCGGCGCAGATATTTTATGTCGTTTGATCACAGAAAAAAAAGTGCAATCACCATGGATCGCTAACACCGATGCGGATGTTAAATTGCCCAGCGACTATTTCGACGCACTCACCCCGCTTAGTACAACCAAAATTGCTGCCGTTATTTTTCCTTTCACCGCTTTATTATCCGACAAGCTCGCACCACTACCTACATTACTCTACGATTTCTCGCTGCATTATTACGTCGACGGCCTGGCATGGGCAGGCAGTCCCTATAGCTACCAAACCATCGGCAGCACTATAGCAGTACACTTTAACCACTATGCGCAAGTGCGCGGCTTCCCCAAGCGCGCTGCTGCAGAAGATTTTTACATACTCAATAAGCTGGCTAAAACTGGCGAGATAAAAAAACTTAAACACCCACACATAAATATTATCGCCCGACACTCAGACCGCGTACCCTTTGGCACTGGGCCCGCTGTCAGCAAATTAGCACAAGCCGACAATCCATTAGCCATGCCGCTGTACCACCCTGATTGTTTTCTTTATTTAAAATATTTTCTACAGTTACAAACGTCACTATGTCAGGCCGAAAATTTTGCTCAGGACAATATCCAGCTACACTGCCAACGGCTATTTAACGATCAGACAAACAGCCCACAGGTAAACACGCTGTTACTAGCTGCCGAACAATTCAAATTAGCGGCCGCACTTAGCCATTGCTTTAAACAGGGAGCAACACCAGCAGCCAGAACGCAACATTTGCAACATTGGTTTGATGGTTTTAAAACACTAAAATTTATTCACTGGTTACGCGATCAACAGCTAGGCATGCTGAATTTTCAATACTGGCTGGAACACCAGCAAGAATATGCATTACCGATCACCGCAGCAATGCAAAGCCTGATTAAACAGATTCAATCCAGTGCAGCAGCTAAACCTGTATTTTCAAGCACTCCAACAAGCAATAACTAAAAAGCTGATTGGTAACAAATGATCAGGTATACTCTACGCCAACATCAAAAGGGGGCTCACCAGCCCCCTTTTTTACTATCAAACCCTATCAATTAAACATTACCAATTAAACACTGACTTTATGAGCAAACGGGTACTCCTAATCAAATTGACCTCCATGGGCGATTTAATGCATGCGCTACCCGCGCTTACCGATGCCAGCCGCGCCTTCCCTGGCATTCAATTTGACTGGGTGATAGATGAGGCGTTTGCCGACGTTGCTAGCTGGCACCCATCAGTAAACCGGATCATCCCCAGCGCCCACCGTCGCTGGAAAAAAAATCTTCGCCAATCAATTATCAACGGTGAGTTAAAGCATTTTTATCAACAGCTAAATCAGGATGACTACGATGTCATTATTGATGGGCAAAACAATATTAAAAGTGCTACCACTATCCTATTAAGACGCGGCAAGGCCCATGGTCTCGACAAGTTCAGCATCAAAGAAAAACCGGCCAGCTGGGCTTACCACATCAAACACCGCGCAGATCAATCGCTGCATGCAATTAGCCGACAACGCTTACTCTTTGCCCAAGCGATAGGTTATGACCTACCTGACACCATTGCTGATTTCGGCATAGATAAAAACCGGTTAGTGCTACCGCCGGACTTTGAGCTTCCAGAGCGCTATTTATTTTTTGTACACAATGCCAGCTGGAGCACCAAGCTTTGGCCAGACTCACACTGGGATACACTCATCAACCAAGCCAGCAGTGCTGGCTATCAGGTACTGCTCCCCTGCGGAAACGATGAGGAATTACTGCGCGCGCAGCAGCTAGCCGCTAGCCACGACAACGCCATCAGCTTACCCAAATTACCGCTTACCCAAGTCGCGGCAATATTAAACAAAGCCGCAGGCGCCGTTTGCTGCGATACCGGGCTTTGCCATTTAGCGGCCCTGTTAGATATTCCAGCGGTAAGTTTATATGGCCCAACCGATGCCAAACTCATTGGGGCTACCGGTCTAAACCAACAGCATCTCATAGCCAACGACACAGAGTTCCCTTGCAGCCCATGCTATAAACAGGTTTGCAGTTGGTACGATAGCGACCAGCCAATGTCAGCTTGCATGCAATCATTGCAACCGCTAAAAGTCTGGGACAGTCTTTCAAGCTTAATCAATAACCGCGATCAACAGCATTAAGTCCCAACTCAGCCAATCAGCACAAATCATCCTCGCGATACGGGATACAGACTGCTCGAAATCAATACCATGCTGATAGAAATATTTTAAGAATGAATACGAAACGATATATCAAATAAATTTTACGTAATTCGCGTCATGTTTTTTTTGGATCACTTTTTTGAAGTGGTAGGACTTCGTGCGACGATCAAAACCGACCACGCTTATTAATAGTCACTTCACCATTGGCTCCGCGTCTTCCTAACCAGGCAATAGTCTCGATAACTTCAGGCGCCAATCCCTGACGTGGTATTAACGTAGCTTTGAAGGTATAGACACCTGATGGGGCAACGGACAACAAACCGTCCAAGCCTAAAGACGCGGCAAAATCATTTAGCTGGAACTGTACATTATCTTGTTGCAAATAAATTTGCGCCATATAACTACCCAGCGGCATATCACGATCGCCTCCCAACCAATCTACATACTCAAGGTTGAGAACACCGTCAATTGATGTCAATCGCTGTTGCTGCAATACGATTTGACCTACCACAAAAGCAATGTCGCCTTTAACCAACATCGGAATCCAGGGCTCTAACTTGCTAATCGGAAAACGCCCCTCAAGATTGTTGATTCTGACCTCACCCTGCTCATTAGCCACAACCAACGCTGACACCCGATGATCATCCGCTATCGCTTTGACTTGCAGCACAGCCAGACGATCCAGTAATGCGAAGGCATCCAACTGCCAGGACAATTGACCTAAAGAAAAGGTAACGCCATCGAGAGTCAGTTGCGCCTGCGCACTACCCTGCCAAACCGTACCCTGGGTTTCGGCTAATAATAATCGTGGACTGTTAGGCGGTAATAACTGACGAGTTTCAATTTCAGCTAATGCCAATGGCAGCAGACTCGCTGGCGCCAACCTCACCGCTAATGCTACTACAACCACGGCAGCGATAAGTAAACCCAAAAACCATTTCATGCTTATGCATCCTGCCGCAAACGCACCGACACATTGACATAACCGGAATCGGAACCAGGGGATACCGATAAATCTTTAATCACCACGCCTTGTTCATTTTCGAGCTCATGAAGCCAGGCAACGATATTGTTAAAGGCTGCATTCTCAAAACGCACCTGCACATCACCCGAGGAAGACGGCTGAAAGCGACTCATCGCTAAACCGTTTTTCTTCACTGTGTTATCGATCAGTCGAGTCAAATTTTGGCTTTGGTTTGAAACGGCATAGCCTTTTTGCTTTAAGGCTTCATATTCAGCAGCCAGTGCAGTGACACTGTTAAGTGTTTCCGCTGCGCGCTGATTTTGCACTTCCAATTGTGCAACCGATGACGACATAGGCTGTAGTATCAATACAAACAGTACGTAAAGTATTACTGAAGCGCCTCCACACAAAAGCAGTAATTGCTCCTGACGCGTTAGATTGTTAAACCATTGTTGCATTACGCTTACCTTCTGTTGTTTTGCTACTGCTAACCAAAGACTACCGGCTAAGAACGGACCTTTAATCTTGCCCGAGTTTTATCCCCTTCAGCGTTACTGCCAGTGAGTTCGGCTTTTAATCCCAGCTTTTCCAATTTAGCTCTGGCGGTTTCAACATCATTGAACCCTGCAGCCAATATCGTTAACCGTATTTCTGAATCTTTCTCTGTGTAATTCAGGCTTTGCACACTCAAGCCATCGATTGACGCTACTACTTCACCCACTTGCGCCAATAAACCAACAAAACCGGTGCCAGCACTTCCTTTCAAACTATTTACTTTACGCCGCAGTTGCTTTTCCGCATCCATGACTGCGCCGACAGGTACCGCAGATCGATAAGCGCGTTCAATTTGCGCGCGCAGCTCTACATTTCTGGATTCAAGAATGGTTTTCTGGGTGTACACCGAGGCGAACTGCAATACCGTCACCGCCAAAAACATAAACCCGGCAATACGCCAATGCATCCACCATTTTTTCCACGGCAAACTGGGCGCAAAATCACCCTGCAATAAATTTATAGCTTTCGCTTTAAGTTGCGATTGCATGACACCATCAGCAATGATCTGCCAGTAATCCTGAATCTGAAAGTCGGCAATACCCCTTAGCATTTCAGGCAGTTGATTTAGCACCGCCTGCTCTCTATCGGCAGCGCAATACACGGTCAATTGCAGAGGTAATTCTTCTGCCTCATCTAATAATAATTGCAGCGCAAAACTTGCCGTCTCAGCATCCATGGCAAAACCGTGGTATGCCCCAACGCGAACCAGCCAGCGATCAGCCTCCACCATCAATGTCCAGGAATTATCTGCTACTGGCAAGTAAAAAAGCTCGGACACTAATTGGGTAATAGCTATCTCTTGCCGCTCTAGCCCAGCTAATGACTCTTCTATAATGCGGCGTGAAACCAATGCCAACGGTACCGTGGACTCACCCACTTTACCCAGAGCAAAATGCACATTATCAACATCCTCCAGGCAATCTTCTTCCAAGGTATAGGGAATAGTTTGTCTTAACAGTTTGCGCTCGTGCTCGTCAAAAGCGACTTCTTTAATACTAACCGCTTCCGCAGCCACTAAAAATACAGCATCCGAATTCGCGGCACAGGCTTGCGCCAAACGCTCACCATCACCCACCTGCAACTCCGCCAGCGGATCGCCTACTATCGTTTGCTTTTGGTCGATCGACAACCACTCATAATTATCGATGCCACACGGTTTTATTAATAATGTTGACGCCACTGGTTACCAACTCTTGTTATCAATTAATACAATCACAACGTATCTATCACTATTCCGCTTCACACTCACCTAAACCACTCCGCGCTCTGGCAATAGTTTTTATGTCACCATCTTTATTACGATGCAGCACACTATACAATCGTGCTTCTCTATCCAGAAAAATGGTTTCTGTTTTCAACAGAAAAAAACTACTTTCAACTGCCAGGTCAATACCCGGCAAGGCGGTAGCGGGATGGGCATCTACAAACTTTTCCACATCATCAAAACCACCGGCTTGCTGCGCGGCTAACTCTACCGACACATCGCCATCACGGTCACTCTTAATACTTTCTGCATCGCCCTCTGATAAAGGCTGCAAATCGCCATCCACATTAATGGCACGCAACAACTGTGGATCGGCAGTATTAATATTTAACGAAACACCGGCAGGGAGTGCAACCACCAAGGGGGCCAACGCCTTGAATATGTCCGCATTGATACCCTTCACCCAGCGCAGCTCAGATACCCGATGTAAATCCTGATTGCCCGGCCGCATCGGGACTTCTAAATCGGCATAATCGCTATTCTCAGCTCCGCTATTGATACTAATATCATCCGGATCAATCCAGTCCGTCACCGCCTGCGTTAACTCTTTGGCCTGAAATTCATCCAACGGATTTTCTAATTCCAAGGTCTGCAGCAAGCGAATAAATATTTGCTGATCCGGGCTAAACCCGGTAGTAGCACCACGCAAATTATTCAGATTAAACCGCCCCTGCAAATCACACAAGGTGCCGGCAATTGCCCCTTGATCCATTGGAAACTCAATCCGTTGCTGCAACCAACCTTCACTGCGATGATCTTTTCCCGTCTTGGCAATATGGTCCTCCTGCAATACTTGCCTGGCGATACCCTCAGCACCCCGCAAATAGGCAAAGGCCTGTTTGCCGTGCAATTGATTTTCAACGCGCTTAAAGGTCACTAAAAAATCACTGTTTAAACTACTGGCGATCAATACCACCATCACCACAATGACCAGCGCTAAAATTAATGCGGCGCCTTGTTGCCGCTGAGGCGCTGAACCTTTACGGTGCGGGGATGCTATATACACGCCGCACCTCGCCAAAATTTTCCAACTCCAATTTAATTTCGATAGCGCGAGGTAAGGTACTCGGGTTATCCCACTCGTCGACCCACTCACCACCAATCGGGCTGACTTGTGATGAACTGGAGCCGGAATCCAAAAAAGCCAGCTGTAAATTCTCTACACTTTTCAGTAATAATGTCCGCTGCTGACCATCTGCTTCCGACAAGCGATCCAACACCGACCAGCTTTCGCGCCACAGCTCATCACCCTGCAAATAATAACGCACCCGCTGCAAATCACTGCGTGGCAATTGCCGCGGATTATCCCAACCACTGCGAGTTAGTATCAAGGGATAATCATTAAACGCCCCACCTTTTAGTGGCGCTTGTGTATCTCCGTATTCATCCTTGATTGAACGGGCGACCGCATGCCTGATATCACGTTCAATCACTGTCAACGGCAACTGGATCTCTGCAATTTGCCGGGCTTGCTTTTCATGTACCTCGGCAGCATTAATGGAGGTACTTAAACCACTGTAAGCCAACAAGGCAATTAACGAGGTAATCACCATCGCCAATAATACTTCGACTAAAGTAAAGCCGTGCGACGCATTGAACAACTTAAGTTGCGACATCAGTTGCCACCCAGCCGGTGGTACTGATCCAGTACTATCCGCAAGCTGACAACATTGGATGTATCTTCTTCCTTTTCCCTTACCGTGATTTCTATTTGTTGAAAATTATTATTTTCTGTGACAATTTCCAACGGCTTGGCTCGCCAAAACCATTCCCTTCCTGCCATCTCTTCTTTGCCACTACGCTCCGTACGCAGAATACGGTTGGTATGTTCATTCTCTAAAAACAATAATTCCTGTTGATTTAACGCCACCCAATGGGCAATGGTTTTATCGCGCAAATAAGCGGTGTTATCGATGGTGCTCATCATTTGAAACAATAGCGATGAAATAGCCACAGCTACAATTAACATCGCCACCATCACTTCTACCAGCGTAAAACCCTTTGCCGACAAACGCCCGCGATGCTGCGACCGCTCTGTTATTGATGTCAGTAACAAACGCTTACTCGTCATCGTTATCACCGGGAAGCTTTAACGCGATCCGACCTAATTCATCACCGACTACCGTAACCTTGTTATCAGGGTCATCGATAATATACAGCTCCATCGAAAAGGCGCTCATTTCGCCACTGGACAGCAACCACAGCGCGGGTTCAATAGGCTCACGCTGATTGCCCTGCTCTAATTGCTCAACGACTGATGGCCTCTCTTCGTCTTTAGGCTGGGCCTGCAGCATGGGCTTTATTGTTTCAATATCACGTTTATTCGGTATCTCAATAGGTTGATCTGCCCCCTCCAACGATATGCGCAAACCAATAAAGGGGGAAAATACAAAATCAACCGGTCGATGACTATCCACGGCTAACTGCCAGTCGCCATCATCATTGCGAATTAACCAGCGATAACCTAACTGTTCAATCCCCTCTTCAAGCTGCCGGTAGATATCAACGCCCCATTGCCGGTTACTAAGCACCGCCTCTTCGGCGATCAAGCTGGTATTGTTAGCAAATTGTCTGGCTTCAACCTGTAACTGCTGGCCATCACTGCTGCCAACATTAACGCTAACCAAACTAAATCCTAAACCGATAATCAACAGCACTACTAACAACTCGACCAAACTAAAGCCGCGGCGCTTACCGCGAAAAGTTTGCTTTGATAACACGAGCTGGTTACGCACTAATTACTCTTTTTCTCCAGCTTTCATCCAGCTGCCAATATCCGCGTTTTGATCTTCACCACCAGTGACTCCATCAGCACCCAGGCTATAAATATCGTATTCACCCTCACCAAATTCTGACGGGCTTAAATATAAATAAGTACGCCCCCAGGGATCCAACGGTAGATCTTCCAGGTAGCCATTCTTTTTCCAGTTACCAGGAATAGGATCAATCGTTGGCTTGTCCACCAAGGCCTCCAGGCCCTGCTCACTGGTCGGGTAATTATAATTATCCAAACGATACATTTTTAGCGAAGTAGCAATCGCCGCAAAATCGGCCTGTACTTTTTGCACCCGCGCCTCATCGGCACGATCCAATACATTGGGAGCAACAATACTCACCAACAGTCCGATAATAACCAACACCACCATAATCTCGATCAAACTAAAACCCGACTGTTTGATGCCCTGTATTTTGTTTAGCTGCAGTTTCATTTATTTTTCCAACTAGGTAATTAAATTATTCATTTCAATAATCGGCAGTAATATCGCAAACACAATGGTACAGACTATCACCGCCATCACAACAATCATTAATGGCTCCAAAATAGCCATTAAGTTCCCCAAGGTCATTTCCAACTCACGTTGCTGATTGGTCGCGGAACGGGTCAGCATGGTTTCTAATTCTCCACTGGCTTCACCGCTTGCCACCATGTGCACCATCATTGGTGGAAATACTTCCGCCTGCTCCAGCGCCCGGTGCAAGCTACCGCCCTCCTGGACCGAAATTGCGACCGACTTACTGGCCTCGCGCAGACGTAAATTACTTAATACCTGCCCAGCGATACGTAAGCCGTCTAACAGAGGCACACCACTGGAAGTTAAAATACTCAGCGTAGAGGCAAACCTCGCGGTATCCATCGACGTCACAAGACCGGAAATAAACGGCATTTTTAATAACAAGCCATGCCACACTTTACGTCGCGCAGGACTCTTCAGGAATTGCTGCGCACTGATCACCAAGGCAAACATAAAGACAATAACCAGCCACCATTTTTCGGTAAAAAAATCACTGGTGGCGATCACCATTTGCGTCAATACGGGTAACTTCTGGTTAGTATGCTTAAACATACCCACCAAATCCGGCACCACAAACACCATCAAAATGCCGATCACCCCGACCGACAATACTACGAGAATAATCGGGTAAATCATCGCGCCTTTCAATTTTTGCTGGGTGTATTGACTGCTCTCGGTATAATCGGCCAACTGTTCCAATACCGTACCCAAAAAGCCTGCATGCTCACCGGCTTTTACCATTGAGCAATACATCTCGTTAAACACCAGCGGAAAATCACCGAGGCCATAAGCCAAGCTATGCCCCTCCAGCACACGGGCTCGCACCTGCAAAATCAAACTTTTTATTCGGGGTTTGCGCGCCTGCTGGGCAGTCGCGGTTAAGGCTTCATCCAGCGGCATATTGGATTGTACTAGCGTCGCCAGCTGCCGGGTGACCAGGGCTAAATCCGATTGACTGATGCGCGGCTTAAACCAATTAGCGTAAAAAGGCGTATTTTTATCGTTCGCTTTTGCCGACTTTTCATTGGACTCAGTAACTGAAACCGGTTTCAACTGACGCGAACGCAACTGACTTCGCACTTGCCGCTCTGAATCACCTTCCAGCAAGCCTTTGACCATTTTGCCCTTGGCATCGAGTGCTTTGTAACTAAATGCTGACATCGTTTAACACTCCAGCATCAGGCTGCGGTAACCCGCAGCACTTCTTCGACTGTGGTCTCCCCTGCCAACACCCGACGACGACCATCATCCAAAATGCCCCCGGACTTTTTACGTGCTTGTTCCAGCATCTGCTGTTCGCTAGCGCCTTCATGAATCATGGAACGCAAGGCATCATCTATCATGATCATTTCATAAATACCGGTACGACCTTTATAGCCCGTGTGATTACACTGATCGCAACCGCCAGCACGACAGATAGTCACTTCACTGGCGTCATCAGTAATCGCTAACAATAAACGTTCAGCCTCACTGGCAACATGATTCTCTTTACACTGTGGACACAGCACCCGCACCAACCGTTGCGCCATCACCGCAATCAAGCTTGATGATAATAAAAACGGCTCGACACCCATATCCTGCAACCGGGTAATAGCACCGACGGCGGTATTGGTGTGCAAAGTGGAAAGTACCAAGTGACCAGTCAAACTGGCCTGTACTGCAATTTCTGCGGTTTCTGTATCGCGGATTTCACCCACCATCACCACATCGGGATCCTGGCGTAAAATAGCACGCAAACCACGGGCAAACGTCATCTCTACTTTGGCATTAACCTGGGTTTGACCAATGCCGGGTAATAAATATTCCACCGGATCTTCAATGGTTAATATATTTCTGCTGGTCTCGTTTATTTCTGTAAGACCGGCATAGAGCGTGGTTGTTTTACCGGAACCCGTTGGCCCGGTCACCAGAATAATCCCATGAGGAGTAGACAGCGCTTTTTTATACGCGGTATTGGCCTGCTCATTCATTTTCAGCTGGCGCAACTCTAATTGCCCGGCTTGTTTATCTAACAAACGCAGTACCACGCGCTCGCCATGGGCAGAAGGAATAGTGGATACCCGGATATCCACCGCATGCCCCGCCAATCGAATGGAGATACGACCATCCTGCGGCACTCTTTTCTCGGCGATATCAAGCTTGGCCATCACCTTTAACCGCGAAACCAGCAACGGTGCTAACAAGCGTTTGGGGGATAGCACTTCAGTTAACACACCATCAATACGAAAACGTACAGTCAGGCGATCTTCAAAGGTTTCTACATGAATATCCGAGGCCTGCTCTCTTACGGCCTGTGACAACACTGCGTTAATTAAACGAATGACCGGCGCGTCATCCTCCGCATCCATCAAGTCGGCAGTATCGGGAATATCATCGGCCAGGCGACTTAAATCAAAGTCGGAACCCATATCTTCTGCGACTTGTATCGCTTCATTATTATCTTTTTGGTAGACCTTGGTTAAGCGCGTCTGAAATAGTTTGTCACTGATTTCTTCAGTCGTTAGCGCGACATCGAGCACCCGACGCAACTCAATCAGTGTGGCTACGCGCAAACCACTACGGTAGTAAATTTTCGGCTGATCCTGCTCGTATTCCAGCAACACACCGTGAGTCTGGGCGAAAGTAAACGGCAACCTTTTTAGCGGGCCATCACCTATCTCATCTTCACCAATAGCATCAAGGTTAACGTCTAGCGGCGGGGCCAGATCAGCTTCCAATTCCACCATAGCTTTGTCAGTACTTTCGCTCATTATTCAGCTCACAAGCTACTGTTAGAATCTTTGACATTCACTTCAACGGCATTGGGAGCAGCGTCCTCTCTGATCACCTCTAATGCTTCTAATTGCTGCTGCCACTCGGGTAACAAAGGCAAGTTTTTATCGTCAAGTAAATCCACGCCCTCGTCAATTTCTTCAAGCTGCTTTTCTCGAATCAATCGGTATTTTCCCGCAGTCACATCATCCATTTGTTTTTTATCGCGGACGATAGTTGGGCGAAGAAAAATGAGTAAATGTTTTTTCCCATGGGTAGTAGAGGTACTTCTGAACAAAGAACCAATGATCGGGATATCACCTAACACAGGCACTTTTTGCACCCTCTCGCTGATGTTATCCTCGATCAAACCACCCAGCACAATAGTTTGACCGTTATCTGCCAGTATTTTGGTATCAATTTTTCGTTCACTGGTAATGGGATTGCTATTTAATACGGCACTGGTCCCCACCACATTGGAAACTTCTTGTGAAATAGCCAATATCAGCGAATCACCCTCATTAATTTGCGGCGTTACTTTGAGAGTGATACCGACATTTTCACGCTCTACCGTTTGAAACGGATTATCCGGGTTAGATGAGCTAGTACCCGTAGCGGTATAAGAGCCAGTAACAAAGGGAATACTTTGACCCACGACAATAGAGGCTTCCTCGTTATCCAGCGTCATTAATGACGGCGTGGATAAAATATTTGCTTCGGTATTTTGTTGTAATGCGTTAATAACCACATTAAAACTTAGGTCATCGGCTAACCGCCCTATTCCTAACACTTGCCCTGTGGCGCTACCAACCACACCAGCAATACTAGCGCGTGTATCTACAGGGTCACCATTATCATCGGTTTCAAAACCGGCAGCCGCGATAGCACCACCCAGCCCAGAATTATTAGAGCCACCATATGCACCGCTATCGTTAATAAATAACCACTCAATACCCAAATCACGGCCATTATCATCTGTCATTTCAACAATAATCGCTTCAACCAGCACCTGCGCCCGACGAATATCCAAACGCTGAACCACCGACAATAGCGACTGCATGGTGTCGGCTTCAGCGGTGATAATTAAGGAATTGGTACCCTCGTCTGCCTCAATGGTCGACGTATGCTTTTTAGCCGCATTGGCAGATTTATCCTGAGAATTCATCTGCTCGATATTCTGCACCACCTTACTTAACACCTCAGATAAATCTTTGGCTTCGGCGTACTCCAAATAAACGACTTTGACGTTGCCACTTTGTGCAAGAGGAGTATCCAGATAATCAATCAGCGTTTTTACTCGCTGCCGCTCTAATTCATCACCGGTCACTAACACACTATTAGTCCGCTTATCCGCGACCAACACTAGTTTTTTGGTCTCCGCCTGAGCTTTACCACCACTATCTTTTGCCAGCTGCTCTAACATGCGAACCACTTCTTCCGCCGCCGCATGCTCAAGGGTGACTACATCGGTTTTTTGAATAGCCGATAAATCGATACTGTTAATGACTTGTTTGATACGGGCAATATTGGCTGCGGTATCGGAAATAATAATGGCGTTGCTGGGCGCATAAGCCGCCATGTGTGCTTGCTGCGGAGCCAATGGTCGCAACACAGGAATTAATTTTGCTGCAGAAATATTCTCTAACTGAATCACCTGGGTGATAATTTCGCTGTTCGCCGCAACATCATTCGTAACCACTTGCACCGGAGCGGTTCGTGCGTCTTTCATTGGAATAACACGCACCACCTCACCTGACTCTACAGCGGCAAACCCCTGTATTTCCAGAATTGATAAAAACAAATCATAGAGTTGTTTGCTATTCACCGGCTTAGCAGAAATAACCTGCACTTTACCTTTAACCTGCGAATCGATGATGATGGTTTTCTGAGTAGCTTTGGCAACAAAGCGAATTAGCTCATGAATATCTGTCTCTTTAAAATTAACAGTCCAGGTTTGCCCATCATCACTGTCAGGCTGCGCATTAACCGTTAAGCAAACACCTAAACCCAAAACTAAGCCTAATGCGAGCACACGACTATTCGCCACCCACTGCTTGAATAAAACCATAAACTCCATACCCAATTAAATAATAAACCCCGAACCAACGGGATCAAAATACTGTACTTATATTTTATGTTGATACTGACCACACCGTGCCAGCAATCAACACCTTATTCTTCCAATGCCACTAACACTTCAACTGAGGCGCCATTACGATCAACAACAAAAGATGCCTGCGTTGCGGTGCGCATTAACTTATAAATTTCCAGCGCCTTCGACGGCTCATTCAACTCAATACCATTGATCGATGTCACGATATCATTAGTTTTAAAACCCAAGCGGGAAAACTGTTGCCGATCACGACCGGGGCTAACCCGATAACCTACCATTTGGCCGTCTCTTTGCGCCGGAGAAATCCTTAACACTTCAGCCAGCGAACTCGGGTTCTTATACAAGCGATCCCGATAATCAGCTGCTAGATCAGTGGCTTTGGTATCATTACGTTTGTCGGTAACCCCCGGCCTTTTATTGATTCTAGTGACCACACTGGGTGTCGACTTTCCATTAGATTTTTCTTCTGCGTACAACCAGAGCGACTCATAGCTGCCAACATTATCGAGAATCACATGATCCAATAGCACTTTTGCCAGCACCACTTTATTACCTACTGGCAGCTTGTCGCCCACCGCATATTGATCCTGCTTACCTTGATAGACAATTACTGCCACCGAGCCGGTTGCATCTGGGGTATGCACAATACCCTCAAGAGTTAAATTTAATTTGGTCACCGCCGCATCAATTTCAACTTCGTCACTGGGCATGGAATTGACTACTGGCTCTATCAGACTGCCCACCTGACCAAACAAGTCCAGCGCCTGCAGTTTGGCAACATCGACACTCTTTTCGACGGGTGCTACGACCACACTTCCACTATCGGGAACTACCGATACCTCATTGGCCGGGGAACTGATAAGTACTGTGGCTAGCTGGACCAGAACCACTAGCAACCAGATACCAATAACCGCGCAAAAAGCATTATGGATCTGCTTGCTTGGCAAGGCTGCGGCAGTGCCTGCCAATTGCTGCGCCATCGACGTTAATCGCGCCGTCACATGCTCTGCGGTCAAACCACCACCTCTATCATTATAATTAGGGCACCATTATATGGGCCATACCAAGGGAGTGGAACCCTGCAAGCCATACCAAAATGCGGCAAATTCACACCTTACTGGAAATCAGCAAAACATCGCCTAGTATTAAGAACCCTGCTGCTCACTTTCTAAGCACTAGCAACAAGCAATACCGGCTATAAATAACAACAAACCATCTTAAATCAACAAGATAACAGTAATATGACACATCGATTTTTCATTAATCGCCGCACTGGCCAGGATCGTAGAGAAGGCTGCGAAAAACGCCGAAACCCAAGACTGGACTTGAGCCATAAGCGTCGACGCCAGTTTACTGACCGACGTCAACATAATCGCAGCTTAACAGAAGACTTTCAGGCCACTAGTATAATTATCAACCGTGAAAATCCCAGACACTCCAAGCACTAGCCTCCAACCAGACTAATCATCACCCCGGCAGCTACCGCAGAGCCGATAACACCCGCTACATTGGGGCCCATTGCGTGCATCAGCAGAAAATTTTGCGGATCTGCATCCAAACCAACTTTATTAGACACTCTCGCAGCCATCGGCACCGCTGACACCCCCGCCGAACCGATTAATGGATTAATCGGGCTGGATGAGAGCCGATTCATCAATTTAGCCATCAGCACACCGGTGGCGGTGCCAATACAAAACGCCACCACGCCCAGTAATAAAATCCCCAGCGTATTTAAATCCAAAAACTTGTCCGCACTCAGTTTGGAGCCCACTGACAAGCCGAGAAAAATAGTGGTGATATTAATTAATGCGTTTTGCGCAGTGTCACTTAAACGATCAACCACACCACATTCACGCATCAGATTTCCGAGACAAAACATTCCCAATAAGGGTGCTGCTGAAGGCAACAACAAGGCCACCAATATTAACAAGACTAATGGGAAACAGATTTTTTCAACTTTGGAGACGGTCGCAGCTGCACCATCACGATTTTGCGCTCGGCTTCGGTGGTCAACGCTTTCATTATCGGTGGCTGGATCAAAAGGCACCAACGCCATATAGGAATAGGCCGCCACTGCAATTGCACCTAACAAATCCGGGGCTAACAAACTTGCCACATAGATAGCCGTAGGGCCGTCAGCACCACCCGATAATACCAATCGCCGCGGCATCCGCGAGACTAAAATCCATCCAGCCTATTGACGTTAAGCCAACCGCCCCAAGCACAGTCGCAAAAATACCAAACTGGGCAGCAGCTCCCAAAAATAGGGTTTTAGGGTTAGCCAGCAAAGGACCAAAATCCGTCATCGCCCCTACGCCCCATAAAAATAACGAGGGGTGCAACGCCGCTGGCAATCGCCACGGTATAAAAGTTGTAGAGCATGCCGTTACCAAAGCCATGGTCACCGGCAACCTGCACCGCCGCCACATGGGCTGCACCCGCTGACGTTTCATAAGCATGGTAAAGCTCTTTGCCGGCCTCCCAGCTGGCAACACCCAGGCTTTTGGCGATCTCCGCCAAGACTTCCGGATCACCAGAATTGATGGCGTTTTCCACTGCTGAAAAAGCCATTCCCGCGCCCGGAATATTGGCCAGAATGCCGCCAAAACCAATGGGAACTAATAGCAACGGCTCAAACTTGCGGTTGATCGCCAGATAAAGCAACAGCAACCCAACCACCACCATCACAAACTGACCGGGGACTATCTGGTAAATTCCGGTGTCATACCAAAGCGACAATAACTATCCATTACAAGTTCCCGCTTAGGCGATGGTTAATAAGATATCGCCGACAGAGACAGAGTCCCCCTCTTTGACACTGATTGCGCCCACCACGCCCGTCTGGGCCGCGCGAACTTCCGTTTCCATTTTCATGGCCTCTAAAATAATAATCACATCGCCTTGCTGCACCGAGTCACCGGCAGCGACATTGACCTTAAATATATTGCCGCCAAGGGCGCGATCATCGGTTTGCCAGCACCATCCGCAGGCGCTGCTGCCGGGGCAGACGCTGTAGCAGCAACGGGAGTGATGTTGGAAATATCACCACCCTCAGCCACTTGCACAACGTAACTCTGACCGGAGACCGATACGGTATAGACCGATGGATCGCAGCAGCCGGCGCAGGTGCGGCAACCACTTCGGCACCTGTTGGTACCGGCTCAAAGGCTTCAGGGTTATTGCGGTTTTGTAAAAACTTCAAACCTATTTCAGGAAACAACGCGTAAGTCAGCACATCATCAATTTCATTCTCACCCGCCGCCAAAGTGATTTTGTCGCTGCGACCCGCTTTAATTCTGTGGTTAATCGTTCAACTTCCGGTGTCAACAAGTCAGCTGGGCGGCAGGTAATCACTTCTGCACCATCCAACACCCGTTGCTGTAACTCAGTGTTAAACCGGTGCCGGCGTCGCGCCATACTCGCCTTTCAGTACACCCGCTGTTTCTTTTGAAATAGACTTATAACGCTCGCCAAAGATGACATTCATTACTGCTTGAGTACCAACGATTTGCGAAGTCGGTGTCACCAACGGAATAAAACCTAAATCTTCACGCACTTTAGGGATTTCTGCTAAAACCGCATCCAGTTTGTCAGCAGCCCCCTGGTCTTTCAGCTGGCTTTCCATATTGGTCAACATGCCACCCGGTACCTGCGCTACCAAAATACGCGAGTCCACACCGCGCAATGCGCCTTCAAATTTGGCGTATTTTTTCCGCACTTCACGGAAATACGCGGCAATTTCTTCCAACAAATTAATATCCAAACCGGTGTCACGATCTGTGCCCTCCAGCATGGCCACTACCGACTCAGTGGGCGAATGACCATAGGTCATACTCATTGAAGAAATCGAAGTGTCTACATTATCAATGCCCGCCTCAATAGCTTTTAATGCCGTGGCGGTTGAAAGACCAGTTGTCGCGTGACACTGCATGTGCACAGGAATTGATAATTCCTTTTTCAAGCGGCTGACCAATTCAAAGGCAACATAAGGCTTTAACAAACCCGCCATATCCTTGATTGCTATAGAGTCGGCTCCCATCGCTTCAATCTGCTTGGACAATTGTACCCATAGCTCGATGTTATGCACCGGGCTTAAGGTATAGGAAATCGTACCCTGTGCATGTTTACCCACTTTGCGTACTGCTTTAATCGCCGTTTCCAGGTTGCGCGGATCATTCATTGCATCAAATACCCGAAACACATCGACGCCATTGACCGCTGCACGCTCAACAAAACGCTCCACTACATCATCCGCATAGTGGCGGTAACCCAAAATATTCTGGCCGCGGAATAACATCTGCTGCGGCGTATTAGGCATCGCCTTTTTTAATTCACGAATGCGTTCCCAAGGATCTTCACCCAGATAACGGATACACGCATCAAAAGTCGCACCGCCCCAGGACTCCAACGACCAAAAACCAACTTGATCCAACTTTTCTGCAATGGGCAACATATCATCCAAACGCATACGAGTAGCAAACAACGATTGGTGCGCATCCCGCAGCACCACATCAGTGATACCTAGCGGACGTTTTTTACCAGAATCAGAATTAGTGGCTGTAGTGCTGTCACTCATGATCAAAACCTATATGTGGGAATGGATAGATAAATCTAAAAAATGTAATCGGTACTGAATTATTTGTTATCTTTTGAACGGTGCTGATGAATAGCAGCACTAATTACCGCCACCAGCTGATCATTATTTTGCTTACCAGCCTGAGCCGATGGCCGCTGCGCAACAACAGGCTCCGGCTTGACGAACCGCTGCAATACCGTGGACATAACGCCAGTCAGCACGACCAGCAAGGCTAGAAATACAAAAACAGTACCCATGCCAAACAGCATCAGCTCTACACCTTGCTGCATCAAAGTACTTTGCATGTTTTCTCCCCTGCGGAACTGATTAAGTCTGACTGGATGATCTCGTCTAACAACGTGCTAGCAAACCGCGCCCAAGTAGATGGTGGCGACAGTATAAAAGTGAGGGTCAATTTACAGGTAAAGAACCGTTTAGGCAATAATAAAAGGCCCACTTATGCAAAAGTAAAAAAACTACAAAGCCTTTGTTTTCAGGGGTTTATACACACATTCAGCCACCCGCATACGACTAAAATAATCGCATAGCAACTATTGTTTCTACAGCAAAAGTCTTGCATAGCAGCTTGGAGTTCTGTAATTTTTTTACTTATCGGCAGCAGCGACCTTCCCGCCATTGACGACACGGGTATAATGCCGCCAGCAAAAACCGATGAGCAAACCATGCGAATTTTTTTAGCCCCGATGGAAGGGGTCGTTGATCACACCATGCGCGACATGCTAACCCGAGTGGGCGGCATCGATCGCTGCATCACCGAGTTTGTTCGCATCACCGATCACAAACTGCCACCGCGGGTGTTTTATCGCTACTGTCCGGAACTAATCAATGGCGGACGAACAACAAGTGGCACCCCGGTTTATATCCAGTTACTCGGCGGAAAACCCCAGGCTATGGCTAGCAATGCCCGGCAGGCTGCCGCACTGGGTGCTCCAGGTATCGATATAAATTTCGGCTGTCCCGCCAAACAGGTCAATCGCAGCGATGGCGGCTCGGTACTGCTAAAAGAACCACAACGGTTGTTCGATATCGTCAGCGCGGTACGCATTGCAGTGCCTGATAACATTCCCGTTACTGCAAAAATCCGCCTTGGCTTTGAAGACCGCTCACTGTTAACAGACATCACCCAAGCCATCTTTGCCGCCGGCAGCAATGAGTTAACCATCCATGCCCGCACCAAAGCTGATGGCTATAAGCCCCCTGCCTATTGGGACGCCATTGCCGATATCCAGACGAATAGCCCGATACCCATTATTGCAAATGGAGAAATATGGACGCCACAGGATGCGCAAAACTGCCTACAGCAAAGCGGCTGTGACGACATCATGTTAGGCCGTGGATTATTAGCTCGTCCGGATTTGGCACGACAAATCAGTGGTGAACAGCGCCAACAAACCACTGCAAGCATGCTCTGGTCAGACGTGCTGGTACTGCTGCAACAATTTTGCGTAGTGACCGAACAAGAATACGAACCTAAATATGTCGGTAATCGCGTTAAACAATGGCTGGGTTATTTGCGGCAACACTATCCAATGGCCGCGGTATTATTCGAACAGATCAAACGGCTGAAAACACCAGAAGATATTGCTGAAGTGATTACTGCACAACGTTTAAATAAGTGCGATCAAGCGGTCGCCTAAGCCCCCTCACACAGAATAAACTAAACGGAATACTGTTGCCGCAAAATATTTTTTTGTACTTTACCCATCGTGTTTCTAGGCAGCTCAGCAAGCTGATAAATTTTTTTAGGTACTTTATAAGTTGCCAATTGCTGCTTAGCCTGAGCAATCATTTGCAGCTCATCAATGTCACCGTCAGCAACAACCACTGCGACTACGGCTTCACCCAAGTCACTATCAGACACACCAATTACCGCAGATTCAATAACACCCGGCAGCTGATCCAATACCAACTCCACTTCTTTAGGGTAAACATTGTAACCACCACTGATCACCATATCTTTGGCGCGACCAACAATGGCAATATAACCATCCTCACTAATGACACCCTGATCGCCAGTGACAAAAAATCCATCGCCGGTAAATTCCTCGGCGGTTTTCTGCGGCAGCTGCCAATACCCTTGAAACACATTAGCGCCTTTCACCTGAATTGAACCCACCTCCCCACTGGCATCGGCGTATTAATGTCATCGACAACTCTTACCTCAACACCTGGTAATGGCAATCCAACCGTGCCAGCGCGACGCTCACCAATTAAAGGATTGGAAATCAACATGCCGGTCTCTGACATACCATAGCGCTCTAGAATACGATGGCCGCTACACTGCTCAAACTGCGCGTGGGTTTGTGCGAGCAACGGCGCCGAACCAGAAATAAATAAGCGCATATCCTTACACAACTCCGCACTAAAGGCAGGGCTATCCACTAAGCGCGTGTAAAAAGTAGGAACGCCCATCAACACGGTTGCTTGCGGTAACTGCTCAATCACCTTACCGACATCAAACTTTGGCAACATAATCATTGCCGCACCCGCCGCCAGTACACAATGACAGGCAACAAACAAACCATGCACATGAAATATCGGCAGGGCATGAAGCAATACATCCCGGCTCGTCCATCCCCAACAATCCTTTAGCGTCAGTGCGTTACTGGTTAAATTGTGATGACTTAGCATCGCCCCCTTGGGGCGACCGGTGGTACCCGATGTGTATAATATTGCGGCCAGATCATCAGCCCGACTTAACACTGTTGAAAAACAATCCGGCTCAGCGGCGGCTCGCTGCTGCAAGCTGCCATTGCCATCAATAGCCAGGGATTCATAACGGGATTGATACTGTCCAGCTAATTGTTGTAATAAGCTTTGCGTTGATGTATCGCGAACTAAGGGTAAATCACCAACGATAAGGCTGGGACTGGCATCTTCAAAAAAATACGCTAACTCCGTTGCGGTATAACCCGTATTAAGCGGCAGGTAGACCAAGCCAGCTCGCACACAAGCCAAATACAACATCAACGCCGCAGCTGATTTTTGCAACTGCACCGCAACTCGCTGACCCGGCTGCAAACCTAACGCCACCAAGCTATTCGCCAACTGCGCAGAGCTGGCCTCCATAGCAGCATAACTTACTGCCTTACCATCGACAGCGATAATAAATGGCCGACTACGATCCGCTGGAAAATGCTGCTCAAAAACGCTGTATAAATTGTGATTAACCGACATCAATAAAACTCAAGACTAATCAAACATATCGGGTTGTTCAGCAGTAATCACACTATAAAGCGGCTGAAAACTAAACCAGCCGGCCAAGCTACCTCCCAATACATCGTAAGTTTGCTTCGCACTTTCAGCATTAATTAATTTCGGTGTGCCAGCGGCCTCTGCCAATAACTGTGCCTGACAACTGCGCTCCATAGTGATAAACCACCAAGCGGCTGCTTCGATAGTATCTGCAGCTGTTAACAACCCATGATTTTGCAAAATACAGGCTTTGTTATCACCCAAACCAGCAGCGATACGCTCCCCCTCTCCCAAGTCCAGCACTACCCCGGTAAAATCCTCAAACACCACATGGTCCTGATAAAATGCACAGGAATCCTGTGTAATAGGGTCTAGCAACCGCCCTAGACTTGACCAGCTCTTGCCATAAATGGAATGCGCATGGGCTGCTGCATTCACATCGGGTCTCGCTGCATGTATTTTTGAATGAATGGTAAATGCAGCGCCATTTAATAAACCCTGCCCTTCAACGACCTCGCCAGCATGATTCACTTTTAGCAACTGTGACATTTTTAGTTGCTTAAATGAAACGCCCATCGGGTTAACCCAAAAATGATCAGTATGCTCTGGATCTCTTACAGTGATATGCCCCGCCAAACCCTCATCAAAACCGAATTTACCAAACAAGCGAAAAGCGGCGGTCAATCGCTGTTTGCGATGCAAACGCTCCTCCTCAAACGAAGCGAAACTTTCCGGGCCAAAATTCGCATTGGCGCCCCTATTCATTACAATGTCTGACTGCGTATCTGTCATGGTCACTCCTTTATATGTATCACTGAATGGTATTGACTACTAATCACACGTATTTTCACGAATTATTTAATCGCATCATATTACAGATTGCAGCCTTGTTGCCGATTAAATACTATGGGCAATCGAAACTACAAACTGGCTATAAGCATTCACCGACAAAAAAACCAAGCCAAGAGAATTAAGCCCTTAGCGCTATGTCATTTTTAAAATCATTAATCCATCGTGTCTTCAGCGATAACGACGCCGATAAAAGCGAAACCGATGACCGCTATGCGCAGCTGGAACAGCTACGCATTGACCACGACTGGATTAACGTCAACATAACCAAAACCGACCAGACTTATCAAAGCCTTATAGTCACTATTGATATTGAAAATGGTGAGCTGATTATTGATGACTTGTACCCTCCAGAAAATCTGGACCAGCTCGAAGCCGGTGACACCATCGAAATTTTCAGCCAATCCCGCACCAAACTTGTCAATTTTTATACCCGGATTCTGGCACGGGAATTTCACGATGGTAGCCCCAGTTGGCGCTTGGAACTGCCAACCGAAATTGGCCGTAACCACAGCCGTGGCGCTTACCGTATTTATGTTGAAAGCGAACAGGGGCTCGAGCTCGATATCTACCATGACAATGAACCAATACCAGACGTCCACATCATCAATCTCTCGGCAGAGGGATTGAAGCTCAGCATAAGCCAGCAAGCAGAAGGCATTCTAAAAACCAACCAACATTTCACCAACTGCATAATACGCTTACCCAGTGGCTTCGATGTCGATTGCGATCTGGACTTACGCAATAGCTACCACATCCGCACACCAACCCCACATATTCTGGCAGGAGGAAAGCTCACTATCCACAACCCGCAACAACGGGTGAAACTGCAGCAGTATTTAGCCGCAGTGCAGCGTCACCAGCGGCGACGGGAAATGCGAGTTAATTAAAGTGATAGTAAAAAAGATAGTTATCAGCCTAGCGCTTTTTATCTGCTTAGCCGCCATCCATAGCCAAGCCAACACTCAGCTGCCTCCCAGTCATGCAGTTGTTTTGCTGTACCACCATGTTGCCGAAGACACCCCGGCTATCACCAGCATAAAACCTGAACACTTCAAACAACAGCTGGCCTATTTAAAAGCGCAGGGCTTTAAGGTGTGGCCACTTGCAGATATCGTTGCAGCATTACAAAAAAACATCGCCATACCCGACAAAGTTATCGCGATCACTTTTGACGACAGCTACCAGTCAGTCTACGACACCGCCTACCCGTTATTAAAAAGTTACAATTGGCCTTTTACTATTTTTGCTAGTACCGACTCCATTGACAGCGCCTACAACCATCAAACCAGCTGGCAACAACTACGAGAAATGGCCGCTAATGGTGCCACCATTAGCAATCACAGCGCCACTCACGGCCACCTACTAAAACGCCAGGACAATGAAAGTGACGCGCAGTGGCAGCAAAGAGTCAGCAATGACATAACAAAAGCACAGAAGCGAATTAAACAAGAGATCGGTACCGAGAACTTTCTATTTGCATACCCCTATGGTGAAAATAACCAGGCACTGCGGCAACTAGTAAAAACATTAGGGTATATTGGTTTCGGCCAGCAGTCGGGCGCCGTCGGCGAACACTCTGACCCACTGAACCTACCGCGTTTTCCATTCTCGGGACACTATACTGATCTGGAAGATTTTGCTTTAAAGGCACACACATTAGCTCTGCCAGTCATTGCGACAACTGGTGAAGACTATCTCCTCAGCAATACCCAACGCCAACCGAAATTACAACTGACATTGGCTGATAGTTTTACCCGCAAAGATGCGTTGCAATGCTTTGCCAGTAATCAAGGGCCTATTAAGCTTGAATGGATGAATAATAATCGCGTCAGCATCACCCCGAATAAGGATATACCGGTAGGGCGTTCCCGCTATAACTGCACCGCTCTGTTTAATAGTAACAATCAACCAGCACGCTATTACTGGTATTCCCATCCCTGGCTCCGGTTGGGCGAAGACGATCAGTGGCCGGCTGAATAAACCAGCGCACTTTCCATTTCACCTTGCGGTGGTAACTCTTCAGCGATATCAAACCTGGATAATTTATTTATTCTCATCATCCGCCGCACCTCTTTAATATAGTCTTCACCACGCTCGGAGTAGCTCATTAAACCGGCGGCTAATTCATAGCCCGAAATAGGCTGCTGCTCCTGTCTTAACTGTGCTCTGATACTCCGTAAATCCTTATAGGCACGACCTGCATTGATATTTCTAATATAGGATTCAACTGATTGCTTGGGACTATCGAAACTAGCCACCTCATGCATAGCCCCGCTTATCCGGCCATCGGGAATAAGGCCACAACCTTTCGAAAAACACCACTGACCAAAAAGATTATTACCCTCTATGGCAAAACGTGAGGTACCCCAAGCCGATTCATTTGCGGCTTGCGCCAGCGCCAATGAAGGTGGTATCTGATCGACCCTAAGGGTCAATTCAGCAATCACCCTGGTCATGGCTTTAGCTTCCACTTTTACCCGATAGTACTCGGCAAGTGACTTAAGCCAAATACGCTCTTTTTGAGTTAATTGTTCACTGTTTTGTTGCAAGCGAAGCAACGCCTCTCGAAGTTTCGCGATACGACGGTTTTCTTCTCGCACAAACTGCAACACGAAATTAAAGAACGCGGTTTTTTTCTCTTTTACCGATTGATAAACAGCAAAGTCAGGCAGTTCCGGGTCAGAATAAGATGCCTTTGGTTTTACTCGGGGTAAATCCTGACTATCTGCTGGCAATAAAACCAAAATCAATAACAAACAAAAAATAACACTGCAGGCACTGAACAGCCAGGAATTGCGTGACATATGAATTAGATCCTTTTATTTTGAAAATCAATACCGCTTTTATAATTCTCGTAATACTTGAATCGGTGGCGTGTTGACCACTTTACGGCACGTTACCATACCAGCCAAGCCAATCAAAATGGCTCCGATGACTGGCCCAATCAACCATACCCACGGATGGGCAATATAATCCATCCGCAATACAAATTTTTGCAAGGCATAAACGGAGAGTTCTGCTGAAAACGAAGCCAGTATTCCAGCCAACATACCGAGCACAGCAAACTCAATGGCCAAACTACCTAACACCAAACCGCGCTTGGCACCCAGTGTTCGTAAAATAGCACTTTCCTGAAAGCGACTATCCAGACTCGCTTGCACACTCGCGATTAATACCAATAAACCACTCACTACAATCAAGCCCAACACCAATTCAATGGCGCTACTAACCTGTTTGATAATCGTGCGTATTTGTTTAATCACCGAATCCATCTCAATAACACTAATCGTCGGAAATCGACGTAAAAACTCATTTAAAAATCGCTTTTGCTCTTCAGGCAAATAAAAACTTGTCATATACGTCGCGGGGTATTGCTCCAACAAACCCGACGGAAATACCATATAAAAATTGGGTTTCATCGTATCCCAATCCAGCGCACGAATACTGCTAATGGTCACTACCAATGTTTGCGAACCAATCATAAACGTTAACTGATCTCCCAAGCTGACTTGCAAGCGAGTAGCCAGCCGCGACTCAATCGATACTTGCGACTCCTGACTGCCTGGCCCCCACCACTGTCCCTGCAACAAAACGTTGTCACTGGGCAATTGATCAGACCAAGTCAAATTCATTTCTCTATCCATACTGTTAGCCAAACTCGGATCCGTATTCGCGATCTGTTCACTAACATCAATCTCGTTAACTTTAATGACTCTACCCCGAACCATCGGATAAATTGGCTCGCTAACCAAAGACTCCCCTTGTAACAATTGCGCTAAAGCGTCAACTTCGTCAGTGGCAACATTGATCAGAAAATGGTTAGGCGTGCCTTCCGGCAACTGTACCTGCCACTCTTCAATTAACGAGGTCCGCACCAAACCCAACATCAGCAGCAACATAATCGCCAATGAAAAGATCACCACTTGTGCTGCGTTCTGCAACCCTCGACGGCGCATCGACGCCAATGCCAGGCGCCAACTACTGCCCGCCTGCATTCCCACTTTGGTAGTACCGCGAAGTAAATACCAGGCGAAAAAACCGACAATCAAAAAGGTCAGCAATACACCACCCAATACTGCTACCGTTAGTTTGATATTACCGCTATACCAAAACATCAGCAGTGCAATACCGATGACACCAATAATATAACTGACTGTATTGCTCAAACTGTTATGAGCCAAGTCGCGGCGCAGTACTCTTAACGGCGAAATACCTTGTAAACTTACCAGCGGCGGCACCGCAAAAGCCAATAAGCACACTAAAGCCGTCACCGAACCAATCACAAAAGGCTTAATGGTAATGCCCGGAATAACGGCAACTGCCAAATATTCCTGTAACACCCCAATAAAAATTTCCTGAATAAGCCAGCCCATGGCACAACCTAAAAACAAGGCCACAACACCTAATACAAATAAATTGGTAATGTAGATAGTCAAGACTTTAGCGCTGGTTGCACCCAGTGATTTCATCATTGCCACATAATCGTAATGGCGTTCACTGTATCGTCGCGCAGCAAGGGCGATGGCTATTCCCGCCAGCCCCACACCCAGCGACCCCGCTAATAGCAAAAACTGCTCTGCGCGTTCCAAAGACTGGGAAATACGTGGCTGCGTATCCTTTAAACCCAACCATTTATGCGAAGGCTGCATTTTTTTCTGCAACCACCGACCGTATCGCTCTAAAGCCGCATTATCCCCGGCAAACAAATAACGATAACTGACTCGGCTACCTGGCTGGACAATATTAGTTGCTTCAATGTCAGAAAAATTCATCATCAGACGCGGACCAAAACCAAACATTTCAGCACCACGATCCGGCTCACTCACCACTACTTTGGTGATCAACAGCTTAGCCTCACCAACATAGACATAATCGCCGACAACGACATTCATCAATGGCAGTAGCCGTGGATCCAACCACACCTCGCCCGACTTTGGCGCCGCCTTGCTTTTAATACCTGTGGTAAATGCCTGCTCACTTAACTCCACCTCACCTCTTAGCGGGTAGGCATCACTGACCGCTTTGATAGACGCTAACTGCATCGGCGCATCAACGGTTTCACTGGCATAGATAACCGATTGAAAAGATAACACGCTGGCTTGCTGTAAATTTAGTTCGCTGGCATATTGCAACCACTCGGACTCAATAGGATGAGCACTTTGCAACACGCGGTCAGCGGCTAGAAAA
The DNA here is from genome assembly GCF_900120175.1 of Oceanicoccus sp. KOV_DT_Chl. Classification (NCBI taxonomy): domain Bacteria; kingdom Pseudomonadati; phylum Pseudomonadota; class Gammaproteobacteria; order Cellvibrionales; family Spongiibacteraceae; genus Oceanicoccus; species Oceanicoccus sp. KOV_DT_Chl. The sequence goes on from NZ_FQLF01000002.1 coordinate 450,158, forward strand.
TGACTGCTCTGCGCGGTTAACCCCTGTTGCAGGCGATCAGCAAATAAAGAAATACCAGTTACGATAGCCACAGCAATGACGATGGCGGCTGTCAGTATTCCCAACTCGCCACCGCGCCAATCACGCCACAATAAACGTAGACCAAACATAGCTATGCCTCAGTCTGAATCGGTGGCACTGCAGGTGATTGCAACGAATCAGCCACAATTTCCCCTGCATCTAGCGTGATACTGCGCTGACAGCGTTCGGCCAATCGCTGCTCGTGGGTTACCAGCACCAGAGTCGCACCTTCTTCCCGGTTTAGATCAAACAGCAAGTCGATGACATGGGCACCGGTAGTAGTATCCAGATTGCCTGTAGGCTCATCGGCAAATAAAATTTTTGGCTGTGAGGCAAAGGCTCTAGCAATAGCTACTCGCTGCTGTTCACCCCCGGAAAGCTGGCGAGGATAATGATGATAGCGGTGATCGAGACCCACTCTTTGCAAATACTTCTCTGCCAACTGACGAGCTCCAGCCACACCATTTAACTCAGCAGGCAACATGACATTTTCCAGCGCCGTTAGACTGGGCAGTAATTGAAATGATTGAAATACAAAACCGACCAAGTCCGCACGCACCTGCGCCCGCTGATCCTCATTCAAAGCAGTAATTTCAGTACCGCCTAAAATAATTGAACCTTTGCTGGGCACATCCAATCCCGCCAACAATCCCAACAATGTAGATTTACCCGACCCTGAAGAGCCCACAATAGCCACCGATTCACCCGCATTTATCTGACAATTAATGGCATTTAAGATACAAAGAGAGCCTTCAGAGGTCTCAACACTTTTTTCTACGGCTTGGGCTGTTATCATGCAAATAAGATCCTGAAATTAACGACTACGATAGACAAAATAGGCAAACTAAAACGGTGTTGATATTTATGCCCACTAAGTCTCTATTAAAAAAACTAAAAAGTAACTGGCAGCTAATGCTATTACTGTTGATCCTCTGCAACAATCCATTGGTCCATGCGGACAATCAACATACCATTATGGTATTAGGTGACAGTATCAGCGCGGCATTTGGTATCCAGCGTGAACAGGGCTGGGTCAACTTGTTAGATCAACAGTTAAAACACGACTACCCGGATACCAAGTACCCAGTGATCAACGCCAGCATCAGCGGAGAAACAACGGGTGGTGCTTTACGTCGCTTGCCACAGCTGTTGACGCAACACAAACCGGCAGTAGTCATTATCGAATTAGGCGGCAATGACGGCTTACGCGGCTACCCAATTACCAACTTTCGCCAATCTCTACAGCAATTGGTGACACTCTCGCAGCAGGCAAATGCTGCGGTTTTATTGACCGGCATGCAAATACCGCCCAATTACGGTCCACGCTATACCCAACAATTCTACGCAAGCTACGCCGAAACGGCTCAACTTTTTAACATTCCTTTAGTGCCATTTTTGCTAACCGACATCGCCTTAACACCGGGGCTAATGCAAGGCGATGGCATTCACCCTACAGCCGCCGCGCAGCCACAGATACTACAAAACGTATTACCGCAGTTGAAGGCAATACTGGATAAGCTGAATTAAGAATTGTTAACTCAGCTGCTCGATTAATGCTTCCCGCACACGCCAATCCGGCAGGATACTGGCTAACAGGCGATAAAATTCTTTGCCATGATGAAAAGCATGCAAGTGACATAGCTCGTGAACTATAACGTAGTCAATACAATCCAGTGGCATCTTCATTAACCACAAATTCAATGTCACCTCACCCTTACTGGAACAACTGCCCCAGCGCCGGCGCATTTTACGGATAGTAATTTCAGGTATTCGAAACTTATCCTGAAACCAATCAGGAAAGGATTCAAAGCAGGCAAACATACGTTCCTCAAAAATAGCTTCGGCCTGCTTTCGATACCACTGCTGTAACGCTTGCTCAATTTGCTGACTGTCACTCGGCTCGCGCACCTTAATCAGCAGCACTCCATCTTTAAACTGAGCACTGCTACGCCCAGCCCGCTCTATCCACAACGGAAAAGTCTCTCCTAAAAACGGATGGTATTGGCCATGCTGAAAGCGGGGTTTTGTTGCCGATTTAGCCAGTACTTGTTGGCGTTGATTAACAATCCAGTCAGCGCGCTGCTCTACAAAATCAACTAATTCATATTTTGGCAGCCATTTAGGCGCCCTAACCTCAACAGTGCCATCGGGCAACACATGCACCGCAATAGTTTTACGTTTTTGCCTCTTGATGACATAGTCAAAAGTCTGATCAACGACTAAGGGCAATTGATCTGCAGGTTTGTCAGTGACATCAAAAGCGCTCATTCCAACGCTAACTCCGCATGCCGGGAAATCACTTCAATAAATTCACCGCCATATTTTTCCAGTTTACTTTCACCCACACCGGTAATGGTTAACATATCCATCCGCGACATCGGCTGTACCTCTAACATTTCTTTCAAGGTGGCATCATGAAAGATGACATAGGGCGGCACATCAAATTCTTCCGCCAAACGCTTGCGGCAATCCCGTAATGCCTCCCACAAGACTTCCTGCTCAGGTAACACCGGCGTTTTACTGCGGGATTTTTGCCCTGACGAGCGTGAATTTTTACCCGCAGGTTTTAACTCATCTACCCGTAGATGCAGCGACTGCTCGCCACGCAACACCGGGCGACACTCATCAGTTAGTTGCAATGCGCTATAGCCTTCAACATCAACGCGTAGCAAACCCCGCACCACCAACTGCCGAATCACTGACCGCCACTGCGCTTCGCTGTTATCTATACCAATTCCAAAGGTGCTGAGCTGATGGTGCTCATGCTGCAATACCTTTTCGGTTTCCTTTCCCAATAGCACATCAATAACGTGAACTACGCCAAAACGCTGGCCGGTACGATACACACAGGACAACACTTTTTGTGCAGCTTCACTCGCATCCCAGGTTTGTGGAGGGATTTGGCAGTTGTCGCAGTTACCACATTGCTCGGCTGACTCATCGGCAAAATAGTTAAGTAATACTTTGCGCCGACAGCTGGTGACCTCGCATAGACCCAGCATCGCATCCAGCTTATGTCGTTCACTGCGTTTAAATTGTTCGTTCGCCCCTTCGGACTGCATTTGTTGCAAGCGCACCACATCCTGCAAACCGTAAATCATCCACGCTTCCGCTGGCTGACCATCGCGACCGGCACGACCGGTCTCCTGATAATATGCTTCGATACTTTTGGGTAAATCCAAATGCGCAACAAAACGCACATCCGGCTTGTCGATGCCCATACCAAAAGCGATAGTGGCAACAATAATGACGCCCTCTTCACGTAAAAACCGGCTTTGATGCGTTTCACGTAATTGCGGCGACAAACCTGCATGATAAGGCAAAGCGGTATAGCCCTGCGTCGTTAACCATGCGGCGGTGTCCTCCACTTTTTTTCGCGACAGGCAATAAACAATACCCGCCTCTTCTCGACGATTTTGTAAAAAACCTAGCAACTGTTTACGAGGGTTTATTTTATTGGCGATGGCATATCGGATATTAGGACGATCAAAGCCGCTGATAAACGCCTGCGCATTCACCAGCGCCAAACGCTGAATAATTTCTTCACGGGTACGCTGGTCTGCTGTTGCCGTTAAGGCGATGCGCGGCACACTAGGAAACAGTTCATGCAACATATTTAGCGACAGATAATCCGCGCGAAAATCATGCCCCCATTGCGATACACAGTGCGCCTCATCAATGGCAAATAAAGCGACTTCACAACGCTTTAGCAAGGACTGGGTACGCTCCTGAACCAGTCGTTCGGGAGCAATGTAGAGTAAATCTAACTGGCCATCGATCAATTGTTGCTCGATCAATTGCTGCTCGTTTACTGATAAAGTGGAATTGAGAAACGCGGCATGCACCCCCAATTGCTGCATGGCATCGACCTGATCCTTCATCAACGCAATCAAAGGCGACACGATAATGCCAGTGCCTGGCCGCAACAGTGAAGGGATTTGATAAAACAAAGACTTACCGCCACCGGTAGGCATTAACACCAAAGCATCGTGGCCATTCACTAATTGCTCAATAATGTCGGCTTGTTGACCACGAAAGTGCTCATAGCCATACACCTGATTGAGAATTTCTATTGCGCTGTTATACATGGATGCCTTGCTGATTGAAGCATTGGTTGAAACTTGATCACTAATCGAATTCATCGCGACGGACTCCTTTCCGTAAAATTATGAAAGGTGATTTAAACAGGGGGCCGCATCTCATACAATAGCCACCAGCCAACAATCCCCCTGAATAAGAGATCTTCGCCACCAATGCCCCGTCAGAGTTAAGCGAACAGCAACTTTTAGCCCTCGATAAACAATATATCTGGCACCCCTATGCCTCGATGATTGATGCGCCACCAGTATTTCCCGTGGTTTCTGCACAAGGCGTTAAACTCAAACTCGCTGATGGTCGCGAGTTAATTGATGGCATGTCATCCTGGTGGTCGGCGATCCACGGCTACAATAACCCAGTGCTGAATCAAGCGGCAAAGGATCAGTTGGATGATATGTCCCATGTGATGTTTGGTGGTATCACTCACCCACCGGCGGTAAAACTGGCAAAATTACTGGTTGATATTACCCCCCGACTTTAAATAAGGTGTTTTTCAGTGACTCGGGGTCCGTGGCCGTTGAAGTGGCCATCAAGATGGCCATCCAATACTGGTACTCTATCGGCCGCCCGGAAAAACATCGATTACTCACTCTCAAAGGCGGCTATCACGGCGATACCTTTGGTGCGATGGCGACCTGTGACCCTGTCACCGGCATGCACCATATGTTCAGTGATGTGCTGCCACAGCACTTTTTTGCTGACAGACCCCAAAGCCAATTTGGCCAGATACTGGCTGATGGCGACATAGATAGTTTTAAACACTTAATCGAACAACAGCACCACTGCCTGGCAGCGGTGATACTGGAGCCTATCGTACAAGGGGCTGGCGGCATGCATTTCTATGCAGCCGAATACCTCAGGCAAGTACGACAATTATGTGACCACTATGACGTGTTATTAATATGCGATGAAATTGCCACCGGCTTTGGACGTACCGGCAAATTATTTGCCTGCGAACATGCCGCAATCGAACCGGATATTTTGTGTTTAGGTAAATGCCTTACTGGCGGCTATTTATCACTGGCTGCCACACTGTGTAACGATAAAGTCAGCACAGGTATTTGTGAGGGTGAAGCGGCTGCATTAATGCATGGCCCCACTTTTATGGCCAACCCGCTGGCGACAGCCATTGCGTTTACCAGTGTAGAGCTATTACTCGCGCAGGATTGGCAGGGGGTTGTAGCGAATCTGGAAGCCCAACTAACAGCCGGCTTAGCGCCAGCCAGAGCGCTACCAGGCGTTGCAGATGTCAGAGTCTTAGGAAGCCTGGGAGTAATCGAACTCAAACAAGCGGTGGATATGGCAGATATTCAACAGCGTCTGGTCGACCAGGGTATTTGGCTGCGCCCCTTTGGTAAACTGCTGTACACCATTCCGCCCTACATTATTTCGGACGAAGAAATACAGCAATTATGCGCGGGCATGATTGCGGCTATACGTTGATTATTTATCTAACACTTATTGCCAATGACTACACTGAATACACAAATCATTATTGTTTTATTGGTATCGATAGTAATTAAGCAATGTTTCGACAGTGAACCGGAACATCTAAAATGATTTCACTTTTTAAAGAGACCAGAAAAAGCACTTCTAGCAAATACACCTGTTAACAACGCTCAAACAGTAAAAACGTTAGAGATTACCGTTGGCTTCCTGATGTGCTTCGCCGCTCTTTTCCAGCTGAATACGCTTGTAGATCTCTTCACGGTGAACTTGTACGTGTTTTGGCGCGTCAATGCCAATACGCACTTGATTCCCTTTTACACCCAATACGGAAACGGTTACTTCGTCACCGATAATCAGGTTCTCACCAATCCTACGCGTTAAAATTAGCATGCAATTCTCTCTTTTTTTGCGAGTTACGCGGCCAGTATATATTGACTGTTCGCCACATTCACCTAAAAGTTACATGTGAATAATGGTGATTAAAAAAAGTTTTTTATTACCTTCTCACTAAACAAGACTACTCAATTTCGGCAGCCAACGTGTACACTGGCGCCCTAAAAATAACCAATGCTGGTGATCACTGCTTGTTACTTAAAGTCCAAATTTCGCTTGCTATTGCAACCTGGTGGCGCACCTGCCTGACTGGCAAGGCGTTATTACTAGCGGTACTAACTGGTCAGCCATTGCTGGCCACGGCGTCGCAATTGGAAGAAGTGACTGTCACTGCTCAAAAAAGACCACAAAATGTACAAATGGTCCCGCTAGCTATCACTGCTATAACCGCCGCTGATCTTAATAAAAATCGCATCCAGACCCTCAGCAATATTACCGCTATGACCCCCAACGTCCAGGCGGCGCTACCCAATGGCGAGGTTCTCCCGATATTCTCTATCCGGGGTATCTCAATGGCTGACTACAGCGTCAATCAATCCAGTCCGATTGGTGTTTATCTGGATGAAGTATATCTCAGTAGTAATTACAGCCACGGGCTGCAAACCTTTGATGTAGACAGAATTGAAGTATTAAGAGGACCGCAAGGGACCCTATATGGCAAAAACACCACGGCAGGCGCTATAAATATTATCAGCAAAACGCCAGACTTTAGCGCAGATGGCTTTCTGACGCTAGGCATCGGTAACTACCAGCAGCAGACGATCGACGCGGCTTACGAAACACCACTGATCGAGCAGCAATTGTCTGCGCGACTAGCCCTTAGCGCCAAACAGGCAGAGGGCTTTGCAGAAAATCATACCCCCGGAGCGAAAGATTTAAGCGCTACTGACCGGCATGCGTTAAGACTTACAATCAATTATCAGGCCAGCGAACAGTGGTCTGCCGTACTGAAACTAAACAGCGGCCGCAGCCAGCCGGAAACCCAGGCGGTAATTCCCAATGCGACCTTTAATGGCATTGATTATCTCAGCGCACAACTTGCAGCGGCCAATCAGCCGTTTTATACCCGCCCCGACAGTTACGACAGTTTTGATGCAGACTCCAATAAAGTTGACACCACCGACATCAAAACCGATGGTGGCTCGTTAACCGTTAGTTACGATAGTGGCCAGCATACCTTAACGTCTATCAGCGGTTTTTATCGTGGTGATTATGATCACCGTGCCGACAGTGACGGTACCCCGCAACAACTATTGGAGATTGATTATCTCAGCGAACTCAAGCAGTGGAGTCAGGACCTTCGTATCAGCAGCAACCACTCCGATACGCTGTGGTATACCGTAGGTTTGTATTTCAATAAAGAACAAATCGAGACTGACGTTAGCTATGATTATTATCACGGTTTGCAATCCATAGTGCCTAACTTTGTTGCACCACTTACTGGTATTGTTAGTGGTTTCAGCCAAATTCAACGTTATGAGCAAGAGCGCAGCAGCCAAGCGATATACGGGGAAATGAGCTTTAAACTGAACACGGCAGCTACTCTTACCAGCGGCCTGCGCTATACCGAAGATAAAAACAGCCAGTTTAATGTTCACAGCTATATCACTGACTACGATCAAATACCGCAGTTTGGCCTAATCCCTTTCACTGCCCCTTACGACCCTAATGCCGTTCATCCGAGGCAACAATTTACCGACCGGGAATGGAGCGGCAAGCTGGCACTCGATTATCAATGGGATGATCGGCACTTGTTCTATGCTAGCTATAACCGCGGTTATCGCAGCGGTGCGTTTAATGGTGCCGCCACCACTGATGCCTCCGAGTTAACACCGGTAGAGCCGGAATACGTCAACGCCTATGAACTAGGAATAAAAGGCGAAACGGAAAATGGCAGAGTCCGTTATAACACTGCTTTGTTCTACTATGACTACCGCAACCAGCAATTTATTAATGTAGTGGGTACACGACAGTTACTGGATAGTGCAGACCGCTCCACCGTCCGAGGTCTAGAGCTCGAATTGCATGCCATCGCCACTTCCGCGCTAACGATTCACCTAGGTCTTGGCTGGCTGGACTCAGAATACAAAAACGGCCCCAATCTGGATGCGCAAGGGCAAAGTTGGGATTTATCCAGTAACCAACTGATCGCCGCCCCCGATTACAATGCTAACCTCGCGGCAGACTATGCACTCGATCTGGCAAGTCTTACCCTCTTTGCCCACCTTGACCTTAATTATCAAGACCAACAATGGTTTACCGCTTTTAATGACACTGCCGGTTACGAAGACATTAGCCAAGCTAGCTACACATTGGTTAATGCGCAACTAGCTATCCAGCCACATAATAGCCCGCTAATAATTACGGTATGGGGTAAAAATCTGGGTGATAAAAGCTACAAAACTTACGCTATTAACCTCAGCGAAAGTTTTGGCTATCACTATACAATGTACGGACCTCCGCGGACATTTGGCATTGATGCTAGCTGGCAATTTTGATTCGAAACTGACATTTTATACACGCTGTGAGCACGCCGCTCAGCTGGATTGTCGATCAGAATATTGCCGCTCCAACACCCGCTGTAAATCCGCACGCCGCACTGGCTTCACCATAAAATCATTCATACCAACCTCCATACAGTGCCGCCGCACCTCAGGGTCACTGTTAGCTGTCACGGCAATAATAGGCGTGCTGATACCGCGCTGGCGAATCCAGCGGGTAGCAGTGATACCATCCATTACCGGCATTTGGACATCCATCAAAATCAGGTCATAAACGCAATCTGCCAAACGCGCTAGCGCTTCCTGGCCAGAATGAACCACTTCGACCTCGTAACCCAAATTGCTAACTAAACGCTGCAGTACCTGCGCATTAATCACATTATCTTCAACCACCAACAGTGTGCCTACAGGCTTCCCTTCCGCAACCGGAACCTCAACCCTTTCAGTATCCAGCGACAGCGGTACACGAATATGCACATTGGTACCAGCACCGGGCTCTGAATCAATCACAAAGTCAGCAGCCAATAATTCACTGATGCGATAACACAGCGTTAAGCCCAGCCCCAACCCTTCTGACTGACGTTCAAGGCCTCGGCTCACTTGCACAAAAGAATTAAACATTTCCTTTTGTTGCTCGTTGGTCATTCCACAACCAGTATCCCTAACATCAATATTGAGCGCCTGATCCACCTCGTTCCAACTAACACTGAATTCAATCTGCCCCAGCTCAGTGTACTGACAAGCATTTTCCAGAACCGACCGCAACATATGCTCAAGAAAATAGGCATCACCGGTCACCACAGCAGGCAGTTGCCCACCAGCATCGGCTGGTAGTAAATAGACGAAGTTGACCTCGGGATGTACCTGATTGGCAACAGCGGCAGCCAACCGATCCAATAACGGCCTGATCTCAAAATCTACTGTAGTCAGCTGTAAATTTTCGTCATCGGTTTCAGCCAGTAACACCAAATTATCAACCTGCGTCCGCAACCGTGCTGCTCCATAGCTGATATAGTCCAGAAGATCTTTTTTAAGAAATTCATCTTCGCTATCATTCCATTGCTCAACCGAGGACACGATAGAGTGAAGGGGCGTTCGCAGCTCATGACTCACCATCCGCAAAAAATCACTTTTACGTTGGTTTTCCTCCTCCGAAATCTTCAAGGCTGCCTGCAACTTGATATTAGCCTGCTGCTCGGTAGCCATCGCCCTATGCTCTACATCTATAGACTGTTGCAGCGCAACTTCCTTCTGCTTCCTAAGCAGCGTAATCCTATCGGCCAGGGCCAACGCTAACAGCAGCATATCAAACGTTTGCGCCACCACTGTCACCAGATAGCTGTCACGTACCAACGGCGGAAACCCGAACAAATGCAGAATTGAGACCACAGTTCCCGAAAATAAAATCAAAAAGGCCGCGACAAAATAGCGTGCAGGTTTATAGCCTTCACTTAATCGCAGCAGACCGACAAAGAGTCCAAATATAATCCACACAGAACTGCCGATACCATACAACACCATATACTGGCCGGGTGACATAAAGGGCAAACAAAACAACAGTAAAAAGCCAATTGCAACAAATGTATAGGCAAACTTGGTCAGCCACGGATGATGCTTGGGCAACTCTAGAAAGTGAATAAAATACAGGGTATTAAAAGTAATCGTGAGAAAAAAAGTGGGGATAACCAAGGTATAGCTATACCAATTAAATAACTGTGCAAAGCCATTAAATGTACCTGACCAAGCAATAAACGAACTCGTCAGATACGCAGCATAATAGAGATAGCTTCTATCTTTTATAGATATACCGATAAATAAATTATAAAGCGCCAACATCACCATAGCGCCTAAACAGCCGATAATAATTAAATTATTATTCGAAATTGCCTGCTGATAATGCTGTCTGGCGACGACTTCAACAACAGGTAAGCCAGAAAAATACCGGCTTTCAATTAACATTAAAATTTCTAACTGCTCACCTGGCTGCAAATCAAAATCTACACCATAGTGCAAGTTGTACTGGTAGGGTAAAGATATCCCGCATGGAAATGACTGACACCCTGCGGGCGATAAAGATAGACATGAACGCGATCAATCAGAGCATTAAACGGGCTAAGTACCCACTCTTTATTCTTAGTCTGATTATCTATTTTTGTATACAACCAGTAACTGCCACCCGCGACTTGATCTACCTGATCGACCTTTTTTAAATTGGCAACAAACGCAGCGGGGTCAACTGGAGCGATGGGGGCATCCGTGGCTACATCAGACATTTCACGACTGCCGGGCGCAGCTAAATACAAGCCCCCGGAGCGGGCTAATATTTCTATTTCCGTATCCGTCTCGGTTAGCACAATGGCCGATTCAGTGCCGTAAACTGAAAAAGACAGTAGCAGAAATAAATACATTAAATTGCGATGCAACATTGACCAACCTTTATTCTGCATCTCACTCTATAATGTCACTCAAGTAAGATAAATAACCACCTAACAAAATAGCTCCTATATTTGACTAGGGGCAATGCTAATGCAAGCCCAGTTCTCATTGTTGAGCGGGCGGGCTACTATGTTACATCGACAAAAACAGCAGTCTCGGTGGTAACAAGATTAACAAGCAACGGTAAACAGCGGTCAGTTTTAATCCATGGATAATTTAGCCACTTACAACCGGGTTCCCTCACTCGAATCCAAAACCATCAAAGCGAGCTTTATTTTAGTTTACAGTCTATTGCTGCTGGCTATCATCGGCAGCTTGGCTGCTACCTTAGTCTTTCCTGATATTTCACACTATCTAATCTCAGGTGCAATCGCAGCAACCATTCTCTACAGCGCTATCGCGTATCTCGACGCCAGACGAAAACGGCATTGCCAGTTTTGTAAACAAACACTGAGCTCCGTCATCCGCCCACTACTACTCAATTCACAATACCTGAACATGCAGGGTAAAAAACATGGGGATTACTTCATCACTCACGGTTCCTGGGGCTTAATCCCATTCAAAAAACGCTGGGTAAAAATTTCCAATCATTCCATGAGCTGCCACCATTGTCGACTGATTGAAGAGGGCTACAAACCAATGTACCAACCTTTATCCCCGGAAGAACTGGCTAAATTTCAATCGAAATAGCCTATCTGAAGCCAAAAATCTGAAATTTATCAAAAAACCTGTATTTCATTCAGCTTGCATTCAGTTTCGGTAGTCCATAATCCTTTCAAACTTAAACGAAACCAATAAATTTAACGACTTACCCATCTGGAGTGTTAACAATGAAACTATCAACTTTTAGCAAAGCGATTATTACAGCTGCGGCTTTAACGGTAAGCGCTGGCGCTTTTGCTGCGAAACCAACCAGTATCAAGTACATTGAAGACATCGTAGTCTCCAATGACCTGATTTATTCACACTATGTTGTTAAATGTTCTAATGGCGTAGATGCTGACATCTCTGCCTGGGATAACCGTAAGAAATGGTGCGTAGGTAAAGGCGGTCAGGACGACTGCAGCAAAAAGCAAATCAAGACTGCCAAGGCTGTTTGCAAGTAAAATTCCTAGCTACAACCGTATGTAAAACGGCAAGCCTCCATGGCTTGCCGTTTTTTTATGCTCTGAAGCCGCTACGAGTCCCCGCAACACCCTGCTACAATCAAACAAAACCCATCCATAACTCGAAAAAGTCTCAATCCTAATGCGCATATTGATCGTTGAAGATGAACACCATATCCGCCAGCAATTAAGCGCTGCATTACAAAGTAATGGCTTTGCTGCCGACGCTGCGGCAGATGGCAAAGAAGGCCTGTTTATGGCTGACCAGTACCCCTATGATCTGGCGATTATTGATATAGGCTTGCCAGGCATGACCGGTATCGAGCTCATCCGGACAATTCGCCAACAAGGTAAAACTTACCCGGTGTTGATATTAACCGCCAGGGGTGACTGGCAGGATAAAGTGGAAGGACTGGAAGCGGGTGCCGACGACTATGTCGTTAAACCATTCCACATGGAAGAAGTGATCGCCAGAGTCAATGCGTTGCTCCGCCGGAGTGCCGGTAGCGCTACCCCGATACTCGAATACCCTCCACTAACCATTGATACCGCCAGCAAAACCGCGCATCTCAATGGCGAAACGATGACCCTTACCAGCTATGAGTACAACACTCTGGAGTATTTAGCGCATCATGCTGGTAAAGTGATATCAAAGACGGAGCTAACCGAGCATCTCTATAGTCAGGACTTTGACCGTGATAGCAACGTAATCGAAGTCTTTATTGGGCGCTTGCGTAAAAAGATCGATCCAGACAACCAACTCAAACCCATCGCCACCATTCGCGGCCAAGGTTATCGATTTACTCTGGAACCGAAATAAGAGGAAAGGTAAATGCTTAACACTCTGTTTGGCCGTTTGTTTATTTCCAGCCTATTGGTACTAGGTTTATTTTTCGGATTTATTGCCTATATCATTCATCAACTTAACCTTGAACACACCTACAGCACAAAACAGGAGCAGCTACGATTACAAAATTATGTACTGGTTTCTTCTGCCAGTCTGGGCGATGACAACATTGAGTTACCGGATGAACTACGGGAACCACGTTTTGATGACTTTGAATCCGGCCTCTACGGTTTTGTCAGCAGCGGCAATAAAATTTACTGGTCATCGTACTCCGCTCACAACCTGGAACTGGATACGCAACTGCTCAAAACGGATTTCACCCAATCCGGCCAAAACCAATTCGTCATTAAATCCCATTATTTTATTTATCATTACAGCGTACAGTGGGAGCTGGAAAATGATGAACCGCAATTATTTACTTTTAGCGTGCTCGAAGACAGCCGCCCCACTATGGAAACGCTGGAAGATTTTCGCGGCAGCTTACACCGCTGGCTAGTAGCCATCGGCATACTACTGATTACTATCCTGCTGCTTATTATGCGCTGGGGTACAAAACCATTGCGCCAGCTAGCAAAAAATTTAAAACAAATAGAAAAAGGCGAAAAAGACACTGTAGAGGGACACTTCCCCAAGGAATTACACCGCATTACCAGTAACCTCAACCAACTCATCAGCACGGAACGATTACAGCGGGAACGTTATCACAACACGTTGGCCGATCTGGCTCACAGTCTTAAAACACCGCTGGCAGTTATTCAAACAGAACTCGAGAGCAATACGGATACCGACAAAGCGCTCATCGCAGAACAAACCCAGCGCATGGATGAAATCATCACCCATCAATTGCAACGCGCTGTATTGGCCAGCTCCCATCAGCTCATTGCCAGTGTTGATGTTAAAACCTGTGTCGATCGATTAACCAGCGCAATGGCTAAAGTGTATGCGGAAAAAAATATTCAGTTCTCTCTCGACCTAAACCCCAATAGCCAATTCAAAGGTGACCAACGCGACCTGATGGAAATACTGGGCAACCTGCTCGACAATGCTTGCAAGGCCTGCCAACAACAGATCAAAATAAAAACCACCATCACTGCCAATATATTGCGTATAGAAATACATGACGACGGCAGAGGCATTGCTAAGGAACAGCGCCAACTATTAGTACAACGCGGGCAACGAGCCGATACCCGCCACACTGGGCAAGGCATTGGACTTGATGTAGTCAGTGATATTGTCGATAGCTACCAGGGAAAGCTTCAAATTGAAGAATCTGAGTTAGGCGGCGCATTGATTAGTATCGAGCTACCCACAATGGTGGATTAACTCGCAACTTGGTAATTTTAACAACTTCGACTGTCATCGGGCTCAACATGCTTAGATCGTTCTTTTGCAATCAACATTGAATGCGAAGCAAAACCTTTTTTGGGCTAATATTTTTAGTCGTATTTTTTAAAATGGCCCACACATCAGCTATGCTCTACCTTGATAAAAAAACAAAGATAAAAAATAGGCCTCGGCTGACGAAATTAACAGAAAATTGCCCGCAGAAGCAACGATAGGCGCAGTATATGCACACAACGGAAACACCCAAACAAAAACTATACCGCATTATTTTTGGCACAGACACCACCAGTGGTCGCAGTTTTGACATCATGTTAATTGCTGCAATTTTGTTGAGTGTATTAGTAGTGACACTGGATTCGGTAGAAACTATCCATCAACATTACGGCATTTATCTGCTCGTCGCGGAATGGTTTTTTACCATTATTTTTACCTGTGAATATATTGCCAGACTATATTGTTCCCCAACCCCAAAGCCTACGCCACTAGCTTCTATGGTACCGTTGACCTGCTGGCGATTTTACCCAGCTATATCTCATTAATATTCCCAGCAGCCCAACTGTTGTTGATTGTCCGCCTGCTTAGGGTACTGCGAATATTCCGCGTACTGAAATTATTTCAGTACAGCAGCGAAGCGAACATTTTACTGCGCTCGCTACTGATGGCGAGACGAAAAATATTTGTTTTTTTATTTTCAGTGCTGGTCGTGGTAACCATCTTTGGCTCGCTGATGTATATCATCGAAGGGCCAAGGTATGGCTTTACTAGTATCCCACGCAGTATTTATTGGGCGATCGTCACTGTCACTACCGTAGGCTACGGCGACATCACCCCCAATACACCACTGGGTCAAGGGATTGCTGCACTCGCGATGTTAACAGGTTACGCAATTATCGCTGTGCCTACAGGAATAATTAGCGCTGAACTGATATCAGAAATGCAACGTGAGCGCGGTATTAGCCGTTGCAGCAATTGTGAAAAAATCGGCCATGAGGCCGACGCCAATTTCTGTAAATTTTGCGGTGGAAAATTAACTTTCCCTGCCGAAAAAACCAACCTATAGAGATCCTCAAGAAACAGGTGCTGCGGCGAATATTCAAGTAAGTAAAACTATTCAAACTTACCGCTGCCTCACGGCTAAGGATAATTGGAACCGTTCATGACTATTCGTACCTTAAACATTGCTGTCAACGGCCAGGGCCTTTCAGCGTTCACCACGCAAGTGCAACAAGTCGTACACGACAGCCAAATTCAGTCGGGGTTGTGCACGCTTTTTATCCAGCACACATCTGCGAGTTTATTAATTCAGGAAAACTACGACCCCTCTGCGCAACGGGATCTGGAAAGCTGGCTTAACCGATTAGTACCTGAAAACGATCCACTGTATACCCACACCCTTGAGGGACCGGATGATATGCCTGCGCATATCAAATCAGCGTTAACGGCAACAAGCTTGTCTATTCCCGTCATTGCCGGACAACTAGCGCTAGGTACATGGCAGGGAATTTATTTATGGGAGCATCGCCATTACAGCGGCGAAAGAAATGTGATTATCCATTTATCAATCTAAGGGTATCGACCCGAATGGGGCTACCGGGCAACTACAGTGAAACACCCTGCGTTTGATTGCCTCCTTGTTGCTGGGCACTGTCCAGCATCTCATCAGCCTCGTCGAATAAGTCCTGGACTCGCTTATCTCTTGACGGCTCAATCGTCGCCACACCAGCACTAATCGTTAATACGCCACTGTCCGAGTCTGGGTAATCAATGGCCAGATCAGCAACCGCTTGCACCATACGCTCAGCGACAGCCAAGGCATTTTCCAATTCTATTGCTGGCAGCAATACTACAAATTCATCATTTTCATAGCGAGATACCATATCGGCAGCCCGCTGGCAGTTGTTTTGTAATACCTTGGCAATACGCTTTAGCGCAGCATCACCCAGACCAATACCCTGAACATCGTTGAAACCTGTAAATTGGTCGATATCAAACTTGATTAGCGAGAGCGGGTAGTATTCCCGCAAGCTACGACGCCACTCAATATCCAGGTACTCTGTTAACCGTTGCTTATCAGCCACCGAGGTTAATGCATCTAATGAGGCCACTTCCGCCAGCAATTCTGTTTTATAGCTCAACTCCAACAGGGTATTCACTTTGGCAGTCAATAGCTCCACTGGGAAACCCGTATCAAACACATCAGCAACACCAATGTTCAACCAACGCCCAACCACCGCTGCTGTTAGCTCAGAACTTAATACAACAACGGGTAAACTACGAACCTCTGCATCACTCTTCAGCCACATACAGATTTCAAAAGCAGCCTCCCCCATACTTTCACTATCAACGACCACTAGCTGCACCTGTTCATCAGTAGTGATATCGATAACCTGATCCGCATTCTGGGCGTGTAATACCGCCACTGCAGCCTGCAACTGCTGAAACAATGGCGCCTGAATAACGTCTGCAGAAGCAATTAGTAATACCTGGGGGCTAGTGGTAGACATACCTCATCCTTATTAAAATACGAACCCGAAAAAAACTTATCCTAATAAATTAGATGACATTGCCGGTAGATTCAAATTTTAAAGCCGAAAAACTAGCCATATACAAACAATGGATAAATAGTCACGGTTTTTTCGGGCAATAGCACAGCAGCGTACTGAGGTATTCGTTATACTCCTCAGCCAAAATATCACTGACCAACCACTGCTACCATGCCAAAAATATCCAAAGCAAAACCAGCCAGTCCACACTCCAATCTATTACAGCCGCTGGCAGCACTGCTAATACTTTTAGCCAGTAGCTGCATTCAGGCTGAAGCCATGGAGACTGTCGTGGTTATCGCCAGCCGAGTAGCACAGCCATTAGAACAAACCACTAGCAGTGTCTCGGTGATTGACCATGAGCAGTTATTGCAAATTAATGCTATCCACATTGCCGAAGCACTCGCCCGCGTCCCCGGTGTGTGGATCAGTCGAGGCAATGGCCAGGAACATCTTACCGCTATTCGCTCTCCGGTACTGACTGGCGCTGGTAGCTGTGGTGCTTTTACCATCGCGGAAGATGGTGTGCCTGTTCGCGCCACCGGCTTTTGTAATGTTAATCAGCTATTTGATATCAATACCGAGCAAGCAGAGCGGATTGAGGTGCTAAGAGGACCTGGCACAGTACTACATGGCTCTGATGCCCTGCATGGCGTTATTAATGTAATTAGTCGGGCTGCGCCCCCTGAACAGCAAACCACACTCTCTATGGAAGCAGGAGCTAATGACTACGGTCGGGTAAAACTAAGCCACGGCACTACTAACGAGCAACATGGCTATCGTCTCAGTTTTAACGGCGCAAGCGACGGCGGCTATAAAGACGACGCCGGTTTTGACCAACAAAAATTCAGTGCGCGACATGACTTTGCTGGCGATGACATCCAAGTGAACACACTGCTAAGCCTTAACAACCTGAATCAGGAAACCGCCGGCTATGTCAGCGGTAAAGATGCATACAAGGATGATCAGCGCAAAAGAGAAAATGGTAATGCTGAAGCCTTTCGCGATAGCACTTCAGCACGTTTACAAACCCATATCGAAAAAGCCACCTCAGACCAAGGGGTATTTATTGCCACACCTTATATCCGCATCAGTGACATGGAATTCTTGCTGCACTTTTTACCCGGCGACCCGCTGGAAAAAAATGGCCAACAAAGCATAGGCATACAAACCGCCTACTCACGCCCTATCAACAAACAAGTCACTCTCATCAATGGTTTTGACACTGAATTTACCGATGCTTACTTAGAGCAATCCCAAGTAGGCGGCTTTGCCAGTTTTCCAGCGGGCAAGCAATACGATTATGAGGTTGGAGCCCAACTCTACGCGGGCTTTGTCAGCGCAGATTATCAATGGCGCCCCAGCACCACCCTCTCCGCCGGCACGCGCTATGAATACTTGCGGTATGACTACGACAATAAAATGCTAACTGGCAATACCGATGAAAACGGTAATAGCTGCACCCCTAACCCGTGTCGTTATAGCCGCCCGGCCGATAGCAAAGATGCATTTGATAACTGGTCCTTCAACGCCAGCCTTAATCAGGAATTTAGCAGCGAAAATACCGGAATCATTCGTTTAGCCCATAGTTTTCGGGCGCCGCAAGCCACTGAAATGTATCGGTTACAGCAAGGGCAGTTAACCGCGCAGCTGGATTCAGAAGAACTACAATCGATAGAATTAGGTTTTCGCCACAGCGATGAAATGATTAGTTACCAGCTCACCACTTTCTATATGAATAAGTCCAATGTCATTTTCCAGTCCTCGGACCGACTGAACCTGGATAATGGTAAAACCCAGCACTATGGCATTGAATATAATGTGTTTTGGCAAATCAGCCCCCGCTGGGATATTAACCTGGCCGGTACGTTTGCCCGCCACCTATACGACAGCAATGTCGCACTGTTTGGCGCAACCAGTGACCTTGCTATCGACGGCAATGATATTGATACCGCTCCACGTAGAAACAGCGCAGTACAATTAGGTTGGACCGCCACCGAACACACCAGGGTTGAACTGGAATGGGTATCGATGGGTAAGTACTACACAGATATCGATAACCTGCATAGCTATGAAGGCCATGACTTGCTCAACCTCAGAGTCCGTCAACAGCTTAATCAGGCGGTTAGTCTGGGTTTGCGGGTTACCAACCTTGCAGATGAAGATTATGCAGAACGCGCTGATTACAACAGCTTGGCAGCTGAGGGCGACAGGTATTTTATCGGCGAGCCCCGCGCAGTATATGGCGATATAAGCCTGTCTTTTTAAGCCTCATTGCCTGGACAAAACCACCCGACATTTAATTTACGCGCTTATGAGTAAACACCACCAATTGCCCGTATTGCTTACTATTTATGTCGACCTCATCACATCTACCCCAGCAACCAGGGTTAAATCGGATTATTACTGTGAAGGAATACACAAAAACCGCCCCCCCATCTGGCAGATAATAATCAGCACACTATATTGCTTATAACAGCGTTGCACATACTCCCCCTCAACCTGCAACGTTGCTGTTCTACTTTTGCTCCCCCTCGAGTAAAAGTCAGCCGCCCTCCGGGGCGGCTTTTTTATAAACCGTATTTCGCCAACACATGGCCATCCACATAGGTGAGCCACACTCAAGATCACTGCCCGCAATCGACTAAATGCAATTTGCATTAGTAATGTTAACCGGTATAGTTTTTAGCAATCGCAGTTTAACTACTCCAGCCACTTACACGCAGCCTATAGATCATGATCAAAGCACTGTTCCTCGATATGGACGAAACCCTCTGTGACACGCTAGGGGCAAATGAACAAGCCAAACAGCGCTTAGCCAGCAACCTACAACAAACACTAGGCGAACACTTTGACGGCCCCTTATTCGCTGAGCAATATGTTAAAGGCATGTACCGGGAATGGACCGATGAGCAACGCCAGCGTTATACGCCTATTATTGAGCAACAAAGTGAAGGGGCTTTTCGTCGGCAACTCATCCATGATCTGCTTGCTAAACACGGTAGCAACAATAGCGACGACCATTTTGCGCAAAACATTCTTGACCAATTTGACCAACACCGCATAGAGGCCTTTGATTTTTACCCAGGCATCACTGATTTTTTACTCAGTGCCAGAAAATTATTTAAACTGGTGGTGATAACCAACGGTCCCGAGTATTCCCAAATACCCAAAATCAAAAAACTCAATTTAAGCGACTATGTCGATCACATCCTTATTGGCGGCCAGCAACCGGAACAAAAACCAGCCCCTCTATTTTTCTAAAAGCACTGCAACTGGTTAACTGTGAAGCCCATGAAGCTATTCATGTTGGTGATAGTTTAGCGGCCGACATTGCCGGAGCAAATAACAGTGGTATTACTTCAGTCTGGATTCAACACCAACAACCACTGGATGCCGAACTGGGAATTAACCCCGACCATACGCTGTTGCATCCCGATGAGATTCCAGCCTTGATTCAGCAGTTACACGCTCAATAAAACCACCGCTAATGAAAAAAACCATCCTCACTATAAGTATAACTGCGCAACGCCTGCGCTAGTTGCTCGCGAATCTCGGGTTGCTAATTTCACCGTTGTCACTATCAAAGTGCTGGTAAAAACTAGCGACAGATAAAGTCGCTTTTACCTCGCCACCAAAATGCGGAGCCGAAGTTTGTGCCGCATTCAACACATTCCGTGCCCCTCCAGGGCCTGGCGACGTTGCCAGCAATACCATCGGCTTAGCTTGATACACTTTAGGATTAATACGCGAAGTCCAATCAAATAGATTTTTGTACGCCGCAGTATATGAACCATTATGCTCGGCGAAGGCAATAATCAAGGCATCCGCCCAGTCAATTTTTTCCCTGAACTGATGGGCTAATGCTGGAATTCCACCCTGTTCCTCACGGTCGCTGCTGTACAGTGGCATTTCATAGTCATTGATATCAAGCAACTCCGCATCACCCTGCTCTATCAATGTCAGCGCGTATTGCAGCAACTGTTTATTGATAGACTGACTACTATTACTGGCGGCAAAGGCAAGAATTTTCATTATTCAATTTCCTCAACAATAATTATTGGCGAATACCTTCGACACTTAAACGCAAATCTACATGCGTAGACGCCGGCCCCAAATCGGTAGTGATACCAAAATCCTTAAGCGCTATGGTGGTCGTCCCTTCAAAACCACGACGATAGCCACCCCAGGGATCGTTACCGTGACCAACCGGCAGCACATCAATAGCAATCGTTTTGGTCACGCCATGCAATGTCAATTGACCCGTCAGCACCGCACTGCCATCGGCAGCTTCAGCGTAACTCTGGCTGACAAAACTCGCCTGAGGAAATTTATCTACTGCTAAAAAATCCTTACTGCGTAAATGTTTGTCACGCTCAGCATGATTGGAATCAATACTCGCGGTATCAATAACCACACTGACCTTTGAGGCCGCCGGATTTTTTTGATCATAGCTGAACTCACCATCAAATGTATTAAAGCGGCACTTAACCAGCTATAGCCTAAATGCTTAATTCTAAACTCAATAAAAGCATGAGCTCCCGCCACATCAATTTTGTAATTTTCTGCGGCAGTTAACGCTGACACCAACAACAGTAGCGAACCTACCAAGACTTTTTTCATTGATACATGTTTCATTTTTTACTCCGTTAAACGTATTAAACGTTATTGTTGCGAACCGTTACGACCTAACATTCTTAAAAGAGGCCATCTTTATCTAGCAACTGATGTTTCAAGGCACCCGCACTATGTAAAACCACCAAACTGATTAAGGTACAAGCTGCCCACCAGTGAAACTGTCCAGCAACATCTTCCTGCTCCTCAATACTGTGCAACGTGGCCGGTATTTCAAACAAATTAAACACACTAATCCCGCGACCATCGGCAGTCGAAATCAAATACCCACTGATAAATATTAATAACAGTAGAAAATACAGCAGCGCATGCACCCACTTTGCCAGTCTCTTTCCCAAGGTGTATGGCTGGCAACAGGGTCAGGTATGCGATCCATTTTCCGCCAGGCCAATCGAACCAGGACCACCATCGCTAATAACAAACCCATACTTTTGTGGATAAAAGGTGCCTGCTTATACCAAGGGTCATAATACCCAAGCTCGGTCATCCACCAGCCTAGAGCAAACAACCCGACTACTGTAACCGCCACCAGCCAGTGTAATAGCACCGCTGTCAGCCCCAGCACTGTGCCTGATTACGCCACTGCATACTGAATCCTCTTTCTTAATTAACTGGCTTACTTATTAGCTGATGGCGCTATTATCCATAGGCACAATTGAACATAAACAGGATTTATGCAAAACTCCTGTGCATGAGCGCACAGATAAATGATTGGAGTGATATTCACTTTGCCTATCAGGTCGCCCGTCACGGGACACTTTCGGCTGCAGCCAATGCACTCAATGTGCATCACTCTACCGTTCTGCGGCGTATCGATGCACTGGAAAAACGGCTGAATACCCGTCTATTTCATCGCCATGCACGTGGCTACACCACGACAGATGCCGGCCAATTATTACTAAAAACGGCCAGCCAAACGCAAGAGGATTTTGACCGACTACTCGGTCAGCTAGAAGGCGCCGATGAGCAACTCAGCGGTACTCTGGTTATCACTACCGTGTCAGCATTAATGCCACTGGTTAGCCCTTTAATTGCCGAATTCCAACAGCACAATCCTGAAATCCGAATCGACCTGATCGTCGACTCGCGAATTTTTAAACTGGAACACGGTGAAGCGCATATCAGCCTGCGGCCGGGCGCTCAACCTAAAGACCCGGACTATTGTTCAGCACCTACAAACCATAGCCGCAGATCTCTACGCCTCCCCCGTTTATATCAAGCGCTTTGGCCGCATGAAAAATCTGCAGGATTATCACGATCACCGTTTTTTGGTAGCAGCCGCAGCATGCCAATATCGCTTCATTAAGCTGGCTGGAGCACACCATTCCACCACAGCAAATTTATTTTCGCTCCTCCGATATGCTGGCGTTGCAGTATGCCGCCGAACAGGGGATTGGCATTGCCCCCCATCACTGATTGGAGTGCGGCAACAATCCAAAAACTGCAATGTGTACTTCAAGGACCAAAAGAATGGGAAACAAATTTATGGCTGGTAACCCACCGGGATATGCACCGCACAGCAAAAGTGCAGGCTTTTAACCAATTTATAAAAAGTAAACTTAGCGTTGTTCGGTAGGTGTATGGTCATGCCAGGGTGCGACTTTAAATAACAACAGCATGCCGGGCACCGCCAGTGCCGCACAAAAAAAGTAAAACTGAGTCCAGCCCATATTTTCCACTAATACCCCGGATAAGGCGCTGGAAAACGTCCGTGGCACTGTCGCCAACGCTGATAGCAACGCAAATTGCGTCGCTGCAAACACCGGATTGGTCGCCCGCGCCATAAACGCAGTAATCGCCGCCGTCCCCAAACCAACCCCTAAGTATTCCAGTGAAATAACCAGCGCCAGCACCCACGGGTTGTCACCCATTTCTGCTAATAACGCAAAACCAAAAATAGTAATAATTTGTACTCCGCCAAACCACCATAATGCGCGATTAATACCAATTTTTATCATCAGCACCCCGCCCAATAAACCACCCACAATAGACGGCCACAGCGCGGCGTTTTTAGCGATCACACCTATTTCAGTCAAACTAAAGCCCAGGTCGATATAAAACGGTGTCGCCAACGCCACCGCCATGTTATCGCCTAGCTTATAAAAAAAAAAATGCTAACACCAACAAGCCACCCTGCCAGCTATTACGCTGAAAAAAATCTTTAAACGGCGTAATGATAGCCTCGCGCAAACCTTTGGGTACTAATGGTTTAACCATGGCCTCCTTGATAACCAGGGTCATTGCCACCCCCACCAACATAAATCCTGCGGTGATAATAAATACCGACTGCCAGGGTAGATAATCCGCCAATATCAAAGACAGCGCGCCAGGAATTAAGCCGGAGATACGATACGCTTGCACATGAATAGAATTACCCAAACCCAACTCAACATCGGGTAATAATTCACGCCGATAAGCATCCAGCGTCACATCCTGGGTAGCACTAAAAAACGCCACCGCAACACTGAGCATAGCTATAGTGCTCAATTGGCTTAATGGTGAGAAAAAACCAAGGCAAGCAACCAGCACCAACAACGCCAACTGTGTGATTAACATCCAACTGCGCCGACGACCAATTGATAACGGGGTATAACGATCCAATAAAGGCGCCCAGACAAACTTCCAGGCATAGGGCAGTTGAATTAACGAGAAAAAACCAATTTCTTTAAGGCCAACACCTTCCGTACGCAACCAGGCCGGTACTAACTGAAACAAAATATACAACGGTAAACCTGAAGCAAAACCGGTAAAGACACAAATCAACATTCGTCGGTTAAAAATGGTTTGCTTTAACTCTTGGCTAATCAATGCATATTCCGTTTATTGTTTTGAGTGGGGTTTAAACTGATCAACAGCCTAAAACTTAATCTCTGAAATTATTAAACTGCAACGCTTGATCCAGTTTTTCTTCACGTAACATTGCCATGACTGACTGCAGATCATCACGCTTTTTACCGGTCACCCGTACTTGCTCACCCTGGATTTGGGACTGTACTTTTAATTTTTTATCCTTGATCAACTTGACGATCTTGCGGCTTAAATCGGACTCCAGACCATTCTGCATGGTAACCAGGCGCTTTACCTGCTTACCGGCGGTTTCGATGTCTCCAAGCGTCATTGCTTTAGGATCGATTTTGCATTTAATTAAGGCGCTACGGAGCATATCTTCCATTTGATCTACTTGGAAATCCGATTCGGCAAAGATCACAACGGTTAACCCATTGCGATCAAATTTGGCATCAACACCTTTAAAGTCGAAACGGGTTTCAATGATTCTACCGGCTTGATCTACGGCATTACTAAAAATATGTAAGTCCACTTCGGATACAATATCGAACGATGGCATAACTTTTCCTCAATACAATCTTCTATTGGCGGCTAATGAATGTTGGCAGCCAGTACTTTATACTCGCTAGTTACTCCGTTAGTCCCGCATTATAAGTTGACTTGGTAATATGAAACAATTAATCCTCGGCGGTGCCCGCTCCGGCAAAAGCAAACTGGCAGAACAACTCGCCAGCCGTAGCGGCAAGCAAGTCATTTATATTGCTACCGCTGACCGCAAACACAATGATCGGGAAATGGATCAGCGTATCAGCCACCACCAACAAAGTCGCCCCGCACACTGGCAAACTATAGAAGCACCCCATCAATTAGCAACAACGCTGACTACGCATGCTGATAATGACAGCTGTTTATTGGTCGATTGTCTTACCCTGTGGCTAAGCAACTGCCTTTGCAGCGAAGATCAGAATTGCTGGCACCAAGAGCAACAACATTTGCTCGACACGCTGGCAACGCTTCCCGGAGATATTATTCTCGTTAGCAATGAAGTCGGCCACGGCGTTGTGCCACTGGGTGAAATCAATCGGCGCTTTGTCGATGAAAGCGGCTTTTTACACCAAGCCATTGCCGCACTCGCTGACCGGGTTGTGTTTACCGCTGCCGGTTTACCATTAGTACTCAAAGGAGATGCACTAAATGGATAACACCCTGGATTGGCTGCAAGCAGCAGTGAAATCACCTTGCCAGCAAGCGTTACAGGGCGCCTTGGCACAGCAACAGCAACTCACCAAACCGCCCGGGTCGCTAGGGCAGTTAGAACAGTTAGCAACTACTCTCGCCAGCCTGCAACACACTAACACTCCACAGATAGAACTAATAACCATCGTAATATTTGCTGCCGACCACGGTATCGCGGCGCAAGGGGTTTCTGCCTTTCCACAAGCGGTCACCGCCGAAATGGTAAAAAACTTTGCCAGCGGTGGTGCCGCTATTTCGGTACTCGCGAAACAATTACAAGCCACTTTACAGGTTTGCAATGTAGGCACTGTTGCAGAGCTTACCCCCAATGTTGGTGTATTGGATTGTCGTTTAGGCGCAGGCACCCACGACTTCAGCCAACAAGCGGCAATGAGCGAATCGCAATTGCAGCAAGCGCTCGCGATAGGCAAACAGCAAGTGGATATGGCCCACACCAGCGGCTGCGATCTGTTTATTGGTGGCGAAATGGGGATTGCCAATACCAGCTCTGCCAGCGCTTTAGCCTGCGCATTATTGCAGTTACCAGCCAGTACACTGACCGGCCCGGGCACAGGCATCGATTCGCAAACCATGCAGCATAAACAAGCCGTTATTGAGCAGGCTTTACAACTACATCACTTAACCCAAACTTCACCGCCACTGGATTGTTTACGTCTAGTCGGCGGCTTTGAAATTGCCGCACTAGTCGGTGCTTATCTCCGTGCAGCCCAGCTTGGCATCCCAGTACTCATTGATGGTTTTATCGCCTCAGTAGCAGCTTTAGCCGCACAGCAATTTCAACCAAAAATTGCACCATGGCTGCTACTGGGCCATCAATCCGCCGAACCTGGTCACTCAGTCATCGTCAAGGCGCTAGATAAAACGCCACTGCTACAATTACAAATGCGCCTTGGTGAAGGCAGTGGCGCTGCTTGTGCGGTACCGCTATTACAACTCGCATGCGCCCTCCATAATCAAATGGCCACATTTGCCAGCGCCGGCGTCAGCACCCAATAGGTTACGCATGACACACCACGACATCACTACGATTGATTTACTACGCCACGGCCAAACTCAAATGGATGATATTTTACGCGGCCGTATTGATGTCGCCTTATCAGATAACGGCTATCAACAGATGCTACAACGCGTTGCGCCTTTTATTAGTGAGAGGTTACCTTGGCAGCAAATTATCAGCTCGCCACTAATTCGCTGCGCGCAATTTGCCCGCGACCTAAGCGCGCAACACAATACCGCGATGTTAATTGATGATGGCTTTCTAGAAATGGATTTTGGTGATTGGGACGGCCGCAGCTTTGACGAACTTAAAGCAGAAGACCCAGAGTTATTCGCTAATATTTGGCGCCAACCACAGCACTATCAGCCACCGGGTGGAGAAACCTTTGCGGGTTTTTCCACGAGAATTAATAACGCCTGGCAAAAAATGTTAACCCAACACGCGGGTAAACATATTTTATTAATTTGCCATGGCGGTGTTATTCGATCCCTACTTGGCAATGTGATGCAAACGCCGTTAAGTTCACTATCGCGAATAGAAGTACCCTATGCCTGCCTGAGCCGTATTAAAATTTATCAACAAGCCGGTAGCGAACACTGGCCCCAACTGGTTTTCCACAACCCCTGATAATCCTATGATGTCAATTTGGTTAAAAGCGTTTGCCACCGCCTGTATTTTTTTAACACGGCTGCCAATGCCGACTCTAAAAACAATTGCAGCCGAAGACGAAGGTAGAGCACTACTGTGTTTTCCTTTCGTTGGCGCAGTCATTGGTTTATTGCTATGCGCCTTGGCTATCGTCTCTGTAGAGTTATTTTCGCCACTGCTATTAGCGGCAATTCTGTTAGCAGTGTGGGCAGCGGTAACCGGCGGCCTGCATCTTGATGGTTTAGCCGATAGCGCTGATGGCTGGCTGGGTGGACTAGGCGATATAGACCGCACACTGGAAATCATGCATGACTCCCGCTGTGGCAGCGGTGCATTAAGTACTGTGGTCTGCCTGCTTATCGTTAAATTCGCAGCCCTAACCACTATCATCTCACAACAGTATTGGACAATTTTATTCATTGCCCCTATTTTGGGCCGCTGTGTAGGCCCGTTATTATTTGTGCCGGGTAAATTCCCTTATCTACCCTATGTACAACCCAGCGGTATCGCCAAGCATTTTATTGACCACTGCCCCAGTGTCGCCCGCACTATTTGCTGGCTAACGGTTGCACTGTGCGGACTGTTATTGGCCAACACGCAAATCGCAGCAATAGTGCTCGGCAGTTGCTTGGTGATGTTGTATTTATTAAGAAGAATGATGCTAAAACGTTTGCAGGGAGCTACCGGTGATACCGCGGGTGCCAGCACTGAAATTATTGAAACGGTGGTATTAATTGCCGGCGGTGTCGCTATTAAAATGGCACCGATAATATAACTACGAGCTCCTCTTGCGCTGATGAGATTGTTCAGCGCTAGCGCTGTCCCACTGATTTTCCATCAACACATTGTCAATATCGCCCGCATTAATCCAGCCTTCTTGCTGCAACATCGGCTCATCATAAAAATGATCGACGTGACCCACACATAAAATAGCAACTGGCTTACTCCCTTCAGGCATAGCCAACAGCGTCGCTACGGCTTGAGGCTCAAATAAAGACACCCAACCTACGCCAAGGCCTTCAGCCCGCGCGGCCAGCCATATATTTTGAATGGCGCAGGCAACTGAAGCCAAGTCCATCTCAGGTAATGTCCGGCGACCAAACTGATATTCTTCCCGCCTATCCATTAAACCAGCGACTAGCAACTCACCACATTCCAACATGCCTTCGACTTTTAATCGCATAAATTCCTGCTCGCGCTCACCCAGCGCTTTAGCCGTCTGCACCCGCTCCTGCTCAACCAATTGATGCAAAGCAATGCGTAACTCCGGATCAGTGATACGAATGAATCGCCACGGCTGCATCATGCCAACACTGGGCGCGGCGTGAGCTGCGTGCAATAATTTATCTAACACCGCTGCGTCGACCGGCTGCTTAATAAAATGGCGCATATCACGGCGTTGATAAATCGCTTTATACACGCCCGCTTGTTCTTCTTCACTGAATTTATGTGCTGATGTTGTCATGTCGCCACTTGTATTTGCTGATAAATTTTCGACCATAATGCTGACCGCGCCGGATTATAACAGCCTTAACTGACAATACTTCAACTTGACTTTAGCGCACCATAATCATAGAGTGCGCTCCGTCTGTAGCAGGTGTTGATTAATTGCTTGTTTAAATTAATCACTGAAATGGGAAGTCCGGTAACATTGATGACTAGCTCGCTAGTCAAACAATAGTCCGGCGCTGCCCCCGCAACGGTAAGGCTTTTTTAATCAAAAGCCACAGCCCGATACCAGCCTTTTGCAGCTCATTGTTAACTAATACTGAAAATTATTAGCGCGCAATGAACACGATGATGCGGAGGGCGTCGTCGGTGGATAGCAAGCCTACCTACTTTTCCCTCCCTCATTCGTTTTTATTTTTTAGTCATATTTATGGCAAACGAATTGAGGTGAACCCTATGAAATCAAGCGCTATTAAAGGCTTTGTCCTACTAACTGCTGCGAGTCACTTATACGCGGCAAGCAACACCATAGAACAACTGACGGTAAAAGGCACTCGCTCAGAGCAACCTAGCATTGAATTGCCCGCCAGTATCAAAATCATCAGCAGCGAAGAAATTACCATCAGCGGTGCAAATACAATAGCCGACGTGCTAAGAAGTCAGCCCGGCATTCAGGTTTCTGATGTCATTGGCGCCGGCAATCGCGGGGTAACTATAAGCATGCGCGGCATGACATCCAATGCTGCTAACAACGTATTAATATTGGTCGATGGCCGCAAACTTAATAATGCCTCGCTAGCTTCGCCGGACTTATCCAGCGTCTCGTTAAATAATGTCGAACGAATAGAAATTATTGAAGGCAGTGCCGGGGCGCTATACGGTGATCAGTCAACTGGCGGCGTCATTAATATTATTTCCAAGCGCCCTGCTAAAGAACAACAAATACAACTCGAAGCCAGTAGCGGCAGCAATGACCGGGAAGAATTTTCTGGCAGTATCAGCCAGGGGTTCGACAATGGTTTAAGTTATCGAGTTGCCGCTAAAAATAGTAATAGCGACAATTATCGCGACCACAATGAATCAAAGTATGATAATTATTTTGGCTTGTTAACATATAAAACCGACAACTTAAGCGTTTTTATTGAAGGCCAAAATATTTATGACAAGATGAATTTAGCTGGCGCACTTGACCTCGCGCAAGTACGGGAGGATAGAAAACAAGCCGCTTCGCCAGGCTTTGACGACCGTAAAAGTGATATTTTTCGCACCGGCGGGCAATACCAAATCAATCAATCATGGAGCATTGCTGGCGAATACACCTATCGGGACACCGATGCTATTACCAGTTATAGCGTATTCAGTGAGCGCTTAACCTCTATCAATCCACGCTTATTGGGTGAAATCGCTAGCGCCAACGGCACCACTCTTATTACTCTTGGTGTAGACAGCAGCGAGTCAACTTATCTATCAGCAGGCTCATATGGTAAAAGTAACGAACAGGATATTTTCGATGTCTATGGGCAGATTATTTATCCTATTACTACAAAAATTAAAGTTACTGCAGCCTATCGCAATAGTGAACTCGACGACAGCAACAAAACAACCTCGGAAAGTCATAGCGACGATCAAAGTGCCGGTCAGCTTGGTGTTAGTTATCAAGCTAACAAAGCCCTGCGCTTATTTGCGCGCCTGGATCAAAGCTTTCGGTGGCCTAATGCAGACGAAAACGGATTGGTGTTAACTGGAATTGAATTTCTAAAACCACAAACCAGCAACTCTTTTGAAATCGGCTTTGACCTTGACCGCAACGACCTTCGACTATCCACTGTGATTTACGATTTAGATATTGATGATGAGCTGTTTTACAATCCCAGCTTATACGCCAATATGAATCTTGAAAGCTCCAACCGCCGCGGCATTACCATTGATGGCAATTATTACCTCAGCGATCGATTAACGCTATCTGCTAACTTTAGCTATATCGATGCCGAATTATCTGCAGGCTTATTTTCCGGCAATGACGTTCCTTTTGTCGCCGATACGCTGGCAGGATTCGCTGTTAGCTATCAGTTCAGTAGCAATCTATCGCTATTCATCGATGGCAAATATACCGGGGAACGCTACCCGATTGGAGATGAAGCCAATAGCACTGACAAATTAGGAGGCTATACCGTTTACAATGCCAATATTCGCTGGGCACAGGATGATTGGTATACCAATCTTCGCGCCAACAACCTAAGTGGTAAAGACTATAATGGCTACACTGGTACCTATGACGCCGGCGGTCCGGTATTTTATGTTTACCCTGCGGCCACAGCGGAATTCGAAATCACTATTGGCTATACTTTTTAAACGGGTAAGCGATAACACTTTGATCCAGGCGATTTTGGTTAAAGCCTCCTGAATCAAGCCCATTAGATTAAGGCCCCAGCGGGCCTTTTTAAATCACCCATTAAAGCAAGGTATGTGCTTCATGACAGACTCTGATACTAGCGACCGTAAATCAGCCAAACACAAAGCTGCAATGGAGAAACAAAAAAACAAAGTCGATGACAATATTGCCAGGGCCGATGAAGAACGCGGTGTCATGATATTGCTCACCGGTGATGGCAAAGGTAAATCCAGCTCTGCTTTCGGTATGGTTATGCGTAGCATTGGTTATGGCCACAAAGTCGGCGTGGTCCAATTTATAAAGGGCGTGCAGCTATCTGGTGAAGAAATATTTATTCGGGATAAACACCCTGAAGTTGATTTTTATCAAATGGGTACCGGCTTCACCTGGAACACCCAAGATAGAAGTGGTGATATTGCTGCCGCAGAAACAACCTGGAAAGAAGCTCAGCGTATGTTGCAAGATGAATCACTGCGGTTAGTGGTGCTGGACGAGCTGACCTATATGCTGGCGTATAAATATCTTGATGAGGAAATGATTCTGGATGCCATTCGCAATCGTCCTGTGGAGCAGAGTGTGATTGTTACCGGTCGGGGCGGCGGTTCTGCAATTCGAGATTTGGCTGATACTGTTTCTGAAATAAAAGATGTAAAACACGCCTTTCGTGCAGGCGTAAAAGCGCGAGCAGGTGTTGATCTGTGAGAACAGGGTTTTCCCTATCATTCCTTCTGCTGAGTTTATTAATTCAGCCGACAAGCTTTGCCAATGAAACCAGCAAGCCACAGCGGATCATCTCGCTAACACTGTGTACCGATCAAGTGTTACTGCAATTAGTAGACAAAAACCGTATTGCTGCTGTTACCTATTTAAGTATTGATCCTGTCTATTCTGATCAATGGCAACAAGCACAAGGCGTAAAAACTCACGATGGTTTAGCTGAAACACTGGTACCGCTGCAGCCGGACCTGATCATCGGTTCCAAATTCACCAGTGGCAGCACCGTACAAATAATGGAGCAGTTAGGTTATCAAATGACCTTACTGGATGCCCCGACTACCCTAGCAGAAGCCGAACAATATACCCGTGAAATTGGCATCGCTGTTGGCGAATCAGAACGAGCAGAAAAACTTATACAATCCATGCGAGCCGATATCACCAAGGCTAAAAATTTAGTCAAAGATAGACCTCAGCAACTGGCTATTAGTTATGGTCCTAACGGTTTTACTGCGGGAACACACACGATGAAAAACACTATTATCACCACTGCCGGCTATCGAAATCTGGCTAGCGAGTTAGGGATCGATTACTTCGGCAATATTTCATTGGAGCAACTCATATGGTCTAGCCCGGATGTTGTGTTAATCGATGAAGAGATTCCCAACCAAAATTCATTAGCACAAAATTTCACCCATCACCCGGTATTAAAACAGTTTTTGGCCAACCGTGATTTGCCGCGCATTCCAACCAGCCACTGGATCTGCCCGGGACCGCTAGCAGGCAAAGCCATTTTGGCACTGGCGGAACAGCGACAATGAAAATAATTCCGTCTCGTATATTACTGCCAACGCTTACTGTTTTAACGCTGCTATTTTTTTTGGCCGCGCTGCAAACGGGCGCCGCCAACATTGATGTACTGCAAGCCATACAAGATAATTTACAGCAAAAACACACGCTAGCAGCGCTGATTTTTCATGAAATTCGCCTCCCCGTGCGTTACTCGCTATTACCGTGGGCGCAACACTGGGACTTGCTGGCGCGGCCTTACAAGGACTGCTTCGCAATCCTTTGGCTGGACCTGGTTTAGTCGGTGTATCAAACTGCGCCGCGCTGGGCGCTGTTATCGCGCTTTATTTTGGCTGGAGTAGCGTGCTCTGGTTCGCCATACCGTTGGCAGGGATGATCGGTGCCGCCATATCGGTAGTCTTAGTATTTTTATTAGCGGGTCAAAAAAGCAGTATCACTACGCTAATACTTGCAGGGGTAGCCGTCAATGCAGTCGCCTCATCGTTAATCTCTCTAGCTTTGAATTTTGCACCGAACCCTTACGCCATGTCTGAAATTGTATTTTGGCTTCTCGGCTCATTGGCAAATCGTAGCATGGCTGACTTTTTACTTGCCTGCCCATTAATGATTATTGGTTGGCTGTTAATTTTAAGCAGTCGACGGTTTTTGGATGCACTGAGCCTTGGCGAAGAAACTGCACAATCACTAGGCTTTAATTTAGCGCAACAGAAAACTATTATCGTAATTGGTGTCGCTTTCTGTGTCGGCGCAGCAGTCTCGGTAAGCGGCAATATTGGTTTTGTCGGTTTACTAGTACCCCACTTGCTTAGGCCATTAGTTGGCTATGAACCGGGGCGCTTATTAACAGCGAGTTTATTGGGTGGCGCAATCATGGTGCTAATTGCAGATATTGCAGTGCAACTTATTTCCCCTGATCAGGAATTGAAACTGGGTGTTATCACCGCCTTAGTCGGAGGCCCATTTTTCCTATATTTGATTATCAAAACCCGCAACACTCTGGTATAGGTTACGCAATGGAATTACAAGGCAAACAACTTTCGCTCGCGATTGAAAGTAACCCTATTTTAAAATCCGTTGACATTGATATCCGCGCAGGAGAACTTATCGGGTTGATTGGCCCCAACGGTGCGGGCAAAACATCGCTATTGAGGATACTGGCAAATTTACAGGCAGCGGATAGCGGCGGCGTCACTTTGGATAATCAACCACTAACCCGCATCCCTCGCAAACAACTAGCGCAACATTTGGGCTACCTTGAACAAGGCGCACCAGCACACTGGCCACTACAAGTTCGCCGTCTGGTGGAACTGGGGCGGCTACCTTACCTGAGCCCCTGGAGCAATTTATCCGCTGCCGATGCAGCTATTGTAGATACTGCAATGCAACAGGCGGAGGTTGAACATTTGTCCCAACGCATCATCAGCACACTCTCTGGCGGCGAACGACTACGCGTTTTAATCGCTAGATTATTTGCTAGCCAACCGAATATTATTTTAGCTGACGAGCCTATTGCCGCGCTGGACCCTTATCACCAATTGCACACCATGGAATTATTGCGCACACACTGTGACCAAGCCGGCAGTGCTGTAGTAGTAATGCATGATCTCAATATGGCGGCTCGCTTTTGTGATCGACTTATTTTGCTTCATCATGGCGTGGTCGCCGCGCAAGGCAGTGTAGAAAGCGTTTTAACTACCGATAACCTCTCTTCAGTCTATGGCATTCAAACGCAATTATTTTATCATCCGGATAGCGGAGTTACCGTTATCCCTACCACGCGATTAAAACACTCAACTGAAATACCCATAGGGTAACCAGATGAACAATGACTCATTTTTAATAAACGCCGATCCGCTGATGAATACTGACAGACTCTGGTACATATTAGGTGCGGGCGCAATAGGTTGTCTTTGGGCGGCCTATTGGCGAAAGAGCGGAATGCGTGTTGTGCTGATAAGTCAACATCCCAGACCTGAGCTACCACTGACATTAACAATCAATGAAACAGCTGAACAATATTCAGTGCCAGTGCTAACGCCGCAGCAATTAATCGAAAAAAAAATTCAAATCGACCAACTTTTAATTAGCTGTAAAGCACAGCAAACACTGGAAGCCTATCACTCGATTCAATCTTGTATCAGTGATGACGCCACAGTAATACTGCTACAAAACGGTATGCCCTCGCAGCAATTCATCACCGAAATGGCACAAAAAAAATTATGGATCGGGATAACCACCGATGGCGCATATCGCACCGACAGCATGAGTGTTGTCCATGCCGGTAAAGGGCAAACCTATATTGGTCAATACAGCGCAAATAATTCCAGTGAAAATATTTTATCGCTACTGCCACAGGTAGGGCTAACTATTAGTAATTGCCACAACATCATCCAAAGACAATGGCAAAAATTTGCCATCAACTGTGCGATTAATGGCTTAACAGCCATTTACCAATGTCGCAATGGTGGATTACTAGAACACCCTGAAGCCATTCAACGTATGCAAACAGTGTGCGCAGAATTAACCCAACTTGGCCACGCACTCACCCTCAGCCAACAATCAGCAGAAGACCTCTATGAAGAAGTTGTTACCACCTTGCAACTCACTGCAGCCAATTATTCATCCATGTATCAGGATGTCAAACAACAGCGAGCAACTGAAATAGATTATTTAAATGGTTATGTGTGTGAGCAGGCCCAGCAACTGAATATTGAACACCCTGAAAACCTCCGCATTTTGCTCGCTATTAAAAGTTTCCCCTCATATGACTAACAAAACACTTATGGTGCAAGGTACAACTAGCGATGCCGGAAAAAGCGTCATTACCGCGGGACTGTGCAGGGTTTTTGCTCGTAAAAAAATTAACGTTGCGCCATTTAAACCACAAAACATGGCATTAAATAGCGCCGTCACTGAAGACGGCGGCGAAATTGGTCGCGCACAAGCAGTGCAGGCACAAGCCTGTTACCTTAAAGCGCACACCGATTTCAATCCGGTACTGTTAAAGCCGAATACAGATACCGGGGCGCAAGTCATTATCCACGGTAAAGTCGTGACGGATATGAATGCAGTGGATTACCATCACTATAAAACCACCGCGAAGGCAGCGGTGCTGGAATCCCATCAACGCCTATGCGCGCAATACGATGTCATCGTTGTTGAAGGTGCTGGTAGTCCAGCTGAAATTAATTTGCGCGACCGGGATATTGCCAATATGGGTTTTGCCGAGGCGGTAGATTGCCCCGTTATCATTGTCGCCGACATCGACCGCGGTGGTGTATTCGCTCACTTGGTAGGAACGTTAGAATTACTCTCCGCGTCGGAACAACAACGCGTTATTGGTTTTATTATTAACCGCTTTCGCGGTGATATGGCTTTATTGCAACCCGGTATTGACTGGCTGGAGCAATACACCGGCAAGCCAGTGCTAGGTACCCTGCCCTATTTACAAGGCTTCCATCTTGAAGCCGAAGATGCGATCAACAGTAACCAAACTGAGCCAAACAATGCACAACTCAAGGTTGCAGTGCCGGTGCTAGCTCGAATCAGTAACCATACTGATTTTGATGCACTGCGATTACACCCTCAGGTAAATTTACAATTTATCGGCCCCGGCCAATCAATCCCGCCCTGTGATTTAATTATCATTCCAGGCAGCAAGTCAACACGACAGGATTTGCAATGGTTACGCGATAATGGCTGGGATAAATCGATAACAAAACACCTGCGCTATGGTGGCAAAGTATTAGGAATATGTGGCGGTTTTCAAATGCTGGGACAAGGTATTCATGACCCTTTAGGTATTGAAGGCCAAGCTGGCTCCAGTGACGGCCTGGGCTGGCTGGAATTTTCTACCGAAATACAAACAGAAAAACAGCTACATCAGGTGAGCGCACAGCTGGCAGCGAACAATAAAACCATCACCGGTTATGAAATCCATGCAGGCATTAGCAGCGGCCCGGCGCTGGATAAACCATTCGCGAGGATAAACCAGCGAGCTGACGGTGCTATCAGTGAAGATGGCAATATTATCGGGACTTACTTACACGGTTTATTTGATCACGCTGAAGCTAGAGAGTATTTATTACAGTGGGCAGGGTTAGCTAATGTCGAGAGTTTTGATTATCAGGCGCTACAAGAACAAGAAATTAATCGCCTGGCGGACTGTATTGAAGCGCATATCAATCTGGGGGAAATTAACCGGCATTTAAACTTAGGCTAATAGCTCATCCAGCCGTTGCGCCATCGCCGCAATTGCCTGGTCCGGAAATAACAATAATAAATCGCCATTAAATGGGCGACCTTCTAATTGATAATTTATTTCAACCAGCAATACATTCTTCCAGCCGCCAACCAATGAGTTACACACGGCTTGCAAGGATTCGTGTTCAACCACCGAAGGGGGCTCCGGTTTAAAATTTAATTCCCACTGTTCAGAGAGCGCATCAAGACAGGTCTGTGCCATATGCCGGCACGTTTCTGCAACCATTTCATTGGTCGTCGTCAACCCAGGAAGTAGCTCATGCAAGTCACCAATACTGCCCTCGGACAACATCACCAGCGCCAAGCCGGACAAGGCACTACCATCGCTTTTGGATGCAAATAACTGACTAACAGCATAAATACCGGATGTTGAATTCAAGCTTTGCAGGGAGGTCGCTAAGTGTTTGGCTTCGATGATACTGATAACCGGAATCGGTAAGGTAACAAAAACACCCAATTTACGTGCCAGTGAATCGCCTGCCTGGCCGAGCGCCACATTGCAAATTTCCTGCAAACAATCACGCTGGTCTTCTGAATATTGAAGCAGCATTGATAACCCCTAGAACAAACCGTATTGCTGCAATACACCCAGTAGTTTTTCAGCGTTGACCGGTTTGCGGATGAATTCGAGGGCACCCAGACCAATAACCCGGTCCCGTGCCTCTGGTTGGATATCCGCCGAAATGACTATGACCATGCATTTTAGACCTTCTGCTTTAATCGCTTCGAGTACACCATAGCCATCTATCTCTGGCATGGTAAGGTCAAGAAACACCATCTCCCCCTTACCTGCACGAATAGCTTCCAGACCTTCTGCGCCATTAGTCGCAAGCGTAACCTCAACTTCCCACCCCGGCGGCAAAGACCGCGCCACTTGCTTGCGGGCCATATTTGAGTCATCACAAATGAGTACAGGTATGGTCATGGACTACTTCAATCCTAGGTCATTGTTGAAACATGAGTTAGCTAGTATAGCCAGAAGTTGCCGATTCTACCCCACTCAGATGTTAATTTTTACTTAGATTTATAAGGCCTTGCTCAACTACTGCGCGGCATTGACTACCATGACATCCTGAATATGGCCTCCGTCGCTATTCCAACGATCGAGCACATCCGCAAGATATTGTGCTTGCCGCGCCAGGGAATGCAGCTCGTCTTTAGTCCCCTTTGCCCCACTATGAACCGGCACTTGCCGCAATTCATTAGTTAATTTGTGGCTGGGATCTTTCATCCGGTTGACTTCTAAGCGCCAGCGAATGCTGTGCACCATAGTACGATAAAACGTTAATTTGGTCTCCAGATTAACCATGCTGAAATTGTTCAAATCGCCAAAGGGCTTAAAGTCAGTGGCGAACAACAACGCATTCTTGCTGCCTCGTTCCGCCGCTACGGTGGCCTTTCGCTCATGATCACACAATAGCGCTAAATCACCGAACAACTCCCCCGGGGTGATGGTATTCAAAGGCTCAGCGTCATTCTGATCCCAGTAAACCGATAGCCGACCCTTGATCAAAAAATAGAGCCACGATCCTCTATCGCCACGCCGCATGATGGTTTCACCTGGCTCCAGATCCACCACACAGGAATACGTCAACATGACCTCCAGCTGCTCCTTACTTTGTAACTGCAACTCCTTAAAGAAAGGAATGCGACTCAGCAAGGACTCAAGCTCATGCTGCTGATAACCGGATAAGTCCGTGATATTCATTAAATAATTAAACCTTAATTGCTAAATACAGAATTAGTAAGTGCTGCCGATAGATACCCAGCCGGTTGAAATCTTAAACTAAACATTAGGTATAGTAAGTTCTGAAAGAATTGCGATGCCAATTCACAGAATTGTTAAATAGGCACGCTTTTATGCCCGCTAACTGTTTAATATTAATACAAAAGCTGCTGTTCCCCTTAGGAGCCGCACTTTACTTTCAGCTATCCTAGACTACATTGATAAAATGTATTTGAAAGGGACAGAAAGCGACCTTCGAAGCAAGGAGCCATGCATTGAGGCTATTAAATCTTTGCAACGCGGCTAGTGGCTCAATAATTACTATGAACAACAGCCTACCCAGATTGCAAACCGGCTGTAAACCTTTGATCACTATTTACAAAATAATAAACATGAAAATAATGTTAAAACGACTACAACGCTATGCGACTTACACCCTCACTCTGAGCTTGCTGCTGGGCGGGCTGTCACTTCCTGCAAGTGCCCAGGAAGACAGTTTTGATGAGCTGCCACTTAACGGTCTGGCTGCTTTTATCCAATTGCGCAATGAGTATTATATCGGTGCATTGTATCTTGAGAGCTTGAGCCAGGATTCGGGTTCGGCTTTTAATTTTAGCGGACGCAAGCGCATGGACATACGCGTCACTATCGATAAATGGTCGCAGCGGAGCTTTGCCAAACAGTGGAACCAGCTTATTTTGATCAACAATGAACAAGAAAGACTGGAACAATTTACTGATCAAATACTAGCTTTTACGGACCTGCCAAAGGACGATCTTTTAGTAGGCGATACGATCACCATCGATATGCACCCCAGTAAGGGTACGACCATTTATCTGGATGGTAAAAAAGCAATACATACTGACGATAAAGAATTTTTCGATATTTTATTAAACACTTGGATTGGGCAACGCCCGCCTTCATCTGACTTTAAAAATGACATTCTGACCCTGCCTACCGATCAAGCAGGAACTGAGCTACTGGTGCGCTATCAAGCACTTGCGCCCAGTAATGAGCGCAGCAATAAAGTTGCCGGCTGGTTTAAATCTCAATCCAGCAATAAGGCAACAGCAACCAAATCAGCCAATGCGGGTGTAGCGCCACCCTCTTCGGATACAACAGTCACCGCCAAACGTGAAACCAGTACCGCAAAAACTTCAACTAACGTCGCCATTGCGGCAGTCGCTGTAGCGGCACCTAGCACCAAAGTTGAAGTCACTAAACCCAAACTGTCAGCACCTGCAGAACCCAAACCCGCAGCTAAACCAGCGCCGGCACCTAAACCTGAACCTGAACCTGAGCCACCCAAAAAGGTAGCAGCTAAACCAGCACCTGCACCTGTTGCAAAAGTAGAGACGCCAAAAGTTTCTGCAAAAGAAGCAGAGCAAGCAAAATTATTAAAAGCTTACAGCTCCAACGTGCTTAAACTTACCTACCTCAACACCCAGTATCCGAAGCGGGCAATGGACTTTAAACAACAGGGCTTAGTACTACTCACGGTGAAAATTAATCGCAAAGGTAAACTGATTGATATTATCGAGACAACTACCTCCGAGCATAAACTACTCAATAATGCAGCGCGTAAAGCGATTAAAAGCACAGCGCCATACCCTGAAGTACCGAATAACTTGGAAGGCGAAGAAATCTCAGTGGATCTGCCCTTTAACTTTAAGCTATAGGCCACTTCTACAACCCAATAAAAAAGGGCCTATCGGCCCTTTTTTATTGTCTCAATTTTAGTTACTGGATATTCGGCAATTTTTCCGCAATAGTATGCAAAATATCTTTTCTTTCCAAAGCAGACCGACCACCTAATTTATCCAAGCGAATACTATGTAAATGCAAGGCTGGTACTTTATTTTCAATCTCACGTAAATCACCTTTCATCAGAATTGGTAAAAAGGGCTTATCCGCTGGACGGCGCTGATTAATTGCTCTTAAACCAGCCTGTAGAGGAACCACGCGATACTTTTTCTTACCGCCATCACTGCTTTTCAGCGGAATGGTCAGGTGCAAGCCCTGCTTGCCTATCAACTCCCCTGGCACAATAGTCAATCCAGTCATTTGAATAGCATCTTCAGGCACGCCCTGAAATGTATCGTGATACGCATAAGGGTTAGGGAGGATAACCATCTTGCGGCCCTCCTCCTCTGGAAAGTAAATATTATAGTTACTGTATAACTGTTCTACGGAGCCAGAATATACACAGAGTTTATTTTCAAACCGCTTTACAAAATCAGTAGCCAACTGCCGATGTTGGAATTCATCCATATCCCATACAAGATCGTTATTACTTTGCTCATTTTCAATACTCATCGCTGATACCGCTCCGTGATTACTACTACCACATCAATTTCGTTACACCAGGGATTCACCCGGATTGTCCTTAAAAGCTCAAAGTCACTTTTGTCTGCTATTTTATTGACAGAAAACAGCTCAAAAACCACAGAGAATTGGCATTATATTACAAAAAAAAGCTTTATAAACAACAACTTATTTAGAAATAAACGTCATAAGATTGACGAAAAAAGACACTCACAACCTGTTATCAATAACTATTTGAAATTGCTAGCAATTACTCTTATAGCTAAAAGTAGTCATTAATTAGCTTTTAAACAATATTCTCTGCCAAAGAACATCAATGGTTTAACGCGCCAACTGCTGCTGATAGCAATTCATTATCTGCTCGCTGGAACAGACAAAGAGCACTTTCTCAACCCGATCCGTTTCCTGCGATTGCAGTGTTTGCTTGACAGTATCGACCGCTACCTTAACGGCATCTTTAATGGGATAGGCGTAAATGCCACAGCTAATCGCGGGAAAAGCGATCGATTTATAGCCTTGCTTTACTGCCAACAGCAAACTATTTCGATAACAGGACGCCAACAATTCAGGCTCTCCGGCACCGCCTCCCGTCCAGATTGGGCCAACTGCATGAATCACTGCCTGACAAGGCAAATCAAAAGCGGCTGTTAATTTTACCTGCCCAGTCTGACACCCCCCCAAGGTGGCACATTCAGCCAACAATGCAGGACCCGCAGCGCGATGAATAGCACCATCAACGCCACCACCTCCTAGCAAGCGGTTATTGGCTGCATTGACAATGACATCAACCTCCAGCTGAGTTATATCTGCCTGCACGACATTCAATAAAGCCATCTACTGCACCCCCGCAATATTAGCAAGGCGAGTTGACCCCGCGAGCTATGAGGAGCGCTAATATACCGCCCCTAAATTTGTAAGCCTTGGGGAATCCCGACGCTACACCCCCATACTGGTTAGGGTCACCATAATATTATTTAGAATGCCCGCTACCGTAGGGTGGTCGCGCTCAAACGCCGATACCATAGAATCCACTTGCTCCACCAAATCAGTCGGCTCAGCGTCTATCACGGGATCTTGTAGCTGCTGCTCAATACCAATAATTAAATCGTTTAACTGATCCTTGCTGGACTCGGGTACTGATAATTCGTCAATCGCCGCATTTAGCTGATCCAGATGTTCACGTAATTCCTGTTGATTCATCATCAACTCCTCAATAACAATGTTCAATTCATAACGGAATAATAACAGCTAAAGCCGACTATCTCCCGAGCATAATCAATAGAAAATTTCGTTGCGAAAAATAATAGTTACCACTATGGTTACCCCAGTGTAAACGAAACAATTAGCAAGCCATGAGCCCTGATCAGAAAGCACCCAAGCCCACAACCAAGCCACCGACCAAGCGCGGTGCCGCCACCCAATCAAAGGTAATCGCTGCTGGTATTAAGTGCATAGCAGAACAAGGACTTCACCATACCAGCACCAACAAAATTGCCAAAGCGGCTGGCGTTACCTGGGGAACCTTGCAACATCAATTTGGCGATAAAGCTAGTCTGTTAGAAGCAATACTGGAATACTGTTTTAACGAACAAATGCAACAGCTAGCACAGGCGACTGTCGCTAAAAATACACTTGAGCAACGCATTGAAGCCATTATTGACGCCATTTGGGAAAACCAACAGAGCCTAAGTAGCCGTGCCATGCAGGAAATTTTACTCGGTGTTCAAGGGGATAAAGTATTCAGCCAGCGAACTTATCCCACATTAAAAAAATTGCGCGATCTCTACAATCAACAATGGCAATCTTTTTTTGCAGATGTCGATCTTTCCGAACGGCAAATGGAGGCAAGCAAACAGTTTGCCTTTGCGACATTACGGGGGCTGACCTTCGATTACTCAGTACGCAGCTCTCACCAATCGGTCGATGACGCCAAGCAATTACTCAATCAAGCCTTACTCGCCATTTTCACCTCTAATAAACGCTAACACCGCTACCAAGTGACTCCAACTAAATCCGCTAGTTTCAACCGGCGCCTAACACAGATTAACGAAACTCACCGGGAGACAAACCCGTCCAGCGCTTGAATGAACGATGAAACGCACTCGGGTCACTAAATCCCACTAACTCTGCAACATCACTTACTGTCAGCTTTGAATTATTTAAATACTCAATCGCCGCATCTCGACGCGCACTATCTTTTATTCGTTGATAGGAGGTGCCCTCTTTATCTAGCCGGCGGCGCAACGTACGAGCGGACATATTTAACACCTTGGTCAGCTGCTCAAAGGTGGGTAAATCTTCATGCAAATCACTGCCAATAATTAATCGAATGCGCTCTGCCACTGACTGCTCATTGGTTACCGGCTTAATCACCACATGGTAAGGGGCTACTTTCAGAAAAATGTCTAAATCACTCTCGCTGCGTACTATTGGCGCATCCAAATGGGACGCTGAAAATCTCAACCAATTACAGCTCTGATCAAACTCGATGGGGCAAGGTAGAAAATGCTGTAATCCGGCCCGATTGGCCGGGGAAGGGCTAAAACAACCGGCAGCGACTACTTCAATATTTTTTCCAATCAGCCAGGAGCACACCCGTAACCAAATAGCCATACTACATAACACACCATCCTGAGGCGCGTCCTGCCCAGCAATGGCGGTAGACAAATATCGCAAGGTCACTGACTTATCGTCGGCAGAAACCAGCAGCTCGTGGATTAATACGCTATCCGCACGTTCGCGACAAACCGCGTTAAATTCGATAGCCCGATCCATCGCATCACGTAATTTCTGACAGTGAATGATCGAGTAAGTTAGCATTCTGGTCGCGCCAACAGGCGTGGGACTCCCTGAATAATACCTCCCGATTCATCCTGTAACACATCAAACAATTCCAGACACAATCGACTGTATTGTTCCACACTAATTACAGCATCATTAACCGAATCGCTAGCCAGCGGGTTTATTGGAAACCCTGCCGCTTGTATTACGGCATCAACATCGCGGCCAAATGCCCTGGCTTGCACTAACAAGGCTTTCGCGAAAGACAGCGGCACCTCATCAGCGACAACCTGATCATGAGCAAGGGTGGAATTGGATACTGATGTAAGAACCATAATATCGTTGCTAAACCTAGCTCTCATTTCATCGCAACAGTATTGATGCTGATTAATCCTTATATTCAGGCTTGCGTTTTTGCTTGCGCGCCCTGATCGCTTCTTCAAAATTTTGAGTCGTCATCCTAACAAATAATTGCGCATTCGCTTCATGCTGCATATGTGAATCCATACTGCTCGCTTCAATACCTGACCACAACATCTGCTTAGTCATTTCAACACCTAAACGACTGAAACCGACAATGCCTTCTGCTAACTGATAACACTCCTCTAATAACTCATCGTGTGCTACCGCCCGTGACACAATGCCAATTCTCGCCGCCTCTTCAGCATCAACGTCCCGGCCGGATAACATAATTTCAAACGCTCTGGATGTACCTATGGCGCGCGGCAAAATATAACTTAAGCCCAACTCCGCCGCTGTTAATCCATTATTAATACCCGCTGGCCGAAAATAGGCACGCTCTGAAGCAATACGAATATCTGCCGCCATGCTCAAACAAAAACCGCCACCTATCGCGGCGCCATTGACCGCACAAATCACCGGTTGATGCATTGAGTGAATCGATTTGATCACATCCTCCAGCACCCCCATTGCCCGACGCGCAATACCGGGCATGGTCAAACCATCAAATATAGGTAAATATCCCGAGTCTTCCAAATCAGCCCCTGAACAAAAGCCCTCACCTGCTCCGGTCAATATCACCGCCCGAGTATCGTTATCATAACTGACCTCCTGCAATGCTTGATGCAACGGCACCATGACATCAAACGCCATCGCATTCATACGCTCGGGACGATTTAGCGTAATTTGAGTAACAAAGGGGCGAGGCTTGCTTACTGCGATAAAAGACACACTCTATCTCCTGCTATTTATTATGGGTTCGGAGAGTAACGTGAGTATCACAGCTTAACAAGTGATCAGATTTACCATTCGGTAATGGAGTTTTACTGCCAGCGCCGTCAAAATTATTAAACATAGCGAATAAAAAAGCCCCTGACCATAATCCGGAAAGGGGCTTGGGCTGCAACCTTAAAAACCAACACTACATAGGCATAGAGTAACT
Organism: Oceanicoccus sp. KOV_DT_Chl; assembly: GCF_900120175.1. Lineage (NCBI taxonomy): Bacteria > Pseudomonadati > Pseudomonadota > Gammaproteobacteria > Cellvibrionales > Spongiibacteraceae > Oceanicoccus > Oceanicoccus sp. KOV_DT_Chl. The sequence continues at coordinate 495,121 of NZ_FQLF01000002.1, forward strand.
CAATGCGACATGCTCAAAACCATCACCACGATCGCTATAGTTAACGGTTAAGTTCAAATTTGCATTCTCTAATATGTGTAACGAGCCACCCAGCGTAGCCTTCATAAAGCTATCATCCTGCGCTTGAAAACTGGGTAATTTATACGTCGAAAAACCCAAATTAGTATTGCGAATATTTAGAGTTTCATTTTCATCTTCCTGTTCTTGCACAGCAAATACTTCAGCAAAAAGACGAATACCATTACCGATTTGCAGCCCTGATACCACACCCACACTTAACTCAAGACTTTTCCGGTTTTGCTCGCCCCAAGCGTAATTTGAAATAGCGCCACCTGATTCAGTAAAACTATCAACCGTACTATTTAGATACTGCATCCCAATTGCAGGAGCGATATGCCAATTGTCAGCAGATAATGCCTTATAAGCCGCCAGCAAATCTATATTCCAGACATGGCCATCGGTATCGCCCTCTGCAATGATTGTTTGGTCACCAAACCTAAAGTCCCGCTCTAAATCATCATAGCTCAGTACTGTTAAGCCAATATTGGCATCAATAAATACATTGTCCTTTCGATAACCTAACAACCCGCTTACGCCCCAGGAATCTGCCTCATAGTCGACCGCATCAACATCCAGCTCCTGCTGGCCAAGACTAATCGCCGCACCATAAATTAGCGTATCCGAGGCTTTGAACGTACGGCCGACGGTGAGACTACGATTTTCAGCTTCAGAAGAGGTTGTGTCTTCATATTCGCTAGTCGACATATCGCCCGAAATAAATAACTGCCCTTCGCCTATTGCCCAGCGTGACTGCCGTAACTCATTTGTCACCGCAGCAGCTTGAACTCTACCAGCCGCTAAAGCCAGCTCAGGTAGCAAACCCACTTTTTGAGGAGCGACAATAATATCATTTAAATAATCACCGAATAATTCACTGGTCGCTTCCGCAGGGTGCAAGCCATCGTTAAAAAATACCGCGCGAGGATCGGGATCCGTACCACCAATACCGTAGGTGGGATGCTCGATACAATCCGTATTAGTGGGGCCATCGTTATAACACATTGAAAATTGATTCACTGTGTTCGAACCTACCACCAGATCCCCAACGGCAAAGCCGTAGGTGTCAGCATTGGCGAACACATAATTGACAAAACCTTCAATATCCACAGGAATAAGATTAACGCCAGCTAGCGATAAAGCCGAAAAAGTTTCAACACCACCGTTATAGCCCGCCGATGTCTGCGACAAACCATCTGCAGCACCCGGTACAATCGTTTCAAAATATTGAGCCGCAGGGGTGATACCGACGTCAGGTGCATTGGCCACCATAATGTATTGTGCTCCAGCATCTGACAGCGCCTTAATAGCAGCAATATAGGTCTCTGCAGTGCTACGCACAGCTGCAGGAATATTCTCAGGTGTACTGCTATTAGCTATGACAATATCGCGAATATCATTACCGCCACCGTCCATTAAGATCAACGTATCCGCAGATATACGACCGTTTACGTTAGTAAGATAGGCATTAGCGCTGCCCGCCGAAGTGCTCACGCCAGTACCTGAAATTGAATTAAGTACATCAGCAACGCGATAACCCCCAACAGCGTAGTTAGTACCGCCGTCAATGGCAGGTGATAACGTCAACCCCAAATCCGACGCTAGAAAATCCGGCGCGATCGGCGCATAAACACCAGGACTTAATTCACTGGTAAAACGCGTGCCTCCGCCAAAGTTACCGGTATCCATCAAACTATCACCAAACACCACTAACTCATTAAAGGCTGTATCAGCCTGAACTGGTGCCGCAATCAGTATTGACGCTGACAAGCCAGCCGTTAGAACCACCATTTTTTTTAACATGCATCCCCCCGGGCGCCTAAACGCCTTATATTTATTACTTTTAACTCATTAAGATTGTAGCGCGATAGCCTCACACTGCGTACAACCCCTATCGATAAGCGTAGAACACCCTTATCAATCCAACAATAACGCATACATCCACTCAAGCTATCAATAACAAGCAGGTTAACGCTATAGCTGGCCGCGTAAAAAATCACTTAAACTACAAAAATTTAATTTTCCCCAACACAGGGTCATGTTGTATGGTCTGCCATCGGCCAGCGCATTACTCGTATAACCTGCGGATAAATAGGCCCACGTTAAAAATTAGCTGATTATTGCTGGCTACACCACCCTTCTTCAATTGTTCGGAGTTTCCTATGCTACAACGTTTCGCCATCGTGCTTGTTATTAGTTTTGTCAGCGCCTGTGCTTATAACAAGCCCACTAACGAAACCCCTATATTAATGCCAACATTGAACCAGCAGCAGCGGCCACCGGCCAATTAAAACGACGAGTCCTGCTGCTGGGCGATGCTGGTCACTCGTCAATTGACCCGCTACAAGCCAGCTTGCAAGTAGCCCTGGATCGCGCCAAATTAGCCCCCGAACTGACCAGTGTGGTGATGCTGGGTGATAATATTTATTATTTTGGTTTCCCCAATAAAGATGAGGACCAAACTGAATATACAGACAGCCAACTGGAAGACATCAGCCATCTTGAAGCACAACTACAAATTGCAAAGCACAGCGGTGCCGAAATTTTTGTGGTACCGGGTAATCATGACTGGTATGCCGAACAGGTAGATTCACAAGCACAATATATTGAAGACTATGCCAGCACACACAATATCAAAGCCCATTTTGTCCCCCATCAATTAGAACAAGACCCGCTACCTGAAATCATCCACCGCGAAAGCGTCAGTATTATTTTTATCGATAGCATGTGGCTAATCAAGGCCGACGATGAACAGTATCAAAAGGCGTTGAGCACACTCAATCAGCTCATGCTAGAAGCCAGGCAACAATATCCTGACAACCTTATATTAGTCACCGCCCATCACCCCATAGAAACTATGGGGCCACACAACCGCTATTACACCAGCTTTGCCTATCATGCCTTCATAGCCACCGTTGAGTTATTTATGGAAAATGATCAGGATACCGATCACCCCCGCTATCAACGAATGATTACAGGTTTAGAACAGTCCTTGGCTCAGTTCGATAAAGTAGTCTTTGCCGCTGGCCACGATCACAACCTGCAAATTTTTAAAAGCCCTGAGGACAAAGCCCCGGAGTATCGCTTAGTCAGCGGTGCCGCCAACACCTCAAAAATCACTGGAGTAGGCACTAACGAGAATTCTCAGTTTGCTCTGGCCCGTGAAGGCCTGATGGAAATGGAGATCTATGACAACGGTATATTGCTTAACGTTTATGCCATTGACCAAACCCAACCGGTACACCAGCAGTGGCTATGGCAATCGCCCGCACAATAACACTATAATTTGCCCAACTTGAGCAAATTGCCATTTATCAGCCCGCATCACTGATAATTTAACCTGTAATCCATAGCTTCCGCTGAGAATATGCATACCTACGCCAAGCAATGCGACAAATCACTGAAACAGCAAATAGATGTTGTCGCTGAGTACTATGCGCATAAAATTCAGCCGCAACGAATAGCGTATCGCACCGGTATCGATCTGGAATTAGTGACACAACTCATTAACGGCGAGAACCATCAGCGACTGTTTAAAGCACTACTATCACGTCACAAAAAAGCGCGCCGCGATCAACGCTTAAAAAAATCCTTACGTCATCGAGGCATTACCCAATCGGACCTACAGGATAAAATTGAACAGGAATACCAACAATCCTTAGTGGATAGCTAATCTGGATGTTGACCACCACATAACACTTCAGTCACCAATTCTGTATCCATATACTCTTTTAACTTCAATACTTTACCATCACAAAATTCGAATAAAAAATGGTACAGGTTGTTATACACAACGCCCGAAACATGCATTCCTTTTGACTCAGCCTCCACAGCAACCCGGTCGCCCTCGGCAGTCATTGCCGTAATCGTAAAGACCAATCCAGCAGGAAAAGCCTCAAAGATGGCCCCCGCACCATGAGTAATCTGCGCCAACGACATGGTCCCTGATATCAAGGTGCTACCAGAGGTCCAACAAACACCTTGTGGATGATATAACCGCAAAAAGCCCGCTACATCACCCTGATTCATCGCAGCAAAGAACTGCTCTACCACTTTTTTATTCTGCTCTACACTAGACATCTCACTTTCCTCATTTACTCATCTGCCAATGCTATCTGAACACTATTCATCACTTGAAACTCTATATAACCGATAATTCAAGTCGCAGCTACCGCGACTATGCTTGAGCTATAATGGAGGGTATATTAGCAATAGAAAAAACAACTCTCATTATGAGCCCTAATTTGTCATGGATATGCAAGACACGCCCAACGCAACAGAGCGGACGAAAATTCTGGCTAGCTGCCGCCAACTGATTCAGGACTGGTCTACACAGCAGTTTGATGAGTATACCAGCACACTCATCAAGCAACTCGTTAAACGCTCAAACAGCGCTGATAACAACGAAGATAAAAATAGATATTTTCAGGCCCATGATGAGATCAATCAGAACCAAACAATCATCAAGCAACTGTTTCTCCAGCACCTAAATCAAGCTTTCGACCTTTATTGCAAACAACAATATACTGCCACCGACTATACCAATGAGCTTGCCATGCAACAGCAGCTCGCAGAACAGCACGACACCTTATCGCTGCTGGATAATAAAGTGCTGGAACAAAAGTTAGCGATCGCAGCGATGAGCCGCAAAGTCGCCACCCGCCACTCGGAACAGCTCTATGCACTCAATCAGCGTTTATCGGTACTCACAGGCGGAAAGAAAATTACCGATCAGGGCAACCCTGTAGCTCCCGCTGTATTAGGCGAAGGCTTACAGCAAGCAATCTGTGAATTATCACTGGATGATCCCACTCAACTGTTTATCTATAAAATTTTTGAAACCAGCTTCGCAATCAAACTGGCCCAGTTATATAACCAACTGAATCTGAGTTTGCTACAGCAAGGGATTCTGCCGCACCTCACCTACCATATTGAAAAAGATGCTGCGGATACAGCAGATGCAAGCCACCAAACAGCAGGGACTAATGACACCGCCGACTCCGGATTACCCGAAGAATTGCAAGCCCTCACTAATGCGCAAACACTTAGCAAACAAATCCGCTTATTTGAAGCTATCCGCCAACTGCAAGCGCGGTTGCAACCGCAAGCCAGAATACAACGACCTGCAGGCACCATCTCAGTACCCGCCGCTCAGATTCTCGCCGGCATTCAGCAGTTACAACGCAATGCTGGCGCTATATTGAAGGCACTGGAATCGCCTCAGGCTGTTGCCAGCAGCAGCCCCCAGCAATTGCGACAACAAGCCGAACAAGAAGCCAGCAAAACTGACGATGTAGACGCCCATGTCATCGAAATAGTCGGTTTATTATTTGAATACATGTTAAATGATCAACAACTACCGGATACAGTTAAAGCACTACTCAGCTATCTACATACTCCCTTCTTGAAAATTGCAGTAGTCGACAAAGACTTTTTTGATCACCCGGAGCACCCGGCCAGACAACTACTCAACAGCCTGGTAGCTGCTGGAGAGCGCTGGGTTGAGCCTACAGGCAAACATAAGAGCGATGTTTTCCAGCAAATAAAAACTATTGTAGAGCGGCTATTAAATGAATTTGATAATGATGTAAGACTGTTTTCAGAATTGGCATTCGATTTTAATCACTATTTACGCCAGCACGCCAGGCGCATCCGGCTTGCTGAAAAACGCGCCATGCAAGCCGCTCAGGGCGAAAACAAACTCAAAGAAATCAGGCTAAAGGTGCGCACCTACCTGCAGAAAAAAACCTCCAAAATAAAACTATCGCCCACTATCCATACCCTACTATTTGAACCCTGGGCCAACTTTCTCTCCTTTAATTTATTGCGCTTTGGCTCTCGTAGCGAGCAGTGGCGGGAAGCTGCTCACGCCGTCGATGACATTCTCTGGTTTTGCCAGCCACACAACCCGAATAACCTACCGGAAGTGCGGCGAGCACAGGAATTAAAACAAACCTTGCCTAAAATTTTACAGGCAGGTTTTAATACTGTCGGCTATGACAGCGCCCAAGCAACAAAATTATTACAAGCCCTAATCGAATACCAGCATCAAATGCCAGCAGCCAAGAGCAACATCAGAACCATAGCCAATAATACTATGGCTGCCAACATAGATGATGTCGATTTAGGCAAGCAAGCAGAAGCGGCCGCAAAAGCAGACGACCTCCTAAAAACCTTAAAACAAACCGAGTCTGGCACCTGGTTTATCTTTAACGCCAACACTGACAACCCGCAGCGGGTTAAACTAGCTTGGGCAAACACTAACACCCTACACTTTATGTTTGTCAATCGCCTTGGCCAACAGGTCGCCGTCAGTAGTGGCCAGCAATTAGCCGCAGATATTAGAGCCGGTAAAACCCAAATTCTAAAACCACTGGAAGACAAACCGTTCTTTGAAAAAGCCATGGAAAGAGTACTGGAACAAATCCGACAACGAGAACATTAATGGTCTACACTTGCTTCGTAAAAGTACGAAGTAATAAAAACAAAAGGCATAAACATGACAGATCAGGTAGAACGCAAACATCTACGGGTAGAGCTCAATAAAACTATCCCTATTATTGATGTTATTAATGGTGGCAATTTTGGCGAGCTCGTCAACGCTACCGTTGAAGGCATTATGATTATTACCGATCAGGAAATAGATACGCATTCCATCTACCAGCTAGCTCTGAAACTACCCGTAGAAATTGAGGGTAGCATGTCTGTAGATGTAGGTGCTGATTGTCTCTGGTGTCGTAAAGTTGAAAATTTCCATCGTTACTGGGCCGGCTTTCAGATCATCGACGCTTCGGATACCGCCCTCAAACAGATAGAAGAACTCATTGCGCATTACAGCAAGTAATACCCAAAAGCCCACTGCGGAGTAAATAAGTAAAATTAATCTTTATTTTGACCCAATCCACTGGGCAAAATGATTAACCCATAGCCAAAATGCAGGTATAATTCCCGCGCAAGGTCAGCCCCGATTTCAATTCTCGTTGTTTTAACAGCCCTGCAACCACAAACTATTATTTTCCTGCAATTCTGCAGGCCACCTTGATGACTTAAAAGAGGATCAAATGTTGCGTCTTGATCAGGCAACTCCGGAACAACTACGCGAGTGGCAAACAGCCCTAAACGAACAATACAAAAGTTTACAGCAGGCCGGTCTCAACCTCGACCTGACCCGCGGTAAACCCAGTGCCGAACAGCTGGATTTATCCAATGCGCTGGATGGTATTTTAAACGGTACCTATACCGACGACAGCGGCACTGACTTACGCAACTACGGCGGACTGGATGGCATTCCTGAAGCCAAACAACTATTTGCACAAATAATTGATGTAAAACCGGAAGAAGTGATGATCGGTGGCAACGGCAGTCTGACCCTAATGTACTTTGCAGTGCAGACCGCCCTACAGCACGGTGTTGCCGATGCCGATAGCGCCTGGATAAAAGAAAGCGCTGGCGCCAGTATCAAATTTCTCGCCCCGGTACCTGGCTACGACCGTCACTTTGCCCTTTGCGAGCACTTGGGTATTGAGTTAATTCCGGTAACCATGAATGCCGATGGCCCTGATATGGATCAAGTCGAACAGCTGGTTAAAGCTGATAGCAGTATTAAAGGGATCTGGTGTGTACCCCGCTTCTCTAATCCGACCGGTACCGTTTATTCCGAGCAAGTCGTTCAACGCATCGCCAAACTCGGCACTATTGCCGGCGCCAACTTCCGCGTATTTTGGGATAACGCTTACGCCGTCCACACCCTGCAAGAGAATGCGACGGCACTCCCTAATTTAATGGATTATTGCCGCGCAGCGGGCACTGAAGACAGCGTTTACCTATTTGGCTCTACTTCTAAAATCACCTTCGCCGGTGCCGGCGTTGCTTTTATGGCTAGCTCTCCCGCCAACCTGAATGTACTAAAAAAACACCTGAGTTTTAACACCATTGGCCCAGACAAAGTAAACCAGTTACGTCATGTAAAATTTCTAAAAGACATGGGCACGTTGAATCAGCATATGGCCAAGCATGCCGCCATTATGCAACCCCGCTTTAACGCAGTGCTGACCTCGCTACGTACTGAACTGGGTGATAGTGGCATGGGTAGCTGGACTGAACCGGAAGGCGGATATTTTGTATCCTTCGATTCCCGCCCTGGACTAGCGCGAGAAATTGTCAAAATGGCTGCCGGTGCGGGCGTCAAACTGACGCCGGCGGGAGCCACATTCCCTTACGGCAATGACCCACAGGACAGTAATATTCGCTTGGCACCAACTTACCCCACAGTAGCTGAAATCGAAAAAGCAATGGCCGTGTTTGTATTGTGCGTAAAACTAGCCTCGATCAATCAGGCGCTCGCGGCATAGCCCATCAGGCGTCGTGCTTAATGATGTTTTTACCCCATAAAAAAACGCCAGCATCAAGCTGGCGTTTTTCGTTTTGAGCTAGTGGCAGCTAAGCGATCATTAATCGATATCACCACTGATAGGTCTGGCGCCTGAAGGCAGAGGAAATGCCGTGACGTTGCTACCAGCACCACCGACCGCATCAACTATTTTGCCGGTGCCTTCCTTTTCAACCTCATCAATACGAATAACCGAATGCATGGGCAGATATGAACGTGATACGCCTGAAAACTCTGTTTTCAGCTTTTCTTCAGCCGGATCAACAATCATCTGGCTGCGCTCACCAAAGACAAAATCTTCAACTTCAATAAAACCGTACATTTCACTCTGATAGATAGCCTTGGCATAAAGCTCATAGACCTTATTCTGGTTGAGAAAAATAACTTTATAGATGGGTTCACTTTCTGACATAGATGTTTCTACTACCTTAGAGGGTTTACTGCTAGCGTTTACTGTCTAATAAGGCCCCGATAATTGAGCAATTCACAGCGATAACTAATTCGCTGCAATATTATCATACTGTGGTCAATAAATACGCCATTCTGTATAATCTCCCGCCCTAATTTCAAGTGCGGTAAGCAGTACATGAGCAACGTCATAGCAACTGACAAAACTACGGCTAAACCAGTCGTCATTAATACAGGCAACGGCCAACAACCGATGAAAAAGCTGTATATCAAAACCCATGGCTGTCAGATGAATGAGTATGACTCGGACCGACTACAGGACTTGCTGGGGGTCAGCCACGGTGTAGAAACCACTGATGATCCGGAACAAGCAGACATTTTGCTGTTAAACACCTGCTCTATCCGAGAAAAAGCTCAGGAAAAAGTGTTCCACCAACTGGGCCGCTGGAAGCACCTCAAAGAGCAAAACCCCGATGTTATCATCGGTGTGGGAGGCTGTGTGGCCAGCCAGGAAGGTGAAGCCATCGGTAAACGCGCCCCCTTCGTCGACGTTATTTTCGGCCCGCAAACACTGCACCGCGTACCTGAAATGATTGATGCCAGCAAACCCAATGGCCCAGTACTGGTGGATGTAACTTTCCCTGAAATTGAAAAATTCGACGCGCTACCGGAACCATCCGTCGACGGCCCCAGCGCTTTTGTCTCCATTATGGAAGGCTGCTCCAAATACTGTACCTTCTGCGTCGTCCCCTATACCCGCGGCGAAGAAGTCAGCCGCCCTTTTGATGATGTCATTGCTGAAATCGTCAGCTTGGCAGATAAAGGGGTTAGGGAAGTAAACCTGCTAGGCCAGAACGTCAACGCCTACCGCGGTGAAAATCATGAAAGCGAAATTGTCGACTTCGCTGAACTGCTTTATTTTGTCGCCGCCATCCCCGGCATAGACCGCATTCGCTACACCACTTCACACCCGGTGGAATTCAGTGATGCCTTAATTGAAGCCTATAAAGATATTCCCGAGCTAGTCAGCCACTTGCATTTACCCGTGCAAAGCGGCTCCGATCGTATTCTGGCGGCTATGAAGCGTGGCCATAACCGTGACGAATATATTGCCAAGATGAAGCGCCTGCAGGCTATTCGTCCCAATATCAGCTTCTCTTCAGACTTTATTATCGGTTTTCCCGGTGAAACTGAGCAGGACTTTGAGGACACCATGCAACTCATCGCCGAGATTGGGTTTGATACCTCATTCAGCTTTATCTACAGCGCCCGCCCTGGCACCCCCGCGGCAGAGCTCGCCGATGACACACCCGAAGCGACCAAGAAAGAACGTCTACAGCTACTGCAACAGCGTATTCTGCAGCACGCCCAACAAATCAGTCGCCAAATGGTTGGTAATCAGGAGCGAATTTTAGTCACCGGTGTTTCCCGCAAAGATCCAGGCCAGCTACAAGGACGCACCGAAAACAACCGAGTAGTGAATTTTTCTGCTACAGATCAATCACTTATCGGAGGTTTTGCTACCGTTACCATCAGCGAGGCACTACCCAACTCTTTACGTGGGGTACTGATTAATTAAGAATCGTGCCACTAAACAGCAGCTGATAGTCTTTTAGGCAATATGCTGGAAGCTAACAGCAGTAAGCTACAGGATTGACTCAATTAGAGATTGACTCAACCCCCGTTTACTCAATATCCTAAGCGCAAACTAACAGCCAAAAGACGGCCTAGAAACAACAATTTGAACATAGCAACCCCATCGCAACAGGTTCTGACTCTGGAACCTAACGACTCCCAAGCCCTTGCCAGCCTCTGCGGCCAATTTGACGAGCACCTTCGTCAGATCGAGCAACGTCTGGCTATCAAGGTCAGCAACCGTGGCAATCTGTTTACCGTAGAAGGTGAAAACAGCGCAGTCGCCTCTGGCTGCCGTTTATTAAGCAACCTGTACCAGGACGCTTTGGATGGCATTAGCCTGAGCGCCGAAACTATCCACCTGAACTTGCAGCAGGCCGGTATCGAAAACCTGCAAGAGTCAAACAGCACCAGCGTAGAAGCTATCACTCTGATCCATACTAAAAAAGTGACTATAAAACCGCGCGGCAAAAATCAGCAAGGCTATGTCCGCTCGGTGTTAAACAACGATATTAATTTTGGTGTTGGTCCTGCAGGTACCGGTAAAACCTATTTAGCCGTGGCCTGTGCCGTTCAGGCGCTAATCAATGAGCAAGTACAGCGTATTTTACTGGTACGACCCGCAGTAGAGGCCGGTGAAAAACTGGGGTTTTTACCCGGTGATTTGGCGCAAAAAATTGATCCGTATTTACGCCCCTGTACGACGCCTTATATGAAATGTTAGGCGTTGAGACAGTCACCAAAATGATCGAACGCAATGTGATTGAGATTGCGCCATTGGCTTATATGCGTGGCCGCACCTTAAATGACTCTTATATAATTCTCGACGAAAGCCAAAATACGACCAAAGAACAAATGAAAATGTTCCTAACTCGAATCGGCTTTGGTTCAACAGCAGTCATTACCGGCGATGCCACGCAAATTGATCTCCCCAAAGGTACCCAGTCGGGTCTCACTCACGCTATTAAAGTATTAGAAAATGTCGAAGGCATCAGTTTCACTTATTTTTTATCCAAAGATGTGGTGAGACATCCGCTGGTACAGCGAATAGTTGATGCTTACGAAAAAATTGAGAACACCGCCAAACCTATCGACAGTAAATCCAGTGGGGAGCAAAACCCCAAATGACCGTGCAACTGGATCTGCAAATCGCAGCGGAAGACGACGACCACCCTCCCCGGCTAAATTACAGCAGTGGGTAGAGCTGGCTATTGCCAAACATAAGACTGAAGCCGAACTCACTATCCGACTCGTCAATGAAACTGAAATAAGCCAACTCAACAACACCTACCGCGGAAAAGATAAATCCACTAATGTCTTATCGTTCCCAGCCGATCTACCAGAGTTTATTGAACTGCCATTACTCGGCGACCTGGTAATATGCAGCTCTATAGTGGCGCAGGAAGCACACGAACAAAATAAAGTCAGTGAACATCACTGGGCCCATATGGTCATTCACGGCACCCTACACCTTTTAGGATATGACCATGTCGAAGAGCACGATGCAGTAATAATGGAGGCATTAGAAATTGAACTGCTTGCCAGCCTTAATATTGCCAACCCCTATCTCGACACAGCTTATATAAACAACACAGCAACAAACCTTTAGGAGGGTTGAACCCAAAGCCATGACAGATGACCGAACTACCGAGCCAGAAGAAAAATCCTGGCTCGAAAAAATAGCTCACATTTTTTCTACTGAGCCAAAATCACGCAGCGATGTAATGGATGTACTCAAAGTCGCGCAACACAATGAAGTGATTGACCATGACGCCTTGCAAATTATCGATGGCGCCATGCATGTCTCAGAAATGCAGGTGCGCGAAGTCATGGTACCGCGCACCCAGATGACCGTCATAAAAGCCGAGCAACCGCTAAGTGAATTCCTACCCACAGTTATTCGCACAGCGCACTCGCGCTATCCAGTCATTGGTGAAAACTCCGATGAAATGCTGGGGATTTTGCTCGTCAAAGATTTGCTCCCGCTGCTACTAAATACCGACGGTGAGTCCTTTGATATTAAATCGATCTTACGACCGGCCACGGTAGTACCAGAAAGCAAACGTTTAAATGTGTTGCTGCGTGAGTTTCGCGAAAACCGCAACCATATGGCCATTGTTATCGATGAGTACGGTGGCGTTGCCGGCCTGGTCACCATCGAAGATGTGCTGGAAGAAATTGTGGGTGAAATTGAGGACGAGCACGATATCAGCCCCGACAGCTATATTAAAAAATTAGCGGAAAATGATTACATCATCAAAGCACTGACGCCGATTTATGAGTTTAACCAATACTTCGGCTCTGAATTGAATGATGAAGAGTTCGACACTATAGGCGGTATTATTCTGCAACAATTTGGTCACTTGCCCCGACGTAATGAAATAGCGCTAATCAATGGCTATCAATTCCGGGTTCTGAATGCCGACAACCGGCAAGTGCATCTATTACGCATGTGCGAGATTGATGATCCCGGTGATGATTAAGCGGGCACCCGCAATAATAAAACGTTAGGGGACGATGGCCTTGAAGGCTTTACAACGTGGTTGGACTGGCCACTTGCTAGCGCTCGTTGCTGGCGGTTTGGTAACGCTATCGCTGGCTCCCTTTACGCTGTGGCCACTGGGTATTATCAGCTGCGGGCTCCTGGTTTGGCTGCTAAACGACCTCACCCCGGCGCGGCTGCCAAGCGCAGTTGGTTTTATGGTCTGGGCTTATTCGGTTCAGGCACTTCCTGGGTCTACGTCAGTATTCATGTCTACGGCTATGCCCCCGCCCCATTAGCCAGTTTTCTGACCTTACTGTTTAGTGCCGGGTTAGCGCTGTTTAGCGCCGGCACCGGCTATGCTTATGCGCGCTTCCTGCGACACAAGCCACTGGGCCGTACAGTGGGATTTGCCGCGATTGTGGTACTGGGTGAATGGTGGCGCAGCTGGTTTTTAACCGGTTTTCCCTGGCTCTATCTTGGTTACGCACATATCGACACCCCTCTGGCCGGATGGGCGCCGGTAGCAGGAATTTACACCCTGAGCTTTATTGTCGCCTTAACCGGCGCGGTGCTTGCGCAAATCCTGCAGCAGCGAAACAACGAAGTAAAATCATCGCTGGTGGCCGCTTTAGGTGTAGTTACTCTGTGGTTACTAGGTGCCGGGCTAAACATGATTAACTGGACCAGGCCAGTTTCTGATCAAGCTGTCTCTGTCGCCATGGTGCAAGCCAATATCCCGCAAGAAATAAAATGGAACAGAGATCAGTACCTGCCCACTTTAGCCATGTATAAAAACAGTAGCGCCCCGCTCTGGCCAACTGCCGATATCGTGATCTGGCCAGAAGCAGCCATCCCTGCCTACTATCAACAGGCAAAAGGGTTTGTCGATGACATGGCTCAACAAGCCAACCAATATAATGCCACCCTGATTACCGGCATACCCTATTTGTACCCTGCCACTGACCAGCAAGCCCGCCGTTATCACAACAGCATTATGGCAGTTGGGGCCGGTAGTGGCACTTACCACAAACAGCGGCTGGTGCCTTTCGGAGAATATGTGCCTCTGGAAAACTTATTGCGCGGCTTGATTCAATTTTTTGATTTACCGATGTCTGCCTTCAGTGCCGGCCCCGCAAATCAACCCGCTATCAAAGCCGGCAAGATTTCACTGGCTCCATTCATTTGCTACGAAATCGTCTATCCGGATCTGGTTTCACAATGGCTGCCCGAGGCAGATATGCTGATTACCATCAGCAACGACGCGTGGTTTGGTGCCTCCATCGGCCCATTACAACATCTTCAAATGGCACAAATGCGCGCGCTGGAAGCCGGTCGTTATTTACTCCGCGCAACGGGTACCGGTATTAGTGCAATTATCGATCAACGCGGACAGATCACTGTGCAGGGCAAACAATTCCAGCGCGAAATCATTCGCGGGCAGGCCTACGCCTATCAGGGCATGACCCCATTCGCACTCGCTGGCAGCTGGCCCATCCTATTAATCTGCTGGATAAGTTGTCTGGCGGTTTATAGCTATAGTTCAGGGCTTTTTGCTGCTAAAATGCGCGACTAATTTTTTCGCCGCAATAAATTCAGTAAGGCCCACAATGCAAGAGCAATACAACCCCAAGACCATCGAACAACAGGCACAGCAATTTTGGGCCGACAACAACAGTTTTGTCGCCAACGTTGATACCAACAAAGATAAATATTATTGCCTGGCTATGTTTCCCTACCCCAGCGGCAAACTGCACATGGGCCATGTGCGCAATTACACCATTGCCGATGTTATCTCCCGCTATCAACGCATGCAGGGCAAAAATGTACTGCAGCCCATGGGCTGGGATGCATTCGGCCTGCCAGCGGAAAATGCCGCAGTAAAAAACAACACAGCACCGGCACCGTGGACTGATAGCAATATCGATTATATGCGCGACCAATTAAAGCAATTGGGCTTTGCCTATGACTGGTCAAAAGAATTCGCCACTTGCAAACCCGATTACTACCGTTGGGAGCAATGGTTTTTCACTCGTTTATACGAAAAAGGTTTGGTGTATAAAAAAACCTCGGCTGTTAACTGGTGCCCTCAAGATGAAACCGTATTAGCCAACGAGCAAGTTATCGACGGCTGCTGCTGGCGCTGTGACACCCCTGTTGAACGCAAAGAAATTCCGCAGTGGTTTATTAAAATCACCGAATACGCCGACCAATTATTAGCGGATCTTGATCAACTGGACGGCTGGCCCGAACAAGTCAAAACCATGCAACGCAATTGGATTGGTCGCAGCGAAGGCGTAGAAATGCGCTTTGATCTGGAAACCAGCATTGCTGACATCAGCAATATCGAAGTCTATACCACCCGCCCCGATACGCTGATGGGTGCCACTTATGTCAGCCTCGCTGCCGAGCATCCAATTAGTCTGGCGTTAGCCGGGAGCAACCCCGAGCTACAAGCTTTTATTCATGAATGTAAAACCAGTTCTGTCGCTGAAGCTGATATGGCCACGATGGAAAAAAAGGGGATTGCCACCGGCATTAATGCCCTGCACCCACTAACCGGCGAACCAGTTCCCGTGTGGATCGCTAACTACGTGCTAATGGATTATGGCTCCGGTGCGGTGATGGCTGTTCCCGCCCACGACGAGCGCGATTTTGCTTTCGCTAATAAATATCAATTACCTATCAAGCAAGTCATTGCCAGCAATAACGACAACGACACCGCTTTTGATACTGGCACTTGGCAAGACTGGTATGCCCGCAAAGACCATACCCTCACCATCAACTCTGCAGAATTTGATGGTCTGGATTTTAATGGCGCCTTTAACGCCATAGCCGATAAGTTAGAAAGTATTGACCATGGTCGCCGCACGATTAATTATCGCCTTCGTGATTGGGGTGTTTCCCGCCAACGTTACTGGGGCGCACCGATTCCGATTTTTAATTTGCCTGACGGCGGTGAAATCGCAGTCCCAGCTGATCGCCTACCCATTTTATTGCCTGAAGACGTGGTAATGGACGGCGTCAGTTCACCGATCAAAAGTGATCCTGAATGGCGCAAAGATGAATTCAATGGGCAAGAGGTAGAACGTGAAACCGATACCTTCGATACCTTTATGGAATCTTCCTGGTATTACGCCCGCTTCACCAGCGCCGATTACAAAGACGGTATGCTAGACCCCGATGCCGCTAATTACTGGTTGCCGGTCGATCAATATGTCGGTGGTATCGAGCACGCCATACTGCACCTGTTATACGCCCGCTTCTTTCACAAGCTGATGCGTGATGAAGGTCTGATCAACTGTGACGAACCCTTTGACCGTCTATTGTGTCAGGGCATGGTATTAAAAGATGGCAGCAAAATGTCCAAGTCCAAGGGCAATACTGTCGATCCGCAACAACTCATCGAACAGTACGGTGCCGACACCGTGCGTTTATTTATCATGTTTGCCGCGCCACCGGAACAATCGCTGGAATGGTCAGACTCTGCGGTAGGCGGCGCTCACCGCTTCCTTAATCGTTTGTGGAACCGCGTATTCAATCACCTGCAGCAGACTGATATTCCTGCATTGGATAGCAGCAACCTCAGCCGTGAACAACAGGATTTACGCCGCAAAACCCATGAAACCATCGCTAAAATTACCGATGATTACAGCCGCCGCTTAACCTTTAACACTGCCATCGCCGCCATTATGGAGCTAACTAACGATATTGCCAAGTTGCAGGACAATAGCGGTCAGGGACTAGCAGTAGAACGAGAAGCATTACAGGCCATAATCATCATGCTTGCACCTATCACGCCACATTTCTGCCATGAACTCTGGCGCGCACTGGGTAATACTGGCGCGGTTATTGATACACACTGGCCTACCGTCGACGAGGCGGCACTGGTTCGAAATAGTATTGAGCTGGTAGTGCAGATTAATGGCAAGGTTCGTGGCAAAATTGAAGTAGCCGCCGATGCCGATGAAGCCACTGTTTTTGAACTAGCCTTTGCCGACAGTAACGTGCAAAAATTTACCGACGGCAAAGAAATAAAAATGAAAAAATATATTGTGGGCAAACTAGTTACCATTGCCGTTAAATAGTTATTAATTCACGCTCTGAACTGGAAATAGCATGCCGCATTATCTGAAAGCATTTGTCCTTATTAGTAGCCTGCTGGTCAGTGCCTGTGGCTTTCATTTACGCGGCAATATAAATTTACCTGCAGGGGTTGAACCCATCATCATCACCGGCCTCCAGAATTCTGGCTCTCTTGCCATTGAGCTGCGCAATGAACTCATGGCCAACGGTATAACAATCACCACTGCCCCCGAAGAAGCAAACTACCAACTAGCGATAAGTAAAGCAGCTAGCGACAAGCGCATCACTGCGGTTGGCGAGCGAGCCAGAGCTATCGAATACCAGCTGGAACAAACAGTCGTCTTTGAATTACTAAACGCTAAAGGCCAGCGCGTACTTGGACCTAGCACTATCATTGAACGACGTATTATGCCCAATGACCCTAACAAAGTGGTCAGCACTTATCAGGAAGAAGCGATATTACGGCGTGAAATGTTAAAAAACCTGGGGGCAAAGATTGCCCGGCAATTACGCTCATTTGATTATACGACTGAACCTCCAATGGCTGAACCCACCGCTGCAACCACCTCATTGGTGCAATAAAAAATGCGACTCCGCCCGGATCAACTTAAACAAAACCTCTCAAAAACCCTGCTACCCATCTATATCGTCAGCGGCGATGAAACCTTGCTAGTACAAGAATGCTGTGATGACATTCGCCTAAGCTGCCGCCGACAGGGTTTTAGTCGTGAAGTTTTACATGTAGAAACCGGCTTCGACTGGAACGAACTATTAGCCTCCGCGGCAGCCATGTCGTTGTTCGCCGAACGGCAATTAATTGAACTGCGCATGCCAACCGGCAAGCCCGGGGATGCCGGAGGCAAGGCTCTTACCGAGTACGCCGCAAATGCCTCGCCCGATAATGTCCTGCTGATTATTTGCAATAAATTGGAAAGCGCTAGCACCCGTACCAAGTGGTATAAAAACATCGAGGCCGCCGGTGCCTCAGTGCAGTGCTGGCCGATTGAAATGGCGCAATTACCCCGCTGGATCAACAACCGTTTGAGCAGGTTGGGCTTGAACGCCAGCAGCGAAGCCATCCAAATGCTGGCCGAGAGAGTGGAAGGTAATTTATTGGCCGCCGCTCAGGAAATAGAAAAACTAAGGCTCTACACCGATGGCGATACCATCGATGCCGACACGATTACTGCGGCGGTAGCGGATAATGCTCGCTATGACGTGTTTGGTTTAGTCGATCGCGCGCTGGAAGGTAATGTCAGTAGCTGTTTGAAAAATTTGCAGGGGTTAAAAGCTGAAGGCACCGAACCCCCGTACTGCTATGGGCATTAACCAGAGAACTACGCACGCTGTATCATTGCGCCACCCAAATCGAACAAGGTAATGGCATTGACCGTGTGCTACAAAGCCAACGCGTGTGGGATAAACGTAAACCATTGGTCAGCAACGCGCTGCGCCGGCTCAATGTCAAACAGCTAACCCGCATGATTAAAACCGCTAACACTATTGACCGGTCGATCAAAGGCTTGAGTAAAGACAACAGCTGGGATTTATTAGAACAGCTGGTGATGGCAATGGCGGGTAGAGAATTACTTTTACAACACTAATACACTACCCACACTACAAAAACACCCGTTTAAAATCTGGCAAACGTTATCAGGACAAGGTCCCACCATCCATACGAATATCTTCGCCGGTAATATGGGCGCCATCTTCCGATGCCAACATCGCAATGACCCCGGCCACTACTTCAGGCCCTTTGGGCCCGGTAATCGAACTAATCCGCCCCAGCAAGTCGTAATCATAATCATCCGGCATACTGATATTTGCTGTCATATTGGTTTTAATATCACCAGGACAGATGCAGTTAGCGCGGACTCCACGCTTGGCATATTCCACCGCAATAGAACGGGTCATCGCCAGCACGCCACCCTTAGTTGCTGAATAAGCGGCACCAGAAGGCAAACCTGCCAGCGAAGCAGTAGACGCCGCATTCACAATATTGCCCTTGGTTTCTAACAGATGTGGCAAGGCCGCTTTGCACAGTAAAAACGTACCGGTTAAATTTACATCAATAATTTTTTGCCAGGTCGCCAGATCCAATTGGTGAGTGGAATGAAAACCTAATATACCGGCCATATTCACTATCACATCCAACTTGCCATAGATATCAATAGCCGCTTGCACACAGTTATTAACCTGCTCTTCATTACTGATATCAAAAGCATGGGCAGCAGCACTACCTCCCGCGGCAGTTATCGCTGCCACCGTTTCTGTTAGTGCTTCTGCATTTAAATCTGTACACAATACGCTGGCACCTTCGCTGGCCAAGCGTTCAGCGGCAGCACGACCTATGCCCGATGCGGCCCCGGTAATTAAAGCGACTTTATTGCTAAAACGTTGCATGGTTTACTCCCAATTTTTATTCGCATTGAGCAGAGCTTGAACGCTAGCGCTATACAGGTCAACATTCAAACCCTACACTAGCCAAACGGTACAACCTATTAGACCGATACAGCGCAAAAAACAGGAGTCATATTATGAAATCAATCGCATTCATCACAGGCCTCTTACTGTGCATGACATTCTCTGCCTGTAACTCACCTAATCCTGAATTTGGCTCACCTACCGCGCAGGGATTAACGCCGGTTACTAACAGCAGTTTCGATCAGCTACTGATCCGTGCCAACATTGATTTCAATCGCTATCGACGCATCAACATCGAGCCACTAAGCATTAGTTACAAAAAACGCTCCGCGGCAGATTTATCTTTCTACCGCGAACAGGACTTTCAATTTGATGAAGCTGAGCGCAAAATATTTAACGAGCAATTTGTCAAAGCAGTAAGCAAACAGTGGCAGCAGCAATTTGGCTGGCAGCTCACCACTGAAACCGGTGATGATGTGCTGTTAGTAAAAACAGACATTAGTGACCTCTACCTCACCGCATCGATAAAAAATGATAAACCCCTGCGCCAGACTACTGTCGTCAACGAAAGCAGCAGCATGACCATCAAACTACAGCTATTTGATAATAGCGGCCAAATACTACTCGACAGTGTAGGCGAGAAAACCACCGGCCAACGTGGTAGTGGTGTTAGCACCATGACCCGTGTGAGCAGTGTGCGCTACTGGAGTGATTGCCTTCAGGCTTTCAGACAAGTGGCTACCCTGATTGGCAACCAGATAGAAACCAGCCCATAGCCAACAGCAACTCCACTAACACCCCCCATCATTCAGGGCCAGCACTAGCTGACCCTAATTGTTAATCAGATCGCAACCTCAAGCTATTGAGTTTCAGCCCCCAAGCTCTAATATCTATTACCATTCTGCGACCGCGGTTAAGGTACTATTCCCCGCGAAACAGCCCATTTAATTACCTTTACCGAAGGAGGTCCGAGTGGACGCTTTGGAAACATTTCGTATTGAAACCCGTGCCTGGTTGGAAGCCAACTGCCCGCAATCCATGCGTTCACCTGCCAGCAGCAAAGAACAAGTATGGGCGGGACGCAATAAAACCTTTCCCAGCCAGGATGCCAAAGACTGGTTAGAGCGCATGGCCGACAAAGGTTGGACTTGTCCGGAATGGCCATCTCAATATGGCGGCGGCGGCTTGAGCCCCGAGCAAGGAAAAATTCTTACCGAAGAAATGAAAGCGATTAATGCGCGCAAACCGCTGTTTGATTTGGGCATCTGGATGCTGGGGCCAGCTTTATTGGAGTATGGCTCGGAAGAACAAAAACAAGAACATATTCCTAAAATTGTCCGCGGTGATATTCGCTGGGCACAAGGCTACTCGGAACCCGGTTCCGGTTCAGATCTAGCCAGCCTGAAAACCAAAGCTGAAGATATGGGCGACCACTTTTTGGTAAACGGTACCAAGCTGTGGACTACCAATGCAGAAAAATGTGACTGGATTTTTTGTTTAGTGCGTACCGACCCCGACGCCATCAAACAGCAGGGTATTAGTTTTTTATTAATCGACATGGAAACCGAAGGCGTCACCGCGTCTCCCTACGCCTTAATCAGCGGTGAATCAGAATTTTGTGAAACCGTATTCGACAACGTTAAAGTACCAAAGAAAAATCTGGTCGCTGAAATTAACACCGGCTGGTCGGTAGCCAAAGCGCTGTTGAAACACGAACGGAAGTTAATGAGCGAAATGGGCGACGCACCCAGCGTTAGCTTTAGTCCCGCACAAGCGGCGATCGACTATGTAGGTTTAGGTGCTGACGGCAAATTAAAAGACGCCGCGCTGCGCACGCAACTGGTAGAACACGAAATGCGTTTTCGGGCAGTGGGTCTCACCCACTTCCGTAGCTTTGAAGAACGCATCAATGGTATTAGCGACAGCAATGTACCGATGATCATGAAATATGTCGGTACCGAAGAACAAAAAAACAAGGAAGAATTATATGTCGCCTTATTAGGGGCTCGCGGTATTGGCTGGGATGAAAACTTCAGCGACGATGAACGGCTTGCCACACGTAATATGCTTTTTTCCAAAGCCTTATCCATCGCCGGCGGCACCTCTGAAGTGCAATTAAATATTATTGCCAAGCGCGTGCTTGGCCTACCCGACGCGTAAGCCGAATAAAGAGGAATACAACATGGCTTTAGTACTGAATGAAGAACAGCGTCTACTTAAAGACACCAGCAAAGAATTTTTAACCGCTAACGCACCGGTAGAAGCACTGCGCCAATTGCGCGACAGCAATGACCCGATCGGCTATAGCAAATCACTGTGGACGCAGATGGTTGAATTGGGCTGGGCCAGTATTATTTTGCCCGAAGCCTACGACGGTCTGGATTTTGGTTTTATGGGGCTAGGCGCCATCATTGAAGAAAGCGGTCATACACTTACCGCGTCGCCATTATTTAGCACTGTTGTGCTCGGGGCCTCCGCATTAATACTGGGCGGCAATGATCAACAAAAACAACAACATTTACCCGCGGTAGCTGCTGGCTCTTTAACGTTGACGCTAGCACTGGAAGAAACCAACCATCACAACCCAAGCCATGTCGCGTTAACGGCTGCCGCCGATGGTGCAAACTATGTCCTCAACGGGGATAAAGTTCTGGTATTGGATGGTCACACTGCCGACAAAATTATTGTCACCGCTCGCACCAGTGGCACCACTGAAGACGCTAACGGCATCACACTGTTTTTGTTAGATGCTAACAGCGCCGGAGTGGAAATCACTCAAACCAAAATGATTGATAGCCGCAATGCCGCCAATATCCGTTTTAATAATGTGGCAGTGGCTGCTGACGCAATCATCGGCACTATCGACAAAGGCTTTGATATTTTAGAACCGGTACTGGATCGCGGTCGCGTGTGCCTGGCGGCAGAAATGCTCGGCGGTGCGCAGGAATGTTTTGATCGCACCGTCGCCTACCTCAAGGAACGAGAACAGTTCGGCGTAAAAATAGGGTCATTTCAAGCGTTAAAACACCGCGCAGCCATTATGTTTACCGAACTCGAATTATCCAAATCCGTGGTACTGGATGCACTCAGCGCCATCGATGAAAATCGCCCTGGCGCTAACCAAGTAGCCAGTCTGGCGAAAGCACGGTTAAACGATGTGTATAAACTGGTCACTAACGAAGCGGTACAAATGCACGGTGGTATAGGCGTAACTGATGAACTGGAGATAGGCTTCTTTTTAAAGCGCGCCCGTGTTGCCATGCAACTGCTGGGCGACAGTGGTTTCCACAAAGACCGCTACGCCACTTTGGCAGGCTATTAAACCATTAAAAATAGATAACATCCGGAGCACTCCATGCCAATAAAATTATTAATTGATACCCCCGAATTTGCGGTAGTAACGACAAACATGGACGCCATGCGTGATTTTTATGAACATATTCTAGGGCTGGAATACCAATCCAAACTAGAGTTTGCTGGCGGCTATATGCACCGCTATCAATTTGGCAGCAGTGTTTTAAAACTCGTGGCTTATGACACTGCTCCAACGCAAACTGCCATTGGCGGCGAAATGAAAGCAGCTACCGGTTATCGATACTGCTCACTGGTCGTTTCAAACTTAAAAGAAATTATTGCCGAAGTGGCAGCAGCGGGACTTAGCACGAGTGAAATTACCGAATTCGGCGACGGTATTGCCTTCGCTTTTGTGCAAGACCCTGATGGTAATAATATTGAATTTGCCGGGACACTTTAACCACCCCCCATTAATCAACAGCCATCACTCCCGATTTTAATGCCGTTGCTCGGTAGCTGCGGCAGCCAATCGTAATGCAGTCACTTTATTAGGCTCAGAGGCTTCAACCGCCAGCGTAACCGCCGCGTCCATTTTTGCCTGCTGACGCTGCTGCCATTGCTGCTCTATCAGTAGAGGTACAAAAATAATCGCATCGTAAACATGAATTAACATCCGCGACAGTTGCACAATAGCAGACCCCACCAATCGCAGTAACAACGTTGATATATGCAGCATTACTTGAAGCAGGCTACCAAACACTGGCCTTACGGTGTGTAGCATATACTCCAAGGGAATAACCACTAACGCCAACACCAAGGGGATTAAAACACCTAACACCACCAATAAAATCTGCGAAGCTCCAACCATTTCAGTGGCAGCTAGCTGGATAGGTGAACCTAGTAATGCCAACGCTTCGCCAGCCGTTAATGCGACCAGTAGCGTAGTACCAATCACCACCATTACTTGCCGACCATATCGAGTCATTGCCGACACCAAGGGAAATAAATGGGTAATACGTAAACTCTCGGACACCATAGTTGCAGCTACCAATGTCACTGCTATATGCAAGCCAGTGACTACTGCCGCCAAGGGCAGCTCACCAGCCTGTACGGGCAACAGCGCGCTAATCGGCTGTAATAATAGCTGCCAGTTAATCCAGGCAGCCCCCACACCCACCAATACAAAACACAAGGAAGAAACAAAGCGCATCAACATTGAGGCCATAATGCCTTGACCCGAGCCCGCCGTAATCATTTCGAACTGGCTCATGTGTTGATCCACCTGCCGCAACCGGTGACGCAATACATCAATATTGTTATCGATATGCTGCAGCATTTTGCCAAGCTTGCGCCATTGTGGTTGCAAGCCGGATAACACTTTATGCCGGGATGACACTGTCCAACGGTGTTCACGCAAGGCTTCGCGTTGATGCTCTTTCACCGTTTGGTGCATATCCTCCAAAATTTTATTCATCACATCGCTATTGCGTTGATCGCCTTCCAACGCCGAAATAGCTTCTACCGCTGCCACCCACTCGGGTGAAATATCCGGTACCTTGGCACTGGCGATATAGTCTTCATCAACGGCAGTAAGCTGGCGATTAATATCTGCTGCCAAATGTTGGTAATTGGCGAGATCTCTTTCGACTAATTTTTCGATACGCATAAAACGCCGCTCTAATTGGCGTTCTAATAAAGCCTCGGCAAGGGCTTTGGTTATTTCATGGTTACGACGGCGAATACGTTGCGCAGAATAAAGGCAGGCACGGGATAATAAACGCAATTGGGCATGACATAGACGGGCACTGCGTAAAATCAGGTGATGGGCTTGTTGCCGTAAAAAATACATCAGCACCCATACCAGCAGCCCTGCGACCACCAGAGAAAACACTGGATACTCTGAAAACATCCCCATAATATCTATTCCTTTCAATTACTTAGCATATAAACCCATGCCAAACTCAGCAGCTGCGGGAGAACAGTTTCGTTAGGGATACTTTGTACCATGCTCCGCCATATCGACCAAGATACGAATACGGCCAAGATTCACGATTTGAGAACTTGCCAACAACAATTCTTAAACTTTCAGGGGCTTAGCGGCTAAATCAATAAATAAAATGAGAATAATCGAATAAATGCTTAAAAAATCAGCAAAAAACTGGCGACAAGCTCTTTTTCCGTCTAAATAGGTGTAGAGGTTTCACTTTTATATCCAGCGAGCAATAGGGAACAGCAACTCCCGCGTAGTAGAGCTAACCATGACCATCAATGCCGTAGATTTAACCGAACATGTGATCAAGCCCACCTTAGAGTATCTCGGTATGCACACCCCTGCCGCAGAGCGGTTATTGCTTGGCACCGCAGCCCAGGAATCGGGCTTTGACCCGTTCTGCCAACACAATCAAGGCATTGGTATTTATCAAATCAGTTCAGTTCAGCACTGGCAAATATGGGATGAGTATTTAGCCTTTCAGCCCGACCTGGCCAGCAAAGTTCGCGGTCTGGCTAGCCAGCATCAATTCCTGCAAGACCCTGATCAGGAACTCAAAACCAATCTATCCTATAGCACTGCCATTGCCTGGATTATTTATCTGCGCAGTGAAAACCAGCTACCGGCAGCCGATGATATTGAAGGCTTGAGCCACTTCTGGGACAACCATTTTTGCCACCAACAGCAACACCATCCTCAGGATTTTGCCAGCTGGATTAACGCTCATACCTTTGCGGCTTGAGCGCATTGGCTAGCTCGACTTCAAGCGTTTTGCAGTACCGCTTCCACATTGATCCCGATATCGCGCATGCGGGCAATTTTGTAACGCAGGGTTCTGGCGCTGATACCTAATTTTTCAGCGGTATTTTTTCGTGAGCCGCCTTCATTGCGCAAGGTATCGACAATAATTTCAAACTCCCGGCGCTGTAAATCCCCTTCTAACACATTACCTGTGTTGCCCGGCATTGATTCAGCTGGCTGCTCATTAGTGATTGACGCCGGTGCGGATGCCGGAGCAATGTTCATCGCCGTGGTCGCAAAGGGATCCAGCCGCAGATGGAAATCAGAAATCACCGTACCAGGCTGCATGATCAGCGCGCGCTGAATGACATTATCCAACTCCCGCACATTACCCGGCCAGTTGTGTGCGCGAATAGCCATCACTGCAGAGGCATCAATATCCACCGGAGGACGGCCCATTTTTTTGGTGTGCATCTGCAGTAATTTTTGCGCTAGGGGCACAATATCCTGCAAGCGTTCACGCAGCGGCAACCACTGCAAAGGGAATACACTTAAGCGGTAAAATAAATCTTCGCGGAAACGGCCTGCTCTAACTTCTTCCGCCAGATTACGATTAGTTGTTGCAACAATACGCACATCAAGATCAATAGTTTTGCGCCCCCCCAAACGCTCGACTTCACGTTCCTGAATCACCCGCAAAATTTTAGCTTGCAAGCCCACATCCATTTCTGAAATTTCATCGAGTAACAGCGTGCCGCCGTTAGCCTGCTCGAACTTTCCGGGCGCACTAGTATAAGCACCGGTAAACGCGCCTTTTTCATGACCAAATAACATACCTTCCAGCATATTTTCAGGAATAGCCGCACAGTTTATCGCCACAAAAGGCTGTTGCGCACGAGGGGATTGCTGATGCACATAGCGCGCTAATACTTCTTTACCCGTACCTGACTCACCACAAATCAAAACTGTTGAATCGGTTTCTGCTACCCGCTTGGCCAATTGCAACAACTGCAAACTTGAAGGCTCTACCGCCACTGGCTGATCTTCTTCACTGACACTGGCAATGCCGACATAGCGCCCTACGGTTTCTACCAACAACTGTGGCTTAAACGGCTTAACCAGGTAATCCACCGCGCCATTGCGTATAGCCTCTACCGATGCACTGATACTGCCATAGGCCGTCACCAACAATACCGGCAACTGCGGATAATGCTGGCGAATTTCTTTTAATAAGGTCAGCCCATCCATGGCGCCCATATTGATATCCGACACCACCATATCCAATGCGTGTTGCGGGATTAACGCCAATGCTTTTTCCGCACAATCTGCCTGCACCACTGAGCAACCGGCAATTTCCAAGGTATCCACCAGCGCTTCACGTAAATCACAATCGTCCTCCACCACTAAAATAGTGGCCGTTAATTTTAACGCTTTCTGACTCATGACAACGATCCTCCAGAGGCTTCAGGAGTAATAGTGTGATTAAAATTTGCAGTCGTTTTTGTACTAACAGATTCACTAATGGGAAGTGTTAACACAGCCGTCGTACCTTCACCCAATGTCGATTGCAATTCAAATAAACCATGATGGGCTTCAGCCACTGCCCGCACCACCGTTAACCCTAAACCGGTACCTTGCGACTTGGTGGTAAAAAACGGCTCCTTTAAATTTTGCAGAACAGTCCCATCAATACCGGGACCATTATCACTGATAATTATTTGCAATTGGCCAACACCATTGGCAACCACCCGAATATCCAAGGCCACGGCTTCAAATTGGGATTGAATGGCATTGTTAACCAAGTTCATTAACGCACCGACCATACTTTCGCGATTGCAATGAATCATCGCGCCAACACAATCGTTATTGATTTGGTATCGGGATTGACTGCTACTAATGGACACTTCCATCGCCGCTTCTAACTCAGCCAATAATTCATCTACCGCAATAGTATCGGTGAGTTTCACATCGCCCTTTACAAAAATCAGCATGTCTTTCACTTGCTGATCAAGGTGATGTAAACGCGACAAGACTTTTTCTGAAAAACGCCGGGTTTGATCGCGACTTAATTCCGAATCACATAAGTGACCGGCATATAACATCGCTGCTGATAATGGCGTGCGAATTTGATGGGCCAGCGACGACATCATCCGTCCCATTTCTGACAAGCGTCGGTGGCGATCCAAACGTCGCTGCAATTCACGGGTTTCAGTCAAGTCGGTCAGTAAGATCAACTGCCCCGGTTCACCTTCCATGGAACGCGTCAACATACTGATACGCCGTCCATCCTTTAATGAAATTTCGTGGCCATCATCCAACTGCGGGGCAAAGGAGCGCCGAATTACATCACGCCACACTTCACCCAATAGCGGTTCACCTAAAAAATCGGCAGCGGCGGGATTGCACTCGGTCACGACACCTTTGCTATCCAACACCACTACCCCGGCAGGGAGCAGATTCAATAAACTTTCCAGGCGACTACTGATGCGTTCTTTCTCGCGCAATTCTTGCAAGCGCTGTTCAGCTAGCTGGTGCAACTCCTGATTCAACGAGCCGACCTGCTGTTCCATATCATGATAGGTTTCAGCCAATTGGTTTGAGACGTTATTAAATACCTCAAAGGCAGACATCAGTTCTTCGCGGCTGCGAATACGTGAGGATGAGTCAGCACCCGCCTGCAGCGCGGCCAAGTCATTCAGGGACTCGGGTAAAACAGACTGGCTATTATCCAGGGCAGTGCTTGGCATAGAGGCTCCACTTACAACATAAGCTACCACGCGACAAATACGTGACGTTTATGCTGTCCACTGCAAACACCGTGCCTATTTAAAAAATCCTTTTAATACAAATAGTTAAAGAAGCCGAAATGGATGAAGGTCAAGTATTTGGCAGCGTTGCTCAGCTCTAACTGCTGAGCAGTGGTCCAATCCTTAGATAACGCCAAGGTGAGCTATAGTTAAGTAAATCGCTAAGCAATAGAGGTCAGCATGGCCACAGAATTTAGCAGTCGTCTCCATATTCCCAAAGCCCCCTTCCGGCCTGATGAGGACCCGGATTTTTCCTATCTGGATATCCCCAGCCCGGAGTCTTCCAGTAAACCCGAATGTTTGATCGACCCCAATGCCATTCGCCACATGGCCTATGGCTTGGTGCGGGTGCTGGATGACGACCATAAGGCCAAGGGCGAATGGCACCCGCAATTGAAGCCGGACGTGTTGCGACAAGGCCTTAAAAAAATGATGCATGTTCGCGCGTTTGACGAGCGTATGTTCACCATGCAGCGGCAGGGGAAATTATCCTTTTATATCAAAAGCACTGGTGAGGAAGCCGTTTCGATCGCCCAGGCAATGGCGCTTGATCCCGAGGATATGTTTTTCCCCACCTACCGACAGCAGGGACTGTTATTTGCCCGTGACTGCCCTGTCGTCAATCTAATGTGCCAATGCCTGTCCAATTCCCACGACAGTTTAAAAGGTCGACAGCTGCCCACTTTATACAGCTGGAAGGAAGGCGGCTTTTTTACCATCTCAGGCAACCTCGCCACCCAATATTGTCAGGCGGTTGGCTGGGCGATGGCGGCGGCCTATAAAGGTGAAAAACATATTGCTGCTGCCTGGGTCGGTGATGGCAGTACCGCCGAAGCGGATGTGTATCACGCGCTGCAATTCAGCTCCACCTATCAGGCGCCGGTCATTTTAAATGTGGTCAATAATCAGTGGCCATTTCCACCCCGCAATCCTTTGCCGCCTCCGGCACGACCTTTGCTGCCCGCAGCCTGGGGTTTCATATTCCCGGCATTCGCGTCGATGGCAATGATTTTTTAGCGGTATATGCCGTCACTCAATGGGCCGCCGAACGAGCGCGTAAAGGTGGCGGCCCCACCTTTATTGAATTGTTTACTTATCGGGTAGCCAGCCACTCCACCAGCGACAACCCCGACGCCTATCGCTCCCCTAAAGAAGCTGCATGTTGGCCACTGGGCGACCCCATCGAGCGCTTAAAAAATCATTTGATTGCACTTGGGGAATGGAGCGAACAACAACACAAAACCTTGCAGGATGAACTGACCAGCAGTGTTGCCAAGAACTGGAAAGAAGCGCTGTCTTACGGCTCATTGGAAGAAGGCCCGCACTGGCCAGTCAGCTCCATGTTTGAGGATGTGTTTAAAGACGTGCCGGAAAACCTGGCCCGGCAGCGCAAAAAAATGGAGCATGGCCATGACTAAAATGAACATGGTCCAGGCGATTAATTCTGCCCTCGATATAAAAATGTCCGTCGACCCCACGGTATTAGTGATGGGCGAAGACGTCGGCTTTTTTGGCGGCGTGTTTCGTTGCACCCAAGGGCTGTATCAAAAGCACGGTGCCCATCGCGCACTGGATATGCCGATCGCCGAAGGCGGCATTATCGCTACCGCGATTGGTATGGGAGTAAACGGATTGCGACCAGTGGTGGAGATTCAATTCGCCGATTATATTTATCCCGCTTTCGATCAAATCGTCAGCGAATTAGCGCGGCTGCGGCACCGCAGTGGCGGTGAATTTTGGGCACCCGTTACTATTCGCACCCCCTGCGGCGGCGGTATTCGTGGCGGCCAAACGCACTCGCAAAGTCCCGAAGGAATCTTTACCCATGTCTGTGGCTTAAAAACCGTGATGCCCTCCAATCCTTACGACGCCAAAGGTTTATTAATCAGCGCCATTGAAGACGACGACCCGGTATTATTTTTTGAACCCAAACGCATCTATAACGGCCCCTTTGATGGCGACCACAATAAACCGGCGATAGGTTGGGGCAATCATCCGCTGGGCGATGTGCCCGACGGCTACTACAGTATTCCAATTGGCAAAGCGGAAATCACCCAGGCCGGTAACGATGTCACCGTGCTGGCCTACGGCACCATGGTGCATGTCGCGGCCGCCGCTATCGAACAAAGCGGCATCAATGCCGAACTGATTGATCTGCGCAGTCTAGTTCCCCTGGATGTAAACACCATTACCCAATCGGTTAAAAAAACTGGCCGCTGCGTCGTCATTCATGAAGCCACCCGCACCGGCGGCTACGGTGCCGAATTAGTTGCCGAAGTACAGGAACAGTGTTTCTGGCATTTGCTCGCCCCCATCGAACGCGTCACTGGTTGGGACACGCCTTACCCGCACGGCTTTGAATGGGAATACTTCCCCAGCCAGGAGCGCATTATCGAAGCCCTGCAACGCACACTGGAAAATCACTAGCGAAGAATGATTGAAGGACGCCGTAAATGACTGAATTTAGTTTTAAGCTGCCCGATTTAGGTGAAGGCATCGTTGAGTCAGAAGTTTGCCAGTGGTATATCCAGGTCGGTGACGAGGTTACCCAGGATCAACATATTGCCGACATCCAAACCGACAAGGCCGTGATTGAAACCAGCTCGCCGGTGAATGGAAAAGTTTTAAAATTAGGTTGTGACGCCGGCGAAGTATTAGCGGTTGGCAGTCAACTGGTTTTATTTGAAATCACCGATAGCAGCAAGGTCAGCGCCGACACTGAACAGCTCACTGTTAAGCCAGTAGCGAACACTTCCAACTCCAGCACAACGATAGAACCACAAGACCAAAACATTGAACGCCATGACCATAACTCTGATGGCACAACAATATTAACCTCACCCTCGGTGCGTTTAAGGGCGAGACAGGAGAATATAGATTTACAACAACTCAGTGGCACCGGCCCCAAAGGCCGCATTACCCATAACGATTTGGATGCAGCCACAGGCAATAATAATGTTAGCCCTAAACAACAAGAAAATATTATCGCCGATAAAAAAGCAAAAAATACTGACAGCAATGACATTTTAAAACAGTATCCACTGACAGGCACCCGCCGCGTCATCGCCAAAAAAATTCAACACAGCGCCCAGCAAATACCGCAATACACCTATATCGAAGAAGTCGATGTCACAAAACTGGAACAGCATCGCCATCAGCTAAACCAACAACAATCACAAAAACTCACCCTGCTGCCCTTTATCGTGCAGGCATTAAGCAAAACCCTGCCGCAATTCCCGCACTGCAATGCCCACTTCGACAATGACAACAATCAAGTCACTGAATTTAAAGCTGTACACATAGGCATCGCCACCATGACCGACAGCGGACTAATGGTACCGGTGATAAGGCACGCGCAAAACCTTAGCTTATGGCAATGTGCAGAACAGATAGAACAATTAGCCACAGGCGCACGACACAACCAACTCACAACGCAACAACTCAGCGGTTCGACCATTACCATTACCAGCTTGGGGAAACTTGGCGGCATCGCCTCAACCCCGATTATCAACGCACCGGAAACCTGTATTATCGGGATTAATAAAATTCAACAGCGGCCGGTGGTGATTGATAATGGTATTGCGATACGGAGCATGATGAATATTTCAGCGACGTTTGATCATCGCATTGTGGATGGGTTTGATGGGGCGAGTTTGGTGTTGGAGGTTAAGAATTTGTTGGAACATCCAACTACGCTAACTGAAATAGCACCGTAATAGATTGGCTGTTTTCTAATTACGGTGCAGCCAGCTTAACCCCCCGTCTACAGGATTTTATTGCGCTTTTTGTATCGCTGGTAACAGCAACGCTTTTGCTGGTGGCTGGGTATCAGCCAACTCTTTATCCTGCGCCATAGGTGTACTTTTATCTAGCGGCTTGATGATACTGACCGGCTTATGTTGACGCTTACCTGTCGGTAATCCGCTAGCCGGCTCGGCCGTTTCAGTTGCCTCACCTTTAATATCTCCCAGCTTGATATAACCTGCTGCCTGTGTATTAACACTGACTGTCAAAAATAAAGCTGTCATGGTCAAAATTTTAAATAAAGAATTCATCACGCTATCCTCTCTGTTAATTTGCTTGTACCTGTCTGTCGTAAGCTTTGCCACATCGGTTCATTCTTTTGGAAGTATTTTAAAAAGTGGGGGCAGATGAAACTTTCTCAATGGCTCCCACCCTGTCTGAAAAAGGTTATCTAATTAAACTCTGTACCAACGGTTTCTAGCTGGGGACAGAGCATTAATTCTCATTTTGGACATATTGCTTAACTAAATTAAGTTCTTCTTCTGATAACGAGCCATAAAACCGTGGATAGCTCCAGCCGTAACCCCACCGAAAAGTAGTCGGGAAGAAGGGGGATCCACCTACTCTCACCCCGGCCAACATCAACAAGGCGATTTCAGGTTCACCAACGCGCTCAACACAGATCCGAAGTTCATCATCAGCATTTTTACGATCTTGATAAGTGCCACCCTGCCAATAGGCATAATCATGGGCAGTGCAACAGGCCAGCCACAGCTCGTTTTACACAAGCGTTCCATCAGGAAAGGCACTGCAACCATCAGAGGTGAAGGGTTTTAGTTCATCAGAAAATGCCAATGTAGAGGTCAGCATTAGACCTAATGCTATAAAGCCCTTATCGATCAATAACATCTTTTCTCATCGCAACAGTGTCTTCACACGAAGTAGTATTATAAAAATTTCACTCAAATCTACCCCTGATTATAAGCTGGCCCACTACGGGTTACTAATTTAAAGATGGCCACGGTTGAGGCACTTTTCCTGATAGTGCTTTCTCTAGCTCTACATTAAACGCATCGGAAGAAAAAACCTGTTTAGACTCATTAGCAACTTTGAGCGCTTCATCTGTTCTTCCATTAATTGCCAGAATTGCTACTAAAGTGGTTGTCTGATTGATATAGCTGTATTGAGCAGTTTCTTCGAGCATGCTTGCTTCTTGAGGCATTGTTTTAGCTACCTCTATCGTATTCCGATACATAGCAACTGACTTTTCAAAGTCTGCTCTTGGCTTTATGTACTTTCCCATAAGAAGATATTCATTGGACTTCACCAACGCAGCTCGAGCGAGACTAAAAGCTTGTTCTGCCTTTAGTGGATCATTCGCTTCAAGCCACTTAAATAACTCCACCGTTCTACCACTGAGGCCCAGTACATCGTTAATAGAAGCAAAGTCATTAAATTCATCCCGGCAACAACTGGAAGAATTTTTTACAGATCTCTCTGCTTGATCAGCGTGTTCTAGCAGGGATAATTTTGCCGGCTCATACACATTTGCCAGTTCAACCCAGCCCATTAAGGCAAACGACAAGCGAACACCATAGAACGATCTATCTATCTTAAGAGCGTTATTATGGAACCAGATATACTTCTCGAGTGATAACTGATACTGCTTATTACTTTTATCTTCGGATGCTTCCGTGAGGATAACCTGAAGGTCCGGCTCCTTTGGAGGCAACCATTCTGAGTAAACCAAAGTACTAATGAGTAAAAGTACAACCCATAAGATAAATCTACTTGGCATTTTCTTTCCTTATATTTTTATAGTTATTTAGTTATGGCTCATATTCTAAGTATGTCAGCATGACAGTAACTAGACAGTCAAGACTATTTTTTTCACAAACAATCTGACAAGCCAACAAAAGAAACTTGGATAGACGTGACAAAAAAGGGCTGGAGTAATTAACATTCAACCACCCACACTGGATCAAACAACTCCCTTACCGTCTCCCCACTTCACTAATCAACGCCTTCGACAAGGCCACCGCAGTCACCATAGCCTCAATAGCAATACGCTCATTAGTCCCATGCACCGAACTACTATCTTCCATCTGCACAGTAAACGGATGAAAGCGATAAATGTTTTCAGTTAACCCTACATAGTGCGGCGTATCCGTACTGGCAGTCAGTAAGCCCGGCGTCACCAGCGCGTTAGGTAACACACTATTGATAGCTGCTTTTATGCGCTGATAACCAGGGCCATTGATATCAGCTACTGGTGGATTAGTCTTCCAGTCGCTGGCACTGATTTCAATTGCGGGATCATCAATAATTGTTTTCACCGCGGCAATAAGTTGCGCGGGGGTAAAACCAGGCAGCAGACGAAAATTGACCTTGGCTTCAGCCTGCTGGGGAATCACGTTTTCTTTGATGCCTGCATTGAACATAGTAACCGCCGTGGTATTACGCACCATGCCCTGACTAGCGGAATCTTTGCCCATCCCATAGGCCAGCAGCGGTGCACTGAACCATTGATTGCGCATCAAAAAACCCTTCACACCATCAATTTCCTCGCCCAGTACCGCCAACATATCGCTGACCGGCGCAATTAATTCTGGCGCAAACGGCGCTTCATGCAGGCGAGTAACCGCTTGCGATAAATGAATAATGGCATTATCGGCAACGGGCCGAGATGAGTGGCCGCCTGCGCCGCTTGTCTTAAGCGTTAGAGTGACATAGGTTTTCTCCGCCAGCGATACCATCGCCAGGGGTTTGTTTGGCAGCAACGGACTTTGGGTCACCACCATGCCACCTTCCCCGACCATATACTGCAAGGTGACACCACGCGCTTTGAGGTGAGCCGCAACCTTAGCCGCGCCTTCATTGCCACCAATTTCTTCATCATGGACGATCGAAAATAATAGGCTGCGCTGAGGTTGATAGCCACTGGCTAAAAGAGCTTCAATTGCTTCCAACGTCGCAATAACGGCGGACTTATCATCAAGCGCGCCACGCCCCCAAATATAGCCATCAGCAATCACGCCCGCAAAAGGCAACTGTGTCCAATCAGTTTCGGTACCCGGCTCAACCGGTACCACATCATAATGCGCATCCAGCAACACCGGCTTAAGCTCAGCTTGAGTACCAGGCCAGCTGAGCAACAGACTGTAATCGCCCACTACTTCTACTTGTAAACGAGAAAAAGTGGTGGGGTAGGTATCGCGAAGAAACTGATGAAATGCACTAAAAACGCTGTAATCAATAGTGCTAGTGTCTTGATAACTCACTGTTTGGTAACGAATAGCCTGAGCTAAATGTCCTACTGCTGGTGAGAGTGGTGAGGCGGTCAAAAACTCTGCAAAAAATACTAGCGACGCGATCAATGGCAAATTAATAGATTTCATAGTTGAAAGTTCTTCGGCTATTTGAGTGAATCAAAACAGATGGGAGACAGCTTCGCTAATTACGATTAGATAAACTGCGCACTGACAAGCCAAACGAAAACGCAGAGATAAGCTCGTCAACTAGCGGCCAACTCGGCAATCGTTTGCACGCAATATTCGACTTCTTCAGCCGTATTGATCAAACCTGGAGCCAAGCGTGCGTAAGAAGGGTTGTACGGTGCTTGAGTGGCAATAATCCGGTGTTTTTTAAAGGTCGACACGGTATCCATAGGCCCTACCTTATCGACCTCAAACGCCACGATGCCCGACGTGAGGCGCTGATCAACCGGTGTGTGTAAATGAACGCCTTTAATGTTAGCCAACCCCAGCTTAAGCTGACGGTTTAAGTCGTGTATACGACTGCTTACCCGCGCTTTGCCAATCGCCAGATGAAAATCAAAAGCCTCGTTCATAGCCCAGCGATGCTCAAAAGCATGAGTGCCACCTGGCGTTAGCGCAGTGGCAGGGTTGATCGGTTTTTCCGGCAGGAATTTCATCCACATTAAAAACGCCTGCTGATCGAAGGTCGGAATGATCGGTGATACCGCCGGCCAAGCATGTTCCGCCCCCATAAAATACCGGTACCACGTGACCAAACATCCACTTGTGGGTACCGGCGATAAAAAAATCACAACCCATCGCTTGAATATCAATATCTTCTACACCAAAGCCGTGGACGCCATCAACACAGAGTAATGCCCGATCGCCTCACTGCGGCCACGATTGGCTTCGGCAACTAACTGGGAAATTTCGGCAATCGGCAACTTTATCCCGGTGCCCGAATGCACCCAGGTGATGGCGATAATACGCGTGCGGGCATTGATCGCCCGTTTAATACGCCCGAGGATTTCATCAATACTGGCTAAGGCAGGTTTATCGTAAAGTGCGATACGCGAAATACTGGCACCGCTACGCTGGGCACTAAAGGCCAGCGAATTATAGGTCGCATAATGATCGTGTTCGGTGGTGAGAATTTCCTGATCGGCGCGAATACTTAAGCCACCATACAAAAGCCCCAAGCCCTCCGTGGTGCTTTGCATCAGAGCAATATCCTGCGGCCGCCCATTAATATAATTCGCCGCAGCGGCCAGCACTGCTTGCTCAGCAGCATGCTCTTCCTCCAGCAAATAACTGGCCGGATTGAGATCGAGCGCACGACGGTGTTTGTCGATAGCGCGAGTTACCGCTAGCGGCTGTGACGCCAGCAGAAAACCGCTCATATGAACCCACTGCGGATCCAGCGGAAACTGGCGCGGATTTGTGCCCAATTGGCAGCAGCTAAATCGGTGGTGGCTAACAGGGGAGTATCAGCAGCGGTTGCAGAAGCTGCTCCGGCTAAAGCCGCTGCCCCAAAGCCACGCTGGTGTTTTTGATAAAATCTCTACGATGATTGTTTACATCAGCCATCAGTTGATCCTTGGTTTTTTTATTATAGGCAGAATAACAAGTCATGGCTTCAACCCTCTATGAAAAACTGGTAGCCAGAAATCGTTTATCCAAGTTGCGCCCAAATCATAACTTAAAGGGGGAGTAATCAAAGGGAGCGTAACTAATATTTAATGATCAACGTGGAGTCAGATGAAAGTGGGGTCAGATGAAACCTTTTCTGCAGAGTCCAGTCTGGACTGATAAAGGTTTTCTGATTAAACACTGTGCCAACGGTTTCTAACTGGGGGACAACGCAAAATATTGACCTGTCCCCGCACCGGCCGCGTTGAGTTCAGCCGTATACTTAACTTACTTACAGCCATAAAAAAAGCCCCACCCAAAAATGTTGGCGAGGCTTAAGGGGGGGTAACTTAACTATTAACTGCCGCAGATACTGCTAATTTTATTAAGCTCAGTTTCAGCGCCACCAAAGGCATAACTACCACTATCGCTCACATAATAAAATATGGCGCCGTTAGGAAACATCACCACGCCAATACCACCGTAACCAGACATATAACTAACCCATGAACCTACAGGACATAGAGGACTAGAACGCTGCCCCATATCATATGTCCACACTCCGTTGAGGTATCTTGATTCCGAGCCGTAGGTTTCCAAACCCAGATCACCACCCTTAACCAGCATGTCATCCATAATGTCGCCATCGAGTACTTGCTGGCCATTAATCACACCACGATCATTAATCAACTGAGCCAACTTCACCATGTCATCACTGTGCCATGTCATCCCGTGACTCCAATAGGGGTCGGCCAGCGAATCTTCAGTACGAACTGTGGTGTAGGTAACCGGGCTAAGTTTCAGCGGTTTATAAACCTCATCAACTAACTTGTCGAATAGATCGCCAGAACTGTAGTTATCCATTGCCAAACCAGCTATGTAGGTATCTGAAGAGTGATAAGAAAAATGCGTATTGGGTGTGTCTTTACGTATATATCGTTCACATGCATGAGCGATTTTTTCATCATGGGTAAAGGTTAGGAAAAACTGATTAACCACCGCGCTGCTACCTTCATCACCCTCATAAGAGGATAAGCGATAGTTACCGGTTGCCATGTCCAATGCATTTTCTACCGTTACATCACTCCAGACAGAAGCAGTCCCATTAATACCATCCTGACATTCAGCAACATTAGTGGATACCATGATATTGCGGGCACTGCTGTTTTGTTTTACCAGCAAGGCGAAGGCAAAATTTGCAACAGCGGTTTTGGCCGTAGAGTAAGAAGGCAAACCCATCACTTCACAAAAAGGGTAATCGCCATGCCGCGTACTGCAGGGTGCCGCATAGTGAATGCCGTTATAAAACACACCATGAGTAGTGGGGGCTGACAACTGCTCAGTAGCAAAATTTGCCGCAATAACATTGGGGTAGTCGTCACTTATTTCAGCAAGCGGTTTTACCGGCAAACGATTAAGCACTTCCGCTTCATAATCTGTAATTAGGCTAGCCGCTGCCGAAACACTACCAGCAACATATTGGGCAGGGACTAAACCCCACAAATCATACTGAAAGTATAAACAGGTTTCGCCGCCCACTTGCACGGCTACATTGGTGATTGAACCATCGTCTTTAAAGGCAAAAGTTAGCACGCCATTATGGGTGCAGTTAGCCTGATTTTCTTGTAACGCAAACGGTATAGCAACACGACTATAGCCATTATCATTATTTTCATCCCAAACTCGGCCGGGTTCTAAAATATAGCTCCAGTCTTGATAATCTGGCGCACCAATTTTACCGCTCACGCTTAAACCGCGTGTTTTAGGAATAATGTGTGAACCTACTTGCACAAACTCAAAATCAAACGCCGGCAAAGTGCCTGGGCTATTGTAGTTACCCGCCTGAGCACGACCTGATGTGGTTTCATTAAAGTTCATCACGGTTGGATTGCCGCCATTGAGAACCAAACGACCCTGAAACGTATTAGTGGGCTCTTGCGCGCTAGAATTATCAGCATCAATTTCAGCCACACCGTGACTGTATTGAGAAAAATCCATCACGCTTAAGCTAGAGCCGTTTAATTGACTAAGGGTTAAGGCAGTACGCGCAACATTACCGTCACCGCTAAATACATGCAGGTCACCTGATGGCGTGGGTGGATCGGGAGGTGTGCCTACCCCTGTACCACTTAGAGAAACGGTTTGATTACTGTCGTTATTAGCAATAGTCAGTGTCGCACTAAAACTGGTTTCTGCGTTTGGCGTAAACACCAAATCAAATGAACAGTCATTACTGGCAGCAACCGTTGTGTTGCTACAGCCATCATTGACCAGACTAAAGGGCGTACTAGCGCCGCTAATAGTGGTCACATTTAAACCGGCATTACCGCTGTTAGTAATGGTAACGGTATTCGTTGAGTTCTCACCCACCAACACACTGCCAAAAGCACCACTACCCGCTACATTAATACTTGGCACCGGCACACCAGCACCAATAATACTAATGCCATCGGCATAGCAGTAATCTGCAGCGGAACCGGTTTGCACATAACGGATATGGGTTGTGCCACCATTGGTGGTAGTCATAGCCGTGGTAAACGTACCGTTATCCTGGACCTTATTCAAAGTAATTAATGAATTACCCCAGTTAACACCATCCTCAGAAACATAGACATCACAGTAGTTATTAGTTTCCAAACTGGTTGCAGCCAGAGCGACGGTCACATCACCATCAGCCGCAAAACTGCGTTCTGCGGTAGCTCCACCCTTAAGTCGCATGGAATAAGCACCGATTGTTTTACTGGTATTTATTGTTACAGTGCCCGATGTATTCCATCCAGCAAAATCGCCATCTTCAAAATCTTCGGTTACATCAGCTACCACGGCTATCGACATTGTCGATAAGATAAAGGCCAATGAATGTTTTTTTATCGTATTCATATTTGATCCTCAATTAGTTATTTCCTGACTCAATCAACACTTGTATCCATTACAAATGAAAATAGTTTGGGCTAACCAATTTGATCAAAATCCAACACACACCCGCCCTCTACATACCAGTAATAAAAAGTAGGTAGCTATTTTTTATTATTTGAGAATGGTTGTAATCAAAATGTGGAATCGATACTAACCAGCCTATTTTTTAAAAATAGAGCCAGTTAAACATAGGGTATGGGGCCAGAAATCAAAGCGGTCGTAATGAATTTTTATTGATCAAGGTTCAGTGAGATAGTTTTTTCAATTTAGAAGCTAAAATTTTTTCAAGCTGCGTTCGTTAAAAAGTGGGGGCAGATGAAACTTATAAGTAGATCCCACTCTGACTGATAAAGGTT
Source organism: Oceanicoccus sp. KOV_DT_Chl (assembly GCF_900120175.1). Taxonomy (NCBI): domain Bacteria; kingdom Pseudomonadati; phylum Pseudomonadota; class Gammaproteobacteria; order Cellvibrionales; family Spongiibacteraceae; genus Oceanicoccus; species Oceanicoccus sp. KOV_DT_Chl. The sequence continues at coordinate 535,336 of NZ_FQLF01000002.1, forward strand.
TTCTAATCAGGCGCAGCGCCAACGGTTTCTACCTGGGGACAGAGCAAATTTTGCGGTCAACGCAAAATCTTGGTCTGTCCCCGCACCGTGCCGCGTTAAGAGGGTTCTTCCGGATAGGTGGTACTAACCGATGACTGCGACCTTGACCGGATAAAGAGCGGATCGGGCGTAGCCCGTGACAGAGCCCTGCGCTCCGAGTTTTGTTAAAGCTGTCGCAACCACAGGATAAAGCTGAAGTTTTAAAAAATTAAGTGAGCCAGCCATAAGCCCGATTTTGACTTTATAAAAAGCGGATCGGGCGCAGCCCGTGACAGAGCCCGGCGCTCCGAGTTTTGCTAAAACTATCGCAACGACAGGATAAAGCTGAAGTTTTAAAAAATTAAGTGAGCCAGCCGATAAGCCGGGTTCTGTCTAGGACAGTCATTCATCTACGCATTACGTCACCGCAACACTTTAGCAACCTACCCGCCCTCAGTGCGGGTACACACCTATAGAGGGCCTATTTGGTCTTGCTCCGAACGGGGTTTACCGTGCCACGAACTGTTACCAGTCGCGCGGTGCGCTCTTACCGCACCCTTTCACCCTTACCTGTGTCCTTGCGGACCATCGGCGGTCTACTCTCTGCTGCACTGGCCGTAGGCTCGCGCCTCCCAGGCGTTACCTGGCGTTCTACCCTATGGAGCCCGGACTTTCCTCTCGACCCGCCCCGTTTAGCCACATGTGAAAAAACAGAGTACAAGGTCCAGCGACTGCCTGGCTGGCTCGGCGGCGAGTGTACTCTTAATCCTGCTTAGAGGCTATGGCTTCTGCTGGTCCAAACCATATTGATAGAGCGTGTTCTTTTTCACCCCGGTGATTTTGGCCGCCAGCGCCGCTGCTTGCTTCAGCGGTAGCTCTGCCGCCAACAAATCAAACACCCGCTCACCTTCACTATTCCATCACTAATTTTGCTGCAACCGCGCACTAACAACACACATTCACCCTTCTGCTGATGGTGATCAGCGGCCACCCATGCGGCCAATTCGGCCACTGGCAGGCGTTTGATGGTTTCAAAGGTTTTGGTGAGTTCGCGGGCCATCACAACTTCCCGCGTAGCACCAAATACGGCTGCCATATCCTGCAAACAGTCCAGTAACCGGTGCGGTGCTTCGTAAAAGATCAGCGTGCGGGTCTCTTCCATTAGTGCCTGTAGCTGTTTAATACGGGCTTGTTGCTTGGCATTAAGAAACCCTTCGAATACAAAGCGGTCTGAAGGTAAACCCGCGGCACTTAAAGCGGCGATAGCGGCACTGGCACCGGGAATGGGAATAACCTTGATACCCGCAGTGAGGGCCGCATCAACCAAGCGATAGCCAGGATCAGAAATTAAGGCGTGCCGGCATCCGATATCAGCGCAACACTATTGCCGTTGCGCACGCGCTCGATCAAATTATCAACAGTCACCGTGCCGGAGTGATCGTGGTAGGCAATCATCGGGGTGCCGATATCGAAATGCTGCATTAAACGCTTGCTGTGACGGGTATCTTCGGCAGCAATGACATCTACCGATTGTAGTACCGCCACTGCACGCGGTACCATGTCGGCTAAATTTCCGATGGGTGTTGCAACTACATATAATGCACTCTCTATCACGGCCAACTCTCGCTATTGAATATCGCTTTAGCCTAACAATGTAGAGACAATGAGAACAACTTTTTATTAGTATTGATCAGTTTTGTGTTGTTATCCTGCGGCGGCCAACCCCGCCAGGACGGTAAGCAAACACCGTCGCTCAGCAGTGCTGAAACTATTCAGCAATTACTCACTCAAGCCGACAACAGCCCCAGCCCGCAAAAAGAAGACCTGTTGCTGGCTGCAGCCGAATTGTTGTTACAGGAAGGCAAGCGCGATCTGGTTGAGAGCATCATCAATAATTTACAAACTGAATCTCTGCCACTGCGACAGTTTGCCGACTACACCGAAATCAGTTGCCGCTTGCAAATCCAACGCGGCAATTATGAAGATGCGCTACAGATTCTTGAACATCAACGGCTACAGCAAAACCTCGATAATTTACCGCAACACAATCAACTCACACTGAGTTTATTACAAGCCGAAATTCTGGCGCGCCTGGGCAGCCATATTGCCAGCGCCCAGCAGCGGATTTATATCAACCCGCTACTTAATGCCGAAGATCAAATAAGTAACCGCGAAGCCATCTGGGACTCACTGATGTATGTGCCGATGGAAGATATTAAACATTATCTGACCAGCAGTTTTCGCGGCGAGTATCAGGGCTGGCTACAACTGGCATTAATCGCCAAAGAAAATCAGGGCGATCTGGATTTACAAGTGGCGCAATTAGAACAATGGAGACAGCTGTGGCCAGAACATCCGCTAATCAGCAACTGCCCGGCGGGTTAGCGCTAATTCAGGAACTGGCAGCTAATCGCCCGCAACATGTAGCGCTGCTACTGCCACTCACCGGCAACTTGGCGCCCTTTGGTAAAGCCGTACGCGATGGCTTTATTGCGGCCAGCTATGACACGGCTAGTCGTGGCGGCAAAGTCCCCCGCTTAACTATCTATGACACGGAAAATCACGCCGACTTTATTGCCCTCTACAAGCAAGCAGTCGCCGATGGCGCCCAAATGATTGTAGGCCCACTGGAAAAAGAACGACTGCGCTTATTATTTGATGAAGTAAGTTTGCCTGTGCCCACCCTGGGGCTGAATAGAATCGAAGATTATGGCGAGCCGCCAGAGCAATTATTTCAGTTTGGTTTAGCGCCACAGGATGAAGCCCACCAAATCGCAGAAATTGCCCGACTGGAGAATAAAAAACAGGCTTTGATTATCAGCCCACAAGGGGAATGGGGAGACATCAATAGCAAGGCATTTTCCGACTACTGGCAACAGCTGGGCGGCACCACTATTGGCCGCAGTATTTACAGCGGCCAAGACGATTATTCCAGCTCAACAAAAGATGCCTTACACCTGCAACAAAGTGAAGATCGCGCCAAACGTATCGAGAAAATTATCGGTGAGCGCATTGAGTTCAACCCTCGCCGCCGCCAGGATATCGACATGGTGTTCATGCTAGCCCGGCCACAGGAAGCCCGCTCACTAAAACCGTTATTAGCTTATCACTATGCTGGCGACATACCCGTCTACGGCACCTCCCGTATGTACACAGGCTATGAAGACAAAGTCAAAAACCGCGACCTCGACGGTATACGCTTTACCGACATGCCCTGGGTGTTAGAAAAACCCTCAGCACTGCATCAACTGATCGACAAGGAAATTGAGCAGAGCAAACAATACCAGCGCATGTACGCACTCGGTATCGACAGCTTCCAATTACACCCGCGTCTGCGACAGCTACAGGAAATGACTAACAGCCGCGTCTACGGCCAGACTGGACGACTAAAATTAAATGAACAACGCGAAATAGTACGACAAATGTTATTTGCTAAAATCAGCTACGGCAAAACTAAAATTATTCCGATGGCTAGCCAAAGCGTAAACTTGCAACTTTCAACCAAGGATGGTGTCAACAATGCTGGAGCGATGGCGAACTAAGCGCAAACAAGATAACCGTGCAACTTCTAACACCAGTACCACGGGCGCACATATAGAGCAACAAACCGAACACTGGCTGACACAACAAGGCCTAAGCTCGCTGCACCGCAACTACCGCTGCCGCGAAGGTGAAATAGACTTGATAATGCGTGATGCCGAGCATCTGGTGTTTGTCGAAGTACGCTATCGCAAACGGCATCAATATGGTGACGGTTTGGAAAGTGTCGATTGGCGCAAGCAACAAAAATTACAAAAAGCGGCAGCACATTATTTATTGCGATATCCGCAATACAATAATTATCCCTGCCGTTTTGATGTAGTGGCAGTATGCCCGCAAAACAAAGCGCAACAAGCGACTAACAACAATGCTAAACTGCATTGGTCGTGGATAAAAAATGCCTTCAGCGGTTAATTTATCCACACCTGAATAACACCGAGAATGTTTTATGGATTTGGATCAACAGGTAATAGAGCTGTTCCATAGCAGTATCGATACCACCATGCGCACGCTTGACGAGCAAGCAGCCAGGGTTACTGACTGCGGCACATTGCTTGCCCAATGTCTTTTAAGCGAGAACAAAATCCTCTGTTGCGGCGAAGGCATTAGCGGCGCATTAGCACAGGTTTTTTGCTCACACCTATTAAATCGTTTTGATTATGAGCGCCCTGGCTTACCGGCGATCAATTTGAGTGCCGACGCCACCACACTGATGTCGCTTAGTAGCGATAGCCACTTTAAAGATATCTTCGCTCATCAAATCCGTGCACTGGGCCAGCGCAGCGATCTATTACTAATCATTACCAATAGCGATGCTTCTGGCACCAGCCTTGAAGCGATTAAAGCCGCTCATGACAGGGAAATGATTGTGCTGTGTTTAAGCGACCAAAGTAGCAATGATTTCTCCGCGCTACTGCAACCCGAAGATATAGAATTATGCGTACCCAGCTCCAATCGAGCGCGGGTGGCAGAAGTCCACTTGAAAATTATTAATTACTTATCCGAACTTATTGATCTACAACTTTTTGGGAGCCACTAATCACCGTGAATAGACTCATACCTATCATCGCTATTTTATCAACGCTGGTTTTTATCCAGAGCTGTAGCTCTATTATTTCTGCGACTACGGCTGACCCGATTAAAGAAAATGAAGGCGAACGCACTAGCGGATCCTATCTGGATGATGAAATTATTGAAACTAAAGCGCTGGTCAATATCGACAAAGCTGATCCCGAATTAGCCCAGTCGCATATTGTAGTGGTGAGCTATAACCGCATTGTGCTACTAGCGGGACAAGTCCGCAGCGAAGAACTACGACAACTTGCGGCAGCGACAGTAGCGAAAATAGGCAATGTACGCCGAGTGAATAATGAAATCACTGTCTCAGGTACTTCATCATTAGTCGCCCGCTCCAATGACAGCTGGATCACCACTAAAGTAAAAACCAAACTACTTGCCGATAGCGCTATTGAAGGTGGCCGGATTAAAGTAGTTACCGAAAACGGTGTGGTTTATTTGATGGGGCTGGTAACTAAAGACGAGGCTAGCCGCGCGGCAGAAGCAGCGCGAACCACCGCCGGGGTACAAAAAGTAGTACGGATTTTTGAATACTTCTAACGGTCGGTATTAAATTTAATAGCGCTCAATCGAGCGCTATTTCACTACCCGCAAACCAGGCTTCTTATTACCCAACGCCGTCACTTTGGCATCAGACTTTGGCTTGGCTTTAGGTGCCGGATCGTCACCACCTGGCGGCGGCTCGGTGGGATCATCCAATTCAAAAATCATGCCCTGACCGTTCTCGCGCGCATAAATACCCATCACCGCCGTCATTGGCGCATAGATATCCATAGGTACACCCCCGAAGCGGCCGTTAAAATTCATCGCCTCGTTAGTAAGCAATAAATCCATCACCGCAGTCGGGGATATATTCAAAACAATCTGGCCATTTTTGACATACTGCTGGGGTACTTGTACACCATCAGCCATCGCATTGATTAAAATGTAAGGCGTACAGTCGTTCTCCAGTATCCACTCGTAGAGAGCTCGAACTATATAGGGACGACTCGAAGTCATTGCCATAATCTTATCCAGACCTGTTAGCAGTAACACTGCAATACACTGTATAAATTTAGTCTATCCAAACAAAAAAAGGGGTGAATCATCACCCCTTTTAACTGCTAATTGCTTAAGCTGGTTGAGGGGTGCGCATATCGCGCTCCTCTTCCGACAAACTAGCCTGAAACGATTCACGCTCAAACAGCAAATCCATATAGGCTAATAGTGGTTTAGTTTGCTTGGTCATTGGAATTTCAATGCCCATGACCGGCAAGCGCCATAAGATGGGCGCCATACAGCAATCCACCAAGGTAAATTCTTCATTCATAAAGAATGGCTTTTCAGAAAAGATTGGCGCAATAGCAATCAAACTTTCCCGTAATTCTTTACGCTGCTTTTCTAACGTCTTTTCGCTCGCAGTGCCAGCTAACAGGCTGTCTACCAGTACACACCAGTCGCGCTCGATACGGTAAATATACTGACGGCTAGCACCACGAGCTACTGGGTAAACCGGCAACAAAGGCGGATGTGGAAAACGCTCATCCAGATACTCCATCATCACTTTTGATTCATACAACACCAACTCGCGGTCTAACAACGTCGGCAAGCTGTTGTAGGGGTTTAAATCAGCCAACTCTTCTGGAATATTGGCAGGATCGGATTCGATAACATCAACAGTCACACCCTTTTCAGCCAGAACGATACGTACCCGGTGGCTATAGTGACTGGCACTATCAGAAAAGAACGTCATCGAAGATCGCTTGGTAACAACACCCATTTGGTTTTCCTCAGCTGAGATCAGCTTTCATTACTACATTTTTACAATGAGGTCACTTAGGAAGGGATCGCGAATACCGCCAACCCAACCGACAACTTTAACTAAAGTCAGTGAACATCCTTCCAGTATTCGCGGTTTAACAAATAGGTAAACACGAAGAATAAAGCGATAAACAACAACACATAAACACCTAAGCGCTTACGATCCTCTGCCATTGGCTCAGCAACATAAGCCAAAAAATTAACCAGATCGTAGACCGCCTGATCAAATTCCTCAGGTGACATAGCGCCTTCCTGAACGACTTTGATGCGACCACAAGGGTTTAGCGCATGACCATCGGCATCGAATAAAACTTCTTCACCGGTGAGTTCATCACGCTTGATACCACCATTAGCCGCATGAGACGAACCCGGTGCGCATTCGGTAACACCCTGTAATTCAAGCAATACATGGGGCATACCGACATCTTTAAAAACCTTATTATTCACACCGTAGGGACGGCTGGGGTCAGTGTGAAACGTGCGCAGATAGGTATAAAGCCAATCGGGATTACGCGAGCGAGCGACCAGAGTTAAATCCGGTGGCGCCGCGCCAAACCACTTTTTTGCCAGCGCTTCCGGCATCGCGTTTTCCATCAAATCGCCAATTTTGTTACTGCCATTGATTTGATTCGACATACCTTCAAACTTTAGATGCTGCTCAAACAAATCTACCGGCACACCGATATCATTAGCGGTACGCTCATAACGAGCGTATTTCATGGAATGACAACCCATGCAGTAGTTCATATACATTTGGGCGCCGCTTTGCAGCGACGCCTTGTTGTTTGCATCGACTTCAATATGGTCCAGTTGGACGCTTGGCCCCTCAGCACCCACCGCCTTCAGTGGCAGCACCGTCAACGCCGCGATCAAAAAGAATACACCCCAGGCTTTCCAGAAACCCATACCGCCATCATCGGTGGTGCGCTCTGGTACTGGCGTGGTCTTCTCAATCGATGTCCATACTGGCATAAAGATAAAGAAGCCGAAGTAAATCACAGTACAGATCTGTGCTAGCAAAGTACGCTCAGGGGTTGGGCTCTTAACACCCAGCACACCGAGGATGATAAAAGACGCAGTAAACACCACTAACATCACTTTACTGGCCAAACCTTTATGGCGAATTGACTTCACCGGGCTGCGATCGACCCAAGGCAATACAAACAGAATGGCTACCGATGCCGCAAAGGCGATAAAGCCTAACAACTTATCGGGAACCGCTCGCAGTACCGAATAGAAAGGCGTGAAGTACCACACTGGCGCGATGTGCTCAGGTGTCTTCAAAGAGTTGGCAATTTCAAAGTTTGCATACTCTAAAAAGTAACCACCCATCTCAGGCGCGAAGAAAATAATCGAGCAGAAGGCAAATAAGAATACCGCCACCGCCTGCAAATCATGCACGGTGTAGTAAGGGTGGAAAGCCACACCATCTAACGGAATACCGTTTTCATCTTTCTTCTTCTTGATATCAACGCCATCGGGGTTATTTGAACCCACTTCGTGCAATGCTAATAAATGTAATACTACCAGCGCCAACAAGATGATCGGCAACGCCACTACGTGTAAGGCAAAGAAACGGTTCAGGGTAATACCGGAGATCAAAAAGTCACCCCGAATCCACTGCACGATATCTTCACCCACCACCGGGATAGCACCAAATAAGGAGATGATTACCTGCGCACCCCAGTAAGACATTTGACCCCAGGGTAATACATAACCCACGAAGGCTTCAGCCATCAGTGCAACGAAAATAACCATACCGAACAACCACACTAATTCGCGCGGCTTTTGGTATGAACCATAGAGCAAAGCACGGAACATATGCAGATAAACCACCAGGAAGAACGCGGACGCGCCAGTGGAGTGCATATAGCGAATAATCCAGCCGTAATCGACATCACGCATGATGTACTCGACGGATTTAAAGGCCTCTTCAGAACTAGGGGTATAGCTCATCGTGAGCCAAACACCGGTCAGTAACTGGTTAATCAATACCAGCAGCGATAACACACCAAAGAAGTACCAGAAATTAAAGTTTTTAGGCGCGTAGTAGGCACCCATATGGGTATTCCAGGCGCGCATAATTGGTAGACGATCGTCAACCCAATCTCTCAACCCAACTAACATATTGATCATTAGACTGTCTCCTGGTCGACGCCGATAACAATCACGCTATCGCTTTCAAAGGAATAAGGAGGTACTAGCAAGTTAGCCGAAGCAGGCACACCTTTATAAACCCGGCCAGACAAATCAAACATAGAACCGTGACAAGGGCAAAAGAATCCACCAATCCACTCACTACCGTCTGATGTTGGCACCGTGCCGACTTCCGGACGATATTTGGGCGCGCATCCCAGATGGGTACACAGGCCCACTAACACCATAAATTCAGGGTTAATTGAACGCTCAACCCCAGCGGCATACTCGGGCTGCTGAGTCACAGCTGCAGATTCCGGATCTTTTAGTGATCCATCCAATCCCTTCAAGTCCGCTACAGCTTGCGCAGTACGACGCACCACATACACGGGCTTACCACGCCATTCAACGACTTTCATTTCACCAGGCTCAAGCTTACTAACATCAAACTTAACTGGTGCACCAGCGGCTTTCGCCTTGGCACTGGGGTTCCAGGAACCCACGAAAGGCACAGCAACACCTACTACTCCAGCAGCACCCACAACCGAAGTTGATGCTGTTAGAAAGCGTCGCCGCGTAGTATTAACACCGTCATTACTCATGACGCATCTCCCCTACAAATCTGCAATATTTAAAGCTTACCGCCGAGTAACAAGTCACCAAGCCGTAAACTATTGAAAAGCTTTCGAAAACCGCCAATCTCACGATTCAAGTGGGGCCAAATAGTAAAGAAGTTGGCCACTGCTTACAAGAATTAACCCTAGAAAATTCAAGGGCTTCGCGATATATATTCAATAATTGGTCAGGTTTTTCAAATCATTGACTACCACCAGTGTAGCAGTCATAAAAAAACGCCCAGACTGAAGCAATCGTGGACGTTTTTCTGTGGCTGGATGAGCCAGTCAACCAGCCAGCCAATACACCAACAATTAACGCTTGGAGAACTGTGGCTTCTTACGTGCTTTACGCAGACCGACCTTCTTACGTTCAACCTCACGAGCATCGCGAGTAACGAAGCCTTCAGCGCGAAGTGCCGCACGTAATGTTTCGTCATACTGCATCAATGCACGAGTGATACCGTGACGAATAGCACCGGCCTGACCGAAGCTACCACCACCAACAACCGTAATGTTAAGGTCGAATTTTTCATTCATCTCAACCAATTCAAGTGGCTGACGAACGATCATGCGAGCAACTTCACGGCCAAAGTACTGGTCTAAAGTGCGTTTATTAATAGTAATGTTACCGGTGCCTGATTTAAGGAACACGCGGGCGGTAGAGGTCTTGCGACGGCCTGTACCATAATATTGAGTAGCTGACATAAGACTTATCCGTTATACATTCAATGGTTGTGGCTGTTGAGCAGCATGAGGATGCTCTGAACCTGCGTAGACTTTAAGCTTCTTGAGCATAGTGCGACCTAACGGATTATGAGGCATCATACCTTTAACCGCGATCTCTATTACACTCTCAGGGGCTTTATCAATGAGCTTGTCGAAGCTGATTGATTTCAAGTTACCAACATAACCAGTGTGACGGTAGTACATTTTGTCTTTTGCTTTATTACCCGTTACCTGGATCTTTTCGGCATTAACAACAACGATATAATCGCCCGTATCAACATGCGGAGTGTATTCCGCTTTGTGCTTACCACGTAAGCGATGTGCGATTTCTGTAGCCAAACGACCCAGGGTTTTGCCATCGGCATCAACCACGAACCAATCACGCTGTACAGAATCCGGCTTTGCACTGAAGGTTTTCATCTTACTTCCTCAACCTATGAGGGGTGCTACTAGCTTTAGAGCTGGGACCCGTATTTATAGAGGCGCGAATTCTACAGATGAGGCTAATTTTTTACAAGGGGTATTTAGGTGTTAACAAGGGGTTTAGCAGCTTAATCACCACTTTAATCAGCCAATTAGCGGAGAGATTGCAGCAGAAGCCGAAAAGCGGCTACTAAAAGCCAGCTTCATACTGATTCTACCACCCATAATCCGGGCCTCGACCCTGATGCTAGGGCCGATGACCTTTCGCTAAATAGTCATGGGACTGCATTTCCAGCAAGCGGCTTTGGGTACGCTCAAACTCGAAATTCAGCTTGCCACCGGTATAGAGATGACTTAGCGCCACTTCGGCAGACAACACCAACTTAACGTTACGGTCGTAAAACTCATCGACCAAATTAATAAAACGACGAGCCTGATCATCGGTACTCACAGACATCTGTGGTACCGCACTAATCAACACGGCATGAAACTCACGTGCCAGCTCAATATAATCATTTTGACTGCGCGGGCCATCACAAAGCTCTTTAAAATCAAACCACACCACATCATCGGAAACACTACGAGCAACAATCGGGCGCCCTCTACCTGCAACGACTCATTGTGAAGAACATGCTCAACATCGGGATTCAAACTGGCGAAAGATTTAGCCAGACTAGCATCCGCCTCCGCGCCCAAGGGATAGTGATACAGCTCAGCCTGCTCCAGAGCGCGCAACCGGTAATCAATGCCACCGTCAACATTAACCACCTCGGTATGTTGATTGATTAGCGCAATAGCCGGTAAAAACCGCGCGCGCTGCAAACCGTTTTTATATAAACCGTCAGGTACAATATTAGAGGTGGCCACCAGAGTGACCCCATTAGCAAACAGCTGCTCAAATAAGCTCCCCAAAATCATGGCATCAGTGATATCCGAAACAAAGAACTCGTCAAAACAGATCACTCGAGCTTCCGAGGCCAACTGTTCAGCTATAGACGTTAAAGGATTTTTTTTACCTGCCGAGGCCTTGAGTTCGTTATGCACCCGCTGCATAAAACGGTGGAAGTGGGCGCGCATTTTTTGCTCAAAGGGAAGGGAGTCGTAAAAGGCATCCATTAAATAGGTTTTGCCGCGCCCTACGCCGCCCCAAAAATACAAACCCTTCACTGGCTGCTTTGGTTGATCCCCCTGCAAGCCAGCGAATAACCGTTTAACCCAGCTGCCATTTTGCTTGGGTGATTCAGCCGCCAGCAAGCGCTCGTATAAATCCTGTAATAAATCCACCGCCCGCTCTTGCGCCGGATCATAGGAAAAATCCGCCTGGGTCAAATCTGACTGATAACGCTGCTTGGGTGTCATACTATTAATAACTTGCTGTTTTTGACTGTGACACAGGTAAACCTAAGGGGCGCCACTTTACCGAGATCATTTGCTATTGGCAATCTATCAAAGTTACCGCACAATCGACACTTCAGCGTCGACCGCTTCGGCGTTATACTACTCGCAACTTGCAACTATAAAGGTTTATCACGTGTATTCTTTGGAATTAGTAATTACGGTTGGACTTGCTGCCACAATCATTGGCGCACTGATTGGTTTTTTTATCGCACAAAAAACAGCCCCTTCACAACAGTCACAAAAACTGATGGAGACTCAGCTGAAAGAAATGCAATTACAGCAGGAAAATTATCAACACGAAGTGGCTGAACACTTTGTTGAAACGGCAGACTTATTAAATCACCTGACCAATAGCTACCGAGATGTCCATAACCACTTGGCCAAAGGCGCGCAATCACTTGCCGGCGAGCATGCCAGTGAAAATTTAAAAGCAATACCCGTTACCACCTCGACCGCCAAGAAAAAACCGGACACTGTAGAAGAACATACCATGCCACCACTGGACTACGCCCCCAAGACACCCAATCAACCCGGTATGCTTAATGAAGAGTTCGGACTGGAAAAAACCAAGCGACAAGAAGAACTGGAAGTTATTCTTAGTTCTGAAGACCGGATGTAATCACTAACACCCGGACCTTACCTTCAAGCTGGACTATCAATATCAATATACTGATAGTCCAGATCAAATTTTTCAGCGAGATACTCGGCTACAGCCTGCACCCCATAGCGCTCAGTGGCATGGTGGCCAGCGGCAATGTAATGCACCCCCAGCTCGCGGGCATCGTGTACGGTAGCTTCCGATATTTCACCGGACAGATAGGCATCAACCCCACGCGCCGCCGCCTGCCCAAGATAGCTTTGTGCACCACCAGTACACCAGCCAATGGATTTAATCAGATGATCACCAGCATCGACTAACAACGGCTCGCGCTGCAATACTCGCCCTATCCGCTGACAAAAATCCTGGGCTGACATCGCTTCAGCCAGATACCCGATATTACCCACCGAATTTGGATTCCCCATCTCCAGACCATCGGCAATGGTAATGCCCAGCAACTGCGCCAAGCGCGCATTGTTTCCTAGCGTCGGGTGAGCATCCAGCGGTAAGTGATAGGCAATCAAGTTAATGTTATGTTCCAGCAAGGACTGGATTCGACGAAATTTTACTCCGGTAATACAGGGATCTTCTCCTTTCCAGAAGAAACCATGATGCACCAGAATTGCATCCGCTTTTTGCTCTATCGCTCGCTCGATTAACGCCTGGTTAGCGGTCACACCTGCCACTAGCGTGCTAATTTTTTCCACCCCCTGCACTTGCAAACCATTAGGGCAATAATCACTAAACTCACCCGGAGTTAGTAACTCGTTACAGCACTGCAATAACACTTGGCGATCAACAGACATAGTAGGCTTCCAGAAAAGAGTCATAACCGCGACAGTAATTCAATGAAACAAATAATTGCAGTACGCAGCGATTCACAATTAATGGTAGGCTACAGCAACTTACTAAAATCTCAAGCGCCAGACTAAACGCTAGCTCGGCTCGGCAATAGGGACAACACCAAATCATGAAGGCGGTTTTTCAATTCTTACAGTGGCCCGTTATTTGTGGACTATTGGCTGCGATTATTATTCTGGACCACTTTCCCTCCCTTTTTGGCATCGATAACCATAACAATCAAAGCCAGCAAATTACTGCACCAGCAATGTCGCAGGGACCATACTCGTACTCACAGGCGGTGATGAGCGCAGCACCTGCAGTAGTTAACATCTACACCAGCAAACTGGTCAAAGAGCAATTGCCACCGCAATTTAGTGACCCCTTTTTTCGTTATTTTTTGCAGCGTAACAATATCCGGCAGAAAGAAAGGGTACAGCGCAGTTTGGGCTCGGGAGTAATTATCAGCCCCGAGGGCTATTTACTCACTAATCACCACGTTATCAATGAAGCCGATGAGATTTTGGTATTACTTCAGGATGGTCGCGAAGCTTTAGCTACCGCCATTGGCAGTGACCCTGAATCAGACCTGGCGGTACTGAAAATCAACCTGGATGATTTGGAAAGTATTCCTGTGGGCGACCCTGCTTCGGCAATGGTAGGGGATGTAGTCCTCGCCATTGGCAATCCTTATGGCTTTGGGCAAACAGTCACCCAGGGCATTATTAGTGCCACTGGCCGCTATGGCTTAAAACTCAGCACCTATGAAAACTTTATCCAAACTGATGCAGCCATCAACCCCGGTAACTCTGGCGGTGCGCTCGTTGATGCACAAGGTAATCTGTTAGGGATCAACACCGCCATCTATTCCAAAACTGGCGGCTCTCAAGGTATTGGGTTGGCGATCCCTTCAGACCTGGCGCTACGCATCATGTCCGACTTGGTCCAGTACGGCAAAGTCATCCGCGGCTGGCTAGGCATTGAAGTACAAGCCATACCTGCAGCGTTAGCACAGGCAAACCAACTACAAGGTAACAATGGCGTGGTCGTTACCGGCACTTATCCAAACGGTCCCGCTGATCAAAGCGGTTTAATTAGCGGCGATATCATTACCCGTATTAATAACCAGCCGGTCGGCGATGGTCATGCCGGCATGAACTTTATTGCGGCCACCAGGCCCGGTGAATCCGTTGCTATCGAGATTATCCGTCAGGGCCAAAAGATGAAGATAGACACTGCCGTAGGTACACGCCCCGAAGCCGAAAATTAATACCGACAGGTAGCTGGCAATGGAACTCGATCTAGTCACTTTGCTAGGCTTGGCGCTAGTCGGACTGCTGGCGGGAACAGTAGATTCCATCGCTGGCGGCGGCGGTTTAATTACCTTGCCAGCGCTACTTGCTACCGGCATGCCGCCCGCAGCCGTACTGGGCACGAATAAGCTGCAAAGTTGCTTCGGTGCTTTTTCAGCCACCCGTTATTTTTTTAAGCAGGGACTCATTGATTTAGTCGCCATGCGGCAGGCGATTATCTGTACGTTTGTCGGCAGCGCAATCGGAACGCTGACGGTACAAGCGATCGACAGCACCTTACTCAGTAAAATGCTGCCATTCTTATTGATGATTTTTGCCGTATATTTTTTGCTAACCCCCAGACTAAACGAAAGCAGCTCCCAGCAAAAAATATCAACATCGATGTTTGGTTTTTTTATCGGCAGCAGTATCGGCTTTTACGACGGTTTTTTTGGCCCCGGCACCGGATCCTTTTTTGCTATCGCTTTTATTTTTTTGCTGGGCTATGGGACTACGAAAGCGACCGCTAACACCAAGCTTCTGAACTTCACCTCCAATATCGCTTCGCTGATATTTTTTGCGCTGGGCGGTCACGTTGTCTGGACGATAGGCTTAACCATGGCGGTAGGCCAGGTCATTGGTGGCCGAATCGGTTCAGGGTTAGTCGTTAGTAAAGGTGTGCGCATAGTAAAACCGTTATTGGTCTCGGTCTCACTCATTATGTCACTACGATTGCTGCAGCAGGATTATCCAGAATGGTTCAGCGCATTCACATTTTAAAATGCCAGCGCAAGAAAATTATTTTTTAATACGATATTCCGCAGAACGAGCGTGGGCAGTCAAGGATTCACTGCGCGCCAATACCGAAGCAATCTTACCTAATTCGGAAGCACCTTCAGCAGAACAGTGAATAATCGAGCTACGCTTTTGAAAATCATAAACCCCCAGCGGCGATGAAAAACGCACCGTGCCGGATGTAGGTAATACGTGATTGGGGCCAGCACAATAATCGCCCAGCGACTCTGAGGTATAGCGTCCCATAAAAATCGCCCCAGCATGCTTGATGTGCGGCAATAATTGATCCGGATTTTCTACGGATAGCTCCAAGTGCTCTGGTGCAATACGATTACAGACTTCTACCGCCTGCGCCAAATCGGTCACGGTGATTAATGCGGCACGATTCTTTAGTGACTCAGTAACAATGTCTTTACGCTCCAGTGTAGGCAGCAGCTTTTCAATACTTTGTTCAACCCGCAGGATAAAACCCTCATCAGGACAGACCAAAATTGACTGGGCATCTTCGTCGTGCTCAGCTTGTGAAAACAAATCCATCGCAATCCAGTCCGGATCGGTTTGGCCATCACAAATCACCAAAATCTCTGATGGCCCGGCAATCATGTCCAAGCCGACCTGACCAAATACCTGACGCTTGGCAGTCGCCACATAGATATTGCCCGGCCCGACGATTTTGTCCACCTTGGGGATAGACTCAGTGCCATAGGCCAGCGCCGCTATCGCCTGCGCACCACCCACTGTAAATACCCGATCAACACCGGCTATTGCGGCCGCCGCTAATACGATGTGGTTAAGTTCACCATCAGGCGTAGGGCTGGTCATAATAATTTCACTGACGCCCGCTACCTTGGCCGGAATCACATCCATCAATACCGTAGAAGGATAAGCCGCTTTACCACCGGGTACGTAAACGCCGATTTTTTCCAGCGCGGTAATTTGTTGCCCCAGTACCGTGCCATCCGCTTCGGTATAGCGCCAGGATTCCTGTTTTTGATGTTCGTGATAACGCCGAATTCTGGCCGCTGCTTGTTCCAAAGCCGCGCGCTCTTCCACGGATATTTTCGCCAGTGAGTCGGCAAGCTGTTGTGCCGACATTTCTAACACATCCACCGAGGCTGCATTCATCCGATCAAAGCGATTGGTGTACTCCAACAACGCTTTATCACCATCCGCCTTGACCGCGGCAATCACTTCACCAACCACAGTCACTACCGCCGCGTCAGATACAGACTCCCAAGCCAGTAGCTGATTCAGCCGCCGCTCAAAATCTGCAGCGTTTGCATCTAATTTGGTGATATTCAGTGACATTTACTTTGCTGCCTCAACCGCCTGCCGCAAGCTTTCAATTAATTGTTTGATTCGCTGATTTTTACGCTTCATCGCGGCTCGGTTGACCACTAGCCGCGAACTAATATCTGCAATTAAATCACGCGGCTCCATGCCATTCGCTCGCAGTGTATTGCCGGTATCAACAATATCTACAATCATGTCAGCCAAATCCATAATAGGCGCCAACTCCATCGCACCATATAATTTAATAATATCGGCTTGAATACCGCGCTGAGCACAATATTGTTTGGCGATATTGGTAAATTTAGTGGCGATACGAATACGTCCTTTAGGTAATGCTCTATCGACCATTGCCGCTGTCATCAACCGACACTTTGAAATATTTAAATCCAGAGGCTCGTATAAGTCGGCGCCACCAGCTTCTAACAGCATGTCTTTACCAGACACGCCCATATCAGCAGCCCCATGTTGCACATAGGTTGGCACATCGGAACCGCGAATCACCAATAACCGCACATCAGGCTGATTGGTTTCAAAAATAAGTTTGCGACTCTGGCTAATATCTTCAGCTGGCTCAATACCTGCTGCAGCCAGTAGAGGCAGCGTTTCTTTTAAAATTCGGCCTTTGGTTAAGGCGATAATAATTTCTTGATCCATAATTTTGCGATAAATATTGTCGTTGCCAGCACCTGCTTCCAGACACCGGACAGAATTAATTTGGCAGGCGACGAATATTCGCCCCCAATAATTGTAATTTCTCTTCAATACATTCGTAGCCACGATCAATGTGGTATATCCGATCAATCACCGTATCTCCTTCCGCTACCAACCCAGCGATGACCAAACTGGCTGAAGCACGTAAATCAGATGCCATTACCGGTGCAGCTCGTAACTTCTCAACACCTTCAATGATTGCCGTATTGCCCTCGATGGAAATACGAGCGCCCATCCGGTTCATTTCCTGAGTCTGGTTGAGCCGATTTTCAAATACCGTTTCAGTCACACGACTAGTACCAACAGAAATCGCATTCATGGCGGTAAACTGCGCCTGCATATCCGTAGGAAATGCCGGATAAGGTGCTGTTTTAATATTGACTGCTTTCGGTCTACGACCTTCCATATCCAACGTAATCCAATCTGGACCGGTCTCAACTTTAGCGCCAGCTTCTTCCAACTTAACTAATACCGCCTCTAATATATCCGAGCGAGTATCTTTCAATTTAATACGACCACCAGTGGCTGCCGCCGCTACCAAATACGTTCCAGTTTCAATACGGTCAGGCATTACTGCATAGGTACAACCATGCAAACGCTCAACACCTTCAATAGTAATAGTCGGCGAACCATGGCCACTGACCTTACCGCCCATGGCATTGATACAGTCAGCCAGATCTACCACTTCAGGCTCACGCGCTGCATTTTCAATGACGGTAGTTCCTTCAGCCAGAGCTGCCGCCATCATAATATTTTCAGTGCCGCCGACCGTAACGGTATCCATCAGGATATGCGCGCCTTTTAAGCGACCGTCCACTTTCGCGCGAATATAACCTTCGTCTACTTCGACAACTGCCCCTAGCGCTTCCAGACCTCGCAAGTGCAAATCAACCGGACGACTACCTATCGCACAACCACCAGGGAAAGATACATTAGCCTCGCCAAAATGCGCCAGCATCGGCCCTAACACCAAAATCGAGGCGCGCATGGTTTTTACCAATTCATAAGGTGCGGTCAGGTTTTGAATGGTATTGGCCTGCACTTCAATCGATAACTTTTCATCAATCACCACATCCACTCCCATACAACGCAGTAACGCGATCATGGTGGTAATGTCGTGTAAGTGGGGCAAATTGCTGATAGTAATGGGCTCATCGCACAGCAAGGTGGCAGCCAATATAGGCAACGCAGAGTTTTTGGAGCCGGAGATCCTAATTTCTCCATCCAATCTAGCGCCACCTCTGATTAACAACTTATCCATCAACAATACCTATTTATTGGGTGTGCGACTTTACTCAAGAGCCTAGCAAGCATTTACTCAGCAGCTTCGGAGCGAGTTTTAGTCTTCATGTTCACTGCATGTACGGTGCCATCAGCGATCTGGGCATTTAAGCCGGCATAAACCAGTTGCTGTCTTTTCACGGCATTTAAACCCTCGAAAACATCACCAACGACGACTAAATCAAAATGGCGGCCATCGCCCGTGACTTCA
Organism: Oceanicoccus sp. KOV_DT_Chl; assembly: GCF_900120175.1. Taxonomy (NCBI): domain Bacteria; kingdom Pseudomonadati; phylum Pseudomonadota; class Gammaproteobacteria; order Cellvibrionales; family Spongiibacteraceae; genus Oceanicoccus; species Oceanicoccus sp. KOV_DT_Chl. The sequence continues at coordinate 554,092 of NZ_FQLF01000002.1, forward strand.
ATATCACAATCAGGCAAATGCGCCTGTAGAATTTCTTTAACTTGTTCCGGCTGCATAATTAACTCCAATTACCTACAGACAGCGATTGATCCCAAAGCAAAGATTAGCAGAGTATCATCGATTAATAATCGCGTTTTGGGGGGTCGAATTGAACTGATCGCCACACAACACAATAGCAGGGGTAGAAAGGCGGGGAATTGTACGAAAATCACCAGCCAATAGCGAGGGGGAAAGCCGAAAAGGCCAGAGGTATTAACCCTCAGCCTCGGTATCACTGTCGTCGGCGGCATTGCTGTCTGCACCTGGTTCAACCGACCAGTTATCTATGACTTTATCAATATCACCCTGATACTGACGAACAGCGGAACTAAATTGGCTCTGGTATACCTTGCCCAAATTAATCGCCTCGATGGTGACATTGCGCAACTTCCAGTCACCCTTACTGTTCTGGCGCATCTTATATTGCACCTCGTAAGGCTTCTCGGCATCGCCATGAATATGCTGAATTACAGTAACACTACCTTCACCTTCAACATCACTGGCTGCCGGTAGCACTTCAATTTTATTACCATTAAAGGCCAACAGCCCCTTGGCATAAGTTTGCACCAAACCATCTTTAAAGGTACTGCTAAAACGTACCATCCGCTGCTTGAATGCCTCTTTTTCGGCACCGGTTTTGAGCGCCATATAGGCTTGCTTACTGGCATAAGGTCCCATCACACCCCGGGCAAAACTATTGAAGTCCACCACATCGGAAAGCACACCTTCAATTTCGTCGTAAAAACGCTGCGGCTCTTTGTCATAATAAACTTGCGCTTCCACAATAATTTTCATCACCCGGTCAGTCGTAGCCTGTACCACTTGATGCGCGGTTAAGTCTGCCTTTTCCTCAGCCTGTAACCAGCCAGCACTTGTCGCTAAAGCCACCACAGCCAGGCCCAACAAACTTGAACGCAGTGATTTAAATAACCTCATAATTCTCTTCCCAAATAAAAACACGGCTTAACTTGCAGCCTTAAAATCCGACTAATGTAACGAAAATCTCCGCTCGGTAAAAGTAAACTTTCATCGCTGATTATTTTTAGCCACATTAAATCCTTTATATCTGATTTTAGGCCGATATAATGCAGCCTCATTTTACCTCGGCCAACACAGGCCCAAACAGACAGAAAACCTCTATGACGACAGCTATTTTTGCCATTCTTGTTGGTTTTGCCGGACTTATATGGAGTGCCGACCGCTTTGTCGCTGGCGCTGCGGGGATTGCCAAAGGACTGGGTATGGCGCCCATAATGATTGGACTGACTATTGTCTCCATAGGAACCTCCGCACCAGAAATTATCGTATCAATCAATGCTGCACTAGAGAACTCTGGGGCTTTGGCAGTAGGCAACGCGATAGGTTCAAATTTAGCCAATATTGGTTTGGTACTGGGTGTAACGGCACTGATTGCCCCCATCCCGATTGCCAAAGGTCTGATCAAACGCGAAATACCTCTGCTGTTAGCAGCCACTCTCGCCGTCATCTTTTTTGTCAATGATAATTATTTGAGTATGTCTGACGGCGTCATTTTTCTACTGATGCTCGCCGCCATTTTTTATTATTTAGTCACCAGCAAATCTCATCAACCGGATGCAGAACATGAAGCCGATGTTGAAAATATCCCTGATATCGACAGCAAAAAAGCCTGGCTGCTGTTTATCATTGGCTTAGTGCTGCTGATTATCAGCTCTCGCATTTTGGTGTGGGGAGCCAAAGACATTGCCGTATCTCTCGGGGTCAGTGAATTAATTATCGGCCTCACCATCGTCGCAGTGGGTACCAGCCTCCCTGAGCTGGCTGCTACGGTTGCCAGCGCTCTGAAAGGCCATCACGATATTGCAATTGGCAATGTCATCGGCTCTAACCTATTCAATTTATTAGCGGTGATGGCGATGCCGGCACTAATCAATCCAACCGCATTAGAACCCGAAGTATTTAATCGCGACTATCTTGCGATGACGGCAATTACACTGTTGTTAACCGCACTGCTATGCGCCCATTATTTCTTCACGCCCGATCGAGCTAAACAAACTGCGTCCACCAGCGTCGGTCGTATTGGTCGAGTCGAAGGCGGGCTACTACTATTAGTCTATGGTGCTTATTACTACCTGCTGTTCCCTATGAGCTAATTTCCGGACCATCACTATGTCAACGACTAGTTACAAGCAATCAGCCATCCGCACAATCACAATGGAACGGGATGCTGTTGACCAATTGACCCATCGCATTGATGCCCAATTCGACAAGGCCTGCGAGTTAATGCTCGCCTGTAAGGGCGTGTAGTGGTTACCGGCATGGGGAAATCAGGGCATATCGGCACTAAAATAGCGGCAACACTTGCCAGCACCGGTACCCCTGCCATGTTTGTTCACCCAGGCGAAGCCAGCCATGGCGATATGGGGATGATTACTGCCAATGACGTTGTGCTGGCGCTATCTAATTCCGGCAGCACATCCGAAGTGGTTACACTGCTACCGCTACTAAAAAGAATGGGCACTCCACTTATCAGCATGACCGGCAATGCCGACTCGATACTATCAAAAACCGCCGATGCCAATCTCGATGTCAGTGTGCTGCAAGAGGCTTGCCCGCTGGATTTAGCACCTACTTCCAGCACCACCGTCACATTGGTCATGGGTGACGCCTTAGCCATCGCACTACTGGAAGCGCGCGGTTTCAGTGCTGAAGATTTTGCATTTTCTCACCCGGTGGAGCGCTGGGACGCAGACTGCTACTCAAAGTTGAAGATATCATGCATACCGGCAGCGAAATCCCGGCTGTTAACCCAGAGACCAAACTGAGTGACGCGTTGATGGAAATCACCACCAAAGGGCTTGGAATGACCACCATTCTCGATAGCGACGGCAAGCTAATCGGTATTTTTACCGATGGTGATTTGCGACGAACACTGGATCAAAGTATCGATATTCATAACACGCTGATTGCAGACGTCATGACCCGCAACTGCAAAACGGCCAACGCCAATATGCTAGCAGCTGAAGCGCTGGCGATCATGGATAATGGCAAAATCAGCGTACTAGCCGTAGTTGATGAGAACAACCAACCTGTTGGCGCAATTCATCTACACGACTTATTAAAAGCTGGAGTGGCTTAATTCAATCAATAACCAGTAGATACTGAAGCTAAACTGCAAGACACCCTACGCAGCAACCACTTCAGCTATATTGAAGACCACGACACGGGGAACTTTACCAAGCAAACAGTTACAATAACTATAACGACTTGGCCTTCACCTCATTTTTTGAACTCATTGGATAGCGCTCAAGCTTATGCAGCTGCTGAATAGACGACGTAAAAATACTCTGGGTTTGGTCATCGCCAGCTTAATACTTGTGGTGTTTTTATTTATTTATTCTGATACCGGCAGCCCGCCGGCATTCAACGAAACTGCTGACGAAAACCGGGGCTCGGAATTTTATCTCATCCACGCGGCAAGTCGTCAATATGACGAAGCGGGCAATATAGACACCACTATTAATAGCAGCCAGATTAAACACAACCCAGTGAACAACAGCATCAAAATAGCTGATCCCCTGATTATTCTTCACGATCAGGGCTTAACGCAATGGCAGATTAGCGCCCAATCCGGCGTAGTCTATAACGAAGGTGAGAAAATCGATCTAAGTCAACAGGTCGTTATTGTCAGCAACGACGAAACCACATCGCTAAAAACACCACAGCTGTTTATTTATCCAAATCAAAAACTTGCCGATACTGAGCAGCCGGTAACATTGCATAGCGCCAACGGATTTACCCGCGCATTGGTATGAGTGCAAATCTTGCCAATAAGTCAATTACATTACTCCATCAAGTAAGAGGCCAATATGAACCTGATCGCAAAAATAGCGAAGCCCCCTCGATTGACTCAACGCTATAGCCACCCTCATACTCATTAAACCAATAAGTAACCATTATGACCCAATTGATACTCCAACTTACCACACTAAGCCTCATCGGCTTCCTAGTAAGCCTGCCGACTCAGGCCTTGCCAGAAGATAGCGGGCAGCCAATCAATATTGAAGCTGACCGTGCCAGTCAGACAACCAAAAAGAATATTGAACTAACCGAGTACGTAGGGAACGTGCAGATTATTCAAGGCTCACTTAAAATAAATGGGGATCATATTATTATTCGCAGTGAAAACCGTCAGGTAATATCAATGGAGGCAAAAGGCAACCCAGTGTTTTTTGAACAACAGTCTGATCCCACCAAACCACCAATGAAAGCTAACGCAAGCAAACTTGTCTACCAGCTTAATAAAAATTTAGTAGTACTAAGCGGCAACGCCAGCATAAACCAAAATGGCAATATCGTTAGCGGGGAAAAAATCGAATACAATACGTCATCGGAACAGGTAAAAGCGAGAGGCAGCAAAAAAGAGTCTACCCGTGTGCGCATGGTGCTGGTGCCGGAGCCCAAACCAGACAATACTGATACGCCAACCACTACCGCTGTTGAGACTAAAGCAACGACTGAAGCCACAACCGCACCTGATTATAATCAAGCAACACACAAGGACACTGATGGCAGTTCTGAAGGCCAATAATCTCGCCAAAGCTTATAAGGGCAGACCGGTAGTCAAAGATGTATCCCTTGAAATTCGCAGCGGACAAGTGGTGGGGTTACTAGGACCCAATGGCGCCGGTAAAACGACATGCTTTTATATGATCGTGGGTATTGTTAGCGCAGATAGCGGTAATGTAATGCTCAACCAAACAGATCTAACCGGCCTTTCCATGCACGGTCGTGCGCGCGCTGGTCTTGGCTACCTCCCTCAGGAGGCCTCTATATTTCGCAAGTTATCAGTGGCCGATAACATTAGCGCTATCCTGGAAACCCGCAAAGACCTCAATCGTCAGCAGCGCAAAGATAAACTGGAGAAACTACTACAGGAATTCCACATCACCCATATCCGCAATAGTCTGGGTATGGCTCTATCGGGCGGCGAGCGGCGACGAGTAGAGATTGCGCGGGCGCTGGCCACAGAGCCCTCCTTTGTGTTGCTGGACGAACCGTTTGCCGGGGTTGATCCAATCTCGGTGACGGATATCAAGCAGATCATCAATCATCTTAAAGATATGGGTATTGGTGTCCTTATCACCGACCACAATGTACGCGAAACGCTGGATATTTGTGAGAAGGCCTATATCGTCGGCGAGGGCTATATAATTGCCGAAGGTGATGCTCAAACGGTACTCAGCAACCAAAAAGTACGAGATATTTACCTCGGCCATCAATTTGTATTGTAAAATTTGGGACTATTACGCAAAATCGGTATAAGGATTGCTTGTAGCAAAAACCATAGCTACACTGCCAGTAAGATTCGTTAAAACCCATATCTCTAAATATTCAGTTAATAATCTAAAACTACTGAAAAAACAATGAGATATGCAGTATGGGTACACCCAACAGCCTATGAAACAATCGCTACAGCTTAAAATTGGCCAACAGCTGACCATGACGCCTCAGCTGCAGCAGGCCATCAAGTTATTACAACTTTCCACGCTTGATCTGCAACAAGAGATCCAACAGGCGCTCGAAAGCAACCCGATGCTGGATGCCAACGAAGAGCTTGAACCAGAGACCGTTAGGGACGCGAACACAGAAGCCAACGAACTGGTCGACTTCAGCCAAAGCACTGAAACCAAATCCAGTAGTAATGAAGACTCGGAGGGTCCTGCCGCTGATAGCGAATGGCAGGACAGTATTCCTGAGGAGCTGCCTGTAGATACCCAATGGGATGACGTCTACCAGTCCAGCAGCCCCGTCAGCAGCCAATCCTCAAGTGATAGTGGCGACTACGATTTCGACTCCCGCAACAGCGTCACAGAGTCCCTTCAGGACCACCTCCAGTGGCAATTTAATTTAACCCGCATGTCAGACACTGATCGCGATATAGGCATAGCCATTATTGATGCCATCGATGAAAACGGCAGGCTCACGCAAACACCTGACGAACTTCACAGCAGCCTGGTGAAAGATAATGCCGAAATAGAGCTGGATGAAGTCATAGCAGTGCTACATTGTATCCAGCAATTCGACCCTCCAGGTGTGGGTGCCGTGGATTTGCAAGAATGCCTGATGATTCAGCTCAAGCAACTGTCTAGTGATACCCCGTGGCTAAAGGAAGCCAAGCAAATTATCGACCGCCACTTATCTTTATTGGGTAACCGCGACTATGCACAACTGATGCGCCGTACCAAGCTCAAAGAGCCTCAACTCAAAGAGGTATTGGCACTTATTCAAAGCCTCACACCCAACCCGGGCGAGATTATTACGTCGGACAAAACTGAATACGTGGTACCCGATGTCTATGTCAAAAAAATTAAAGATCGCTGGGTGGTAGAACTGAATCCGGACATAGCGCCCAAATTACGGATTAACTCGGATTACGCCGCGTTAGTAAAAAGGGCCGACAACAGCGATGACAACAATTATTTACGCGACAACTTACAAGAAGCACGCTGGTTTTTGAAAAGCCTGCAAAGCCGCAATGAAACCTTAATGAAAGTAGCTACCAAAATTGTAGAACACCAACGTGGCTTTCTGGATTACGGTGAAGAAGCGATGAAACCACTGGTGCTGCACGATATTGCCGAAGCGGTTGAAATGCATGAATCCACTATTTCCCGCGTGACAACCCAAAAGTACATGCACACCCCCAGGGGCATTTTCGAGCTAAAGTATTTTTTCTCCAGCCATGTCAATACCGAGTCTGGTGGAGAATGTTCATCCACAGCTATCCGCGCCCTGATCAAGAAACTGGTCGCTGATGAAAACCCGAAGAAACCGCTCAGCGATAGTAAAATTACTTTAGTATTAGGCGATCAAGGTATTCAGGTCGCCCGACGGACTATTGCCAAATACCGGGAGTCATTGATGATACCGCCTCCAATGAACGGAAGCGCTTGGTATAACATTTAACCAGCACCCCGCTCTTGGCCAGCACCAGTCAGTCATATCTTTGCTATAGTGAATGTAAGAAGAAAAAATTAATACCGATAAGCCTTTTTTGACTCGACAGCTAGGTACTCAAAGGAGTACCTTTATTAGCACAACTAGAGGAGCAGCTTATGCAAATTAATGTTAGCGGACACCACGTAGAAGTCACCCCCGCACTGCGCGAATATGTAAATACTAAACTCTCTAAATTACAGCGACATTTCGATAACATAACCAACACTGATGTAACTCTTACCGTAGATAAGCTAGTACAAAAAGCTGAGGCCTCTGTCCATGTTGCTGGCGCAGATTTATTTGCCGCCAGTGAGTCTGAAGATATGTATGCAGCAATCGACAATCTCACTGACAAACTAGATCGCCAGCTACTCAAACACAAAGAAAAAAACATCAATAGAAAACAAGGTGCAGCATTCCGCTAACGCTGCGGATAACGCGCCTATTCAACCTAAATAAGTACCGCAGTAATCAAACATGCAATTAAATTCCATCCTAAGCCCCGGTCGCACCCTTTGTGGTGTACCGGGCAGTAGTAAAAAACGCGTTTTGGAAAATATCGCTCAGGTCATTAGCGAAGACATCCCAACATTAAATCCGGATCAGTTATTCGACCACCTCATCGCCAGAGAGCGCCTGGGCAGTACGGCCTTGGCCATGGAATTGCCATCCCCCACTGCCGCATCCCCAATTGCGATCAAATACTTGGCACACTGATTAAACTTGAACAAGCAGTAGACTTCGACTCTATCGACAGCAATCCTGTCGATTTACTATTCGTGCTACTGGTTCCTGAACAAGCGCATGACGAGCACCTTAAAGTCCTCGCCAAAATAGCCGAAATGTTTAATGACGAGGGCTTCTGTCAACAGTTACGTGAAGCTGACAATAGCGAAGCACTTTATGCCCTGGCCGCTACCCACTAGCCAAAAGAAATCATTGCCAAACCAAACAGTCATTTGATAGCTTAACCACTTAGAAAACCCTATAGTTCGCGACCGATTTATAGATCAAGGTAAATCCATGAAACTGGTTATCATTAGTGGCCGCTCGGGCTCGGGCAAAAGCACCGCCCTCAACTTGCTTGAGGACGAAGGCTTTTATTGCATTGATAACCTGCCAGTAGTATTAATTCCACAAGTAGTGAGCTACATGCAGGATAGCACCGCCCGCGAACACAATCAGGTTGCCATCTGCGTTGATGCGCGCAATGCCAGCCAGGATTTATCCCAACTCGTCGCGCTACTACAAAACAAACCCGACAATCTGGACATGGAACTGCTGTTTCTGGATGCTGACAACGAGCGCTTAATAAAACGCTTCAGCGAAACTCGCAGGCGGCATCCACTCAGTAATAAGCATACGGCTCTGACTGAAGCTATTATCAATGAGCGCAAAATATTAGAACCCATTGCGAATATCGCCACCTTGACCATTGATACCAGCAGTATGAACTTGCATGAACTGCGCACCTTAATCAAGACCAGAGTATTGGAAAAATCCGGCTCTGGAATATCGATCTTATTTCAGTCCTTTGGCTTTAAACAGGGCATTCCCGTCGACGCAGATATGGTTTATGACATCCGTATCCTACCCAACCCACACTGGGACCCAAATCTGCGCGCCTTGACCGGGCAGAATCAACCGGTGATTGATTTTCTCGCCCAGCAAGCAGAAGTAAACGAGATGTTCAGCGACATTCAACAATACCTGCACAAATGGCTGCCGCTGTTTGAACACAACAACCGCAGCTACATAACCGTGGCGATTGGTTGCACCGGCGGTCAACATCGCTCAGTATACATGGCTGAACGCCTGGGCAAGCACTTCGCGGCATCATACGAGAATGTGCAAGTTCGCCATCGCGAATTACACCGGCAAAAAATATAACAACAATTATATTAATAAACCTATGATCACCAGCAAAATTACGATTATCAACAAACTAGGCCTGCATGCCCGAGCCGCCTCCAAGTTTGTCAGCACCGCCTCGGCTTTTGGCTGCGATATCAAAGCGGGTAAAGATGGCAAGCTGGTTGACGGCAAAAGCATAATGTCGGTAATGATGCTGGCTGCAAGCAAGGGCACCGAACTGGACTTACAATGCGACGGTAGTGATGAAGCAAGAGCGATGAACGCACTCACCGAATTAATCAATAATCGCTTTGAAGAAGCCGAATAAAGAAATCCTCCTAGCAATTACACCAAATCTGTTATTTCTTGTATTGTTGTCTAAGCCGCTTTTCTGGATAATTGGCGGGCATCACCTAAACTGCCATTAGCACTTTTCTTCGCCGCTGTTAGCACCGGCAATTTCTCGGAATCAACATCAATGCCAGCCACCGCTGACAACAATCAACAGCTCGCGCACTTGGACGATTTAGTTCAAGCGCTTGAGAACGGCACGTCAATTCAGGTGTTGCGCATGCTTAACGGCTTGCCACCACCTGATGTCGCACACGTTATTGAATCATCGCCACCAAAAACCAGAGCGGTCATTTGGCGGCTGATTGATATTGAACGCGAGAGTGAAATATTCCCCTACCTAAGTGACGAAATCCAAAGCCAGTTCCTCAGGAATATGGATACAGAAGAAGTCGCAACGATTACCGGCGGCTTGGAACCTGATGATATAGCCGATATTTTGCAGCAATTGCCTGACAGAGTATTGCGTGAAGTTTTACAGTTAATGGACCAGCAAGATCGACAGCGGGTAGAGCACGTACTGGCTTACCCTGAAGACACTGCTGGCGGTATGATGAATACCGATGCTATTACCGTGCGTCCGGAAACACCGATGGACGTGGTACTGCGCTATTTACGCTGGCATGAAGAATTGCCGGAAATGACTGACAACTTAATCGTTGTGAATCGGCGCGACCAATATATCGGCCTGCTCTCGTTACGTAAAATTCTGGTTTCTGACCCCTCGGTAACCGTCAGGGAAATTATGGATACCGAACTGGACCCCATTCCTGCAACCATGGACGATGGTCAAGTTGCACAATTATTTGAGCGCAATGACTGGGTGTCTGCGCCAGTTGTTGACGCTAATGGTAAATTATTAGGCCGTATCACCATCGATGATGTCGTAGATGTTATCCGGGAAGATGCCGACCACTCACTTATGAGTATGGCCGGCCTGGATGAAGACGAAGATACCTTCGCCCCGATCTTAAAAACTGCCCCACGCAGAGCAATATGGCTTGGTATTAATTTACTCACTGCATTCTTAGCTTCAGCGGTGATTAACGTCTTTGAAGGCACGATTGAAAAAGTAGTAGCACTAGCGATATTAATGCCGATTGTAGCCAGCATGGGTGGTATCGCCGGCACCCAAACTTTAACGGTTGTTATACGTGGTATGGCGTTAGGCCAAATAGGTAGCAACAACACCGGCTGGCTTATCAGCAAGGAATTAATGGTAGGCGCCATCAACGGCTTAGCCTGGTCGTTAGTCGTCGCCTTTGCAGCCGCCATGTGGTTTGATGACTCTATGCTGGGTGTCATTATTGCTAGCGCGATGATTATTAACTTAATCACCGCGGCATTCGCCGGAGCGATAATTCCACTGGCATTGCGGAAAATGAAAATTGATCCTGCTTTAGCCGGGGGCGTAGTACTGACCACCGTAACTGACGTAGTTGGCTTTATGTCCTTTCTGGGATTGGCCACCTGGTTTTATATGTAGCGTAGAAAATTATGAAAAACAAAGATAAAGACCCGTTTGCTGAACCAGAAGAAATTATCTACGTCAGCAGAACTGAAATGAAAAATGACATGCTCAAATTACAAGAGCTGGGCGAAAATATTGTCAAACTGAGTAATGGGCAGCTGGCCACTATTCCACTTGATGACCCCATACTTGCAGAAGCGATTCACACCGCTCGCAGAATCAAACACAAAGAAGGTCTACGCCGGCAGATGCAGTACATCGGCAAACTCATGCGCAAAACTGATACCGAGGCGATGAGTGCTGCTTACCAAAAACTATTAGATGGGCGCAAAGAAGATGCCAAAGCATTTCACCAACTGGAACAGTGGCGCGACCAATTAATTGAAAATGGCCCCAATGCGGTTGAAGAAGTGATGGCCAAATTCCCACAAGCCGAACGCCAGCATCTGCGTCAATTAGTAATACAAGCCAATAAAGAAAAAACCAATAATAAGCCGCCCGCTGCTGCGCGCAAATTATTTCGCTATTTGCGCGAATTAGCGGATATATGACAACAGAATTGAAGCGCGCGGCAGCTTAAAAAAACTGAGCTACTACTAGTCACCAGACTATTAATTTTTAACTACATTAAAGCGCTGCTGTTGATGAATAGGCATTGCCCGCCGCCACTCAGATAACGCCTCTAAATTAATATCCGCCGCAACATAGCCCTCACCCATAGCCATATCCGCTAACACTGTACCCCAGCCATCGATAATCACCGAGCCACCCGAGGTACTGCGTTTGGCACTATGTTCACCGCCTTGATTGGCACCAATGACATAACACTGGTTTTCAATCGCCCGCGCCCTTAACAGCGTCAACCAATGGGCTTGCCCGGTCAGTAAGGTAAAAGCTGCGGGTACCGCTATAATATCCACTGATTGTGCAAACATCGCACGATAAAACTCAGGAAAACGCAGGTCATAACAGACTGACAAGCCCAGCCGCCCGAAAGGGGTATCGACAACCACGACTTGATCACCAAATAAAAAAGTATCCGACTCCCGATAACTACCCTGTTGATCCGCCACATCGACATCGAATAAATGCATTTTATTGTAGCGGGCAACTTCTTGCCCCTGTGTATTAAAAACCAAACTTGCTGAATAGACTTTATTATTATCCCGATCATCATTGGCCTTACCATCAGCCATGGGGATGCTACCAGCAACAATCCAGATCCCCAGATCTTTAGCAAGTGCAGCAATAAAAGGCCTAACAACAGCAGCGTTTGATACTTCCTGAACACCCAGGCTGTACTGCCCTTTGGCGCTGAACATTGCAAAGGTTTCTGGCAACACCACTAACCCGGCCCCAGCTTGCGCAGCACTGGTTACCAGCCGTTTCACCGCTGCTAAATTTAAGTTTAAATTATTTCCACTCACCATCTGAATGGCGGCGACACGAGAATTTTTCACTTTCTGTTCCTACTCTTTAATCGTTTCAATTACTAGGGTAGTACATCTCCAGCGCTGGCCTCACTGTTAACCTCACTATCCGCATTTTCTGCCGCCTTTTCTGCCGCTTTATCTGCCGCTTTTTTTGCAGCCTGTGCATGAAAGGATTTACTATCGTCAAATACCCGCTTAAAGGTTAACGCCGGATCATTCCAGTCACCTTTTACGCTATAAACGGCACTGGAAAATCGATCCACCTGCTTTTCAAATATTTTACTCGCCACATACACACCCGCCGCCGTCGGCAAGCCACCCGCCAAAGCTGCAATCCAAGGTAGATTGCTAGCCACGGGTAAAGTGACTGATAAATCCATATCCAACTGCTTTGCCAACATATCCGCATCGCCACGCAACGCAAAACTACTTGAAGGACTTTTGATTACAAGGTCATCAACAATAACTAACCGGGAATCTTCCAAAATTGCCTCACCCTCAATCTGATCAAAGGCAATTCCCTTATTAGAGACATCCGAAAAATCCAACTGCAAACGTCGCAAGATATTAGTAAAGTTAACAATGCCCACTACTTTTAATGTCCCTGAAGCAGTCCCGGAGGCCTTCAAAAATCGACCGTCCTTAAGTTGAAGATAAATAGAACCCTCAGAATGATTAAGACTCCATTCATTCGGAGCGCCAGGCCAGGTAAAATCCACTGAAAGCTGACCTCGTTTTGACTCTACAACTCGCTCATAACTCCACTGTTCCAATGAGTCTCCAATGTTGGCAAACTCCAATAATCCGGAAAAGCGAGTTTGCTGGCCAGTTTCTGTGGACATCCACTCCATCGTTGCTGGATTATCCGGCGAAATTTTTAGACCGCGTATATCCATCGACAAATTATTTATTAATAACTGTTCTTCACTACCACGAATATTCCCAGCAATACTGCCGTAATCCTGCTCTCCAAAACTGAGCTGTTCAATATCCAAGTCCAAATTTAGCGCACTAAATTTTTGTGGCTGCATTGCAGCCTCGCTCGTTTCATCATCAGTTACTGCAGCTGCCACAGCCGTCGCTTCAGTCGTTTTCTCTGGCTCTATTTCATTTTCTTCTAAACCAGGCAACTTCAAACGCTGCAAGTTTGCCCTCAATGGCAAACTTGCATCATCAGCAATAACTAACTCGCCCGCCAGCACTTCATTTTCAACGGCCAGCCACCAGGTATCTGATTGACGAATAGCATTGATTATCGAGCTTTCAAACTGCAATTCAAAACCATCAAATTGTGCGACAGAAAAATCGCGTACCTTTACTGACATCACTGACTCTTCCGGCAACTCAATCCGAGTTTCTGCCAATGCCTTGTCAGCATCCAAATAACGATTAAATACTGGCTGCCACTGATCATAATTCATATTATCAATCGCGCCCACGACTGTTAGAAAGCCCTCTTCGTGTTGTAAACTCTGAGCTTCACCCAATACAACAACGCCGCTGGTTACGCCATCATCAGCAATAATTAATTGCAACTCCGCTGTCTCTGCCAGCTTCATTGTTAGTAAAGACGGCAACTGACCTATCGGCAATTCTAACAAAAACGGTAAAGCACTCTCTGCCGTTTTAGCATACGGGGCGGGTAAATCTATAGCAACACCAGCTAAATCAGATTGTATGGTAAACAAACTATCACCACCTTCAGGTGCCACTCTGACCTGTGCGTTAAAGTCTGCCACACCACTGGTAAAGCTTACTGCCGCTTGCTGACTCCAGCTCTGCACATCACGCATATCTACACTACTGTTAATATCAACCACCACTACATTCCCGTCATTTTGAGCAACTTGCAACTGTACTGGCTTTTCAAAAAAACGCGCAGTAATGCCCACTGCCGAAATACCTTTTCCGGTGTTGTAATTCAAACGACCATTCAGATGATCAAATTTAACGCGATAATCAGGAATGGATAATGTCGAAGCGGATAAATCAACTGCCACATCAATCACTGGCTGTTCATCAGTGCCTGCAAGAGGAATATCAAGCTTTATAGCTGCATCCGCTTTACCAGCCAATTCCCAGCTATTAAATGCTCCACCTACAAAATTATTGATCATACTCTCATTGACAATACGCAAGGCGTCTCGACTATCACCTACTGCTTGCGCAGCTACCGTCAACCATAAATCCTGCTCTTCGCGAGTACTCACATGCACTTCAGCACTCGCCACATCCAGTCCGAAAATATTAGCCTTTCTTCCTAAAACATCGACATCAGCGTCATCAATCACCACCACCCCATCAATTGCCGTTAATCCAGGCCAATCAGGATGATAATCTAACTCCGCATCAGCGACGTTGAAGTACAGCTGCACAGTTCGATTACCCGTATCACCCTTACGCAAGGAACCGCGGTATAAGAAAGCGCCATCGATAACCTGGCCTGCGGTGATACTAGTTGCCAACCACCGCCGAAAGTCTTCGCTTAATATGTACGGAATATAACGATCACGGTAAGCGGCAGGAGTATCACGAAGACCAATTGTTAGATCCATGGTAGGCGGCAACTCATCATCCGCCTCAGTTGGTAAATCCAAATCCAACAATGCCGTGACGGGGCCGTGCTCGGTTGAAATATTCAACGGACCGCTATCAACAAATACACGGTTATTTTCCAGTCGCCATTGCAACCTACCAGTGGCTGACTCAAACGGGAGCGGCTGCTCATAGACTAAAGGGAACGCCATTGACAACTGTTGACTATCAAGCTCCACAACACCGCCAATATCACCATTATCAATAGCCACCTCTACATAACCACTGACATTGCTGGCACCCGGGCGCCCTTCCAGGGAGCCAAGCCTATATTGAGCAAATTCGCCTGTACTTGAAATTTTTCAGCAAGTTTTTTCTCTGTGGGTTTAACTTGCCGCAACACTTTTCTGCTATTTTCTTTAACTGCAACTGCAGTTTCCATACGCAATCGAATATTTTCCAGCATTCCAGTAAGCGCCAGCGTCGACAATGTTTCTTTAATTTTTTCGCCCAGCAAATCAAGCGCTAATAGCTGCTGCATCCCCTGCTCAACATTAAATTCTGGCATTGATATTGATTGCTCACCCGGAGAAGCGGCGAACTGTATATTCTCAAATTCAAAATGCTGTTGCTGCCACTGCGTACTCAGCTTAGGAATCCATCCTTGCCAGCTACTGCCAGACTTCTCCGCCCTAAAGGCCAGCTCAAAATTCTCCAGCGGTGCCAACGACTCACCACTAAACGCGGCAATATCTACGAAAGGAATATCAATATAGCCTTGCAGTAAAATTTCCGTATTAGGCTGCCAGTCCAGCCACAACTCGCTATTAACAGCAGCTTCCTGAAGATCAATACCCAAACCCTGTAGTAGCGGTAACTTTGATTTGAAATCTAATTGATCCAGATTAATGTAGGCCTTTGCGGAAAAAACATCTTGCTCTCTAGGGTCTCCACTCGCTTCAACAATTGCCACCACGGGCTTGGCAGATTCATCCATAAGTAACTGCAAGCGCATACGCCTGAAATTCTGATCCCTATTCAACGATAATTCGTTAATAACTAACGCTGACTCACCTTCATCCTCATAGCGTAGTTTTATTTCCGTTTTTACCAGCTCTGCGTCCTCAACGGTGAGCAGCAGATCAATCAGGTTATCAAGATCAATAGTCGTTTCTACGCCACGATCGCCAGTACCATAACCTTGTAATCCCCAATGTCCCGGAGAATCCTCTAACAAAGAAACTCTGGCATCGTTAATTAATAATTTTCTGATTTGAATACTACGACTTAATAAACTATCGATTAAATCAAGTTGTACACTGAAGTTTTCAATTACCAATACCGCTTGCTGCCGATCTTCAGGAGCGGCTAATACGACTGACTCCATGGTGAGGACTGGCGATAATTTCGACCACTCGCCGTAAAGTCTGGCAACCGTTACCGGCAGGCCGGTAATATCCACAAACTCAGCGACTAACTGCTGCTGGTAATCTTCTACATACCGAATGTAGTAACGCCCGACGCTAATATACAACGCAAACAATACCAACAGCGTGACTATTACAGTCCACAACACACGGTTAATGATGATGGCGCCTTGCTTGAGCATAAGAATTAATTAAATCCGCTACAATAAGATCACATCAAACTGTTCCTGGTTGTACATGGTCTCAACCTGAAACTGAATACTTTTACCGATAAACTCTTCTAAATCTGCCACGCTGGCGGATTCTTCATCAAGTAACCGGTCAACCACCGACTGCGACGCCAGCACTAATAATTTATCGTTGTCATAGGCACGGGCTTCGCGCAATATTTCACGAAATATTTCGTAGCAAATAGTCTCAGCCGTTTTAACTGAACCGCGAGCCTGACACACGGGACAATCCTCACACATCACATGCTCAAGACTTTCCCGCGTACGCTTGCGAGTCATTTCAACCAAGCCCAACTCTGAAACACCAGTGATGATGGTTTTGGCATAGTCGTGTTCCATGGCTTTTTCTAACGCCCGATGAACCTGCCGGCGATGTTCAGGGTCTTTCATATCGATAAAATCAATGATAATGATTCCACCCAGATTACGGAGCCGCAATTGTCGTGATAAAGATGTAGCCGCTTCCAGATTGGTTTTAAAAATCGTCTCTTCCAAATTTCGATGTCCGACAAAACCACCGGTATTAACATCGATGGTGGTCATTGCTTCGGTTTGATCAATAATCAAATAACCTCCGGATTTTAGCTCAACCTTTCTACCCAGCGCTTTTTGAATTTCATCTTCAACGCCATATAGATCAAAAATTGGTCTTTCACCCGGATAGTATTCAATACGATCTTCTATGGAAGGAATATAATCTTCAGCGAACTGCTTTACATTTTGAAAACTTTCCCGGGAATCAATACGAATTTTTTCCATTTCCGGCCGTACCAGATCTCGCATTGTCCGCATATATAAAGGGAGGTCTTCATAAATAATGGAGGGCGCAGAACGCTCTTTTATTTTTCTCTCTAACGCTGCCCATAAGCGTTTAAAGTATTGAATATCAGCTAGCACCTCATCACCACCGGCACCTTCAGCAGCCGTGCGCAGAATAAATCCGCCCAATTTCTCCATACCTTCGGTGGCAATACATTGCTCTACTAACTCACGCAAGCGATTGCGCTCAGCCTCGTCATCAATTCGCTGCGAAACACCTAAATGACGTGTGTGCGGCATATAAACCAGGTAGCGGGATGGAACTGATAAGTGAGTGGTCAACCGAGCGCCCTTGGTGCCAATAGGGTCCTTGATAACTTGCACAATCAAGCTCTGCCCTTCCCACACCATACTACGGATATCCAGCGCCTCATTACTGCGCTGTTCGACACCATCTTTATCAATACTGGCGATATCCGAAGCATGAATAAAGCTGGTGCGCTCTAAACCAATATCAACAAATGCCGCCTGCATACCTGGCAACACACGTACCACTTTACCTTTATATATATTCCCAACAATGCCTTTGGTAGCCGCCCGCTCGATATAAACTTCTTGCAGCATACCGTTTTCAACTATCGCTACCCGGGTTTCAGTGGGCGTTATATTGGCTAATATTTCTTCGCTCATCGCAGACTTCACTGTAGGTATTAGAGTATTAATATTGGAATCAAACGTTTAAACAGTTTCATTTCCGCACGTTAATTTTTTGTAGTAGCTGATGCGTCTCCAATAATGGCAAACCCACCACGGCTGAATAACTGCCCCGAATTTGCTCGACAAATACGGCGGCCAAGCCCTGTATAGCATAGGCACCGGCTTTGCCTTTAGGTTCTCCAGTATCCCAATAATCCTGAAGCTCCTGCGGGGTTATGGGCCGAAAAGTCACCGCGGTCACACTAAGTGCCGAAACGAGCTGTTGCTGATAACAAAAACTGATTGCCGTCATCACTTGATGGGTATTACCCGCTAGCTTCGACAGCATCATTAAGCCATGCTCACGATCAACGGGCTTACCCATAATTTCACCCGCGTAGATAACTGTCGTATCCGCACCCAACACGGGTAAAGCTGGCAACCCGGACTCCTCCACTAACTGCCACCCCGATTGCGCCTTTGCCAAGGCTACTCTGCTGACATAGGCTTCGGGCAGCTCACGGTCCAATGGCGTTTCATCTACGGTTACATCCAGCTTGGTAAAGTGTACCCCTATTTGTTGCAGTAGCTCGGACCGTCTCGGAGATTGAGAGGCTAAGTAGATTGGTGTTAAACCAGAATCCATCGACAGAGCCTACACTTAACTGACATAGTAAGCTCTGCGTAGTAAGCGCAGAAACTCAGAAAGCAAAGGCCATAGTAATGCACTCACTAAGGCAGGCAGCAAAAACTTTAAATCTGGAGAAACTGTACCGTGTAAGGTTTGCACCCAATTGCCAAGCAACTGATTCAAACCAATTAAAACAAACACCACCATGGCTTGTTGTATTGGGGTAAACATCCGCAGGCGTTGATATAGAATCAATGCCAAATAAGAAAGTACCGCCAATGAAAATGCATTTTGCCCCAACGGAGCCCCGTCACTACATCCTGCACGATGCCAACTAACCAAGCGATGCCAATACCCACCCGCTCAGGCAACGCGATGACCCAATACAATAACACCATCGCTACCAATGCTGGCCGCCCCCATTGCGCCCACAGTGGTAATGGCACAATCGCCAACCACAGCGCCACAATCAAGCTTAACGCAATCACCCCGCGCCCATTCGCCCGATTCATTAGCGCTGCCCCCCCGCCGCTGTTGCTGAGGCCGCTTGATTAGCGGATTCATTGCCCGCTTGTTTATTTTTATTACTGAATACTAATAACACATGACGACTGCGATCCAGAGCAGCGCGTGGCGTAGCCTTCACCGTGGCAAAAGGCTGCCCCGGATCAATGGTCACTTCAGTGACAGTAGCAACAGGATAGCCCACCGGAAAACGCTGACCTAACCCTGAGCTCACTAAAAGATCACCTACCTTGATATCCGTGGTTGCTGCTACATGCTGCAACACCAACTCATCCAATAATCCCACACCCTCGGCAATACTGCGCACACCATTGCGGTTCACCTGCACTGGTATGGCATGAGTCGCATCGGTAATCAGTAAAACCCGGCTTTGTAGCGGGCCGACTTCGACAATTTGCCCCATCAAGCCCAGCGCATCGATAACCGGCTGGCCAATATATAAACCAGCCGTTTCACCTTTGTTAACAATGATTTCATGATGCAAAGGGTTCGGCGATACGCCCATCATCTCAGCAACCAACACACTGTCATTCAATAATGCTGAGGAATTAAGCAGCTCTCGTAAGCGAACATTTTCTGCTTCCAGCGAAGCTAGCTTTTGCACTTGCGCTTTCAGCAGCAAGGTTTCTGCCCGCAGTTTTTCATTATCATCCACCAGGTTTTCGCGGCTGCGAATATTGAGCTCGCCCCATTCGGAAATTTTGGCAGGAATATCAGACACCCAATAAAAAGGCGTAGCGATCACGGAGAGTTTGGCGTCTATTTGCTGAAACCAGGCATAACGCTGGCCAGCAAAAATCAGCACAAAAGCGATAGCACTCAGCAATAACAAGCGAGTACCAATGGAAGGACCTTTTACGAATAGCGGCTTAATAAGTCGACCCCGTACTTTAAATAATCAGGCACACGGCCCTCAGGTCTAGCTCTGAATATGCGGTTCTTACCAACACATTGAGAGTTAACTTATCCCGTCAGCTTTAGAGAGAACAATTTATTCAGTCGATAACAGATCAATATTATGACGATCCATAATCTCCAATGCCTTACCGCCACCACGGGCTACGCAAGTCAATGGATCATCCGCTACCAACACCGGCAAACCCGTCTCATCAGAGATTAAACGATCGAGGTCACGCAACATGGCGCCACCACCAGTCAACACAATACCGGTTTCGGCAATATCTGCTGCCAATTCCGGAGGAGCTTGCTCCAGCGCGCGCTTAACCGATTGCACAATAGCCGTTACCGGCTCCTGTAAAGCTTCAAGAATTTCGTCACTATTAAGAGTAAAGCTTCTGGGCACACCCTCAGCCAAATTGCGACCACGAACATCAATCTCCCGAAGCTCACTGTCTTTATGCGCACAGCCTATCTCTTTCTTGATTCGCTCTGCGGTGGCATCACCGATGAGGCTGCCATAGGCCCGACGAACATGAGAGACGATCGCCTCATCAAAACGATCGCCACCGACCCGCACCGAATCTGAATAGACCACACCATTCAGTGAAATAATAGCAATCTCGGTGGTACCGCCACCAATGTCTACCACCATTGAACCTGTGGCTTCTTCCACCGACAAACCGGCACCAATCGCAGCGGCCATAGGTTCTTCAATCAATCGCACCTCACGGGCACCCGCACTCAGAGCAGATTCACGAATGGCACGGCGCTCAACCTGGGTCGATTTGCAGGGCACACAAATTAACACCCGAGGGCTAGGACGAATAAAACTGTTTTGGTGAACCTTGGAGATAAAATGCTGCAGCATTTTTTCAGTCACCTGAAAGTCTGCAATAACGCCGTCTTTCAGAGGCCGAATGGCAGTGATATTGCCAGGAGTACGACCCAGCATCCGCTTGGCATCGGTACCTACCGCCTCTATTGTTTTTTGGCCATTATGAATACGAATGGCAACAACCGAGGGTTCATCCAACACGATGCCCTGCTCACGTACATATATCAGCGTATTTGCAGTGCCTAAATCAATGGACAAGTCGTTGGAAAACAGACCTCTTAATCTTTTAAACATCTAAATAATTCACCTTGGGCGCAACCACAAATTGACAGCGGCACGCACTAAAATTCAAATACTGTCATGTATTTGGCGAAAGCACAGAAAAATCGCCTATTATTGGTTTTTGGCGACAGCTTTTGGCCATCTTTTTCACAGCCTGCAATAAATTTGCCACTCTAACAACGGCAGGGATTTAGAGCAAGGCAGAAATGTGATAAGTTTAGCGTTTATAATGACTTATCGCCTCCTTTGAGCCAGATAAATTTCAAAATCAGAACCCGCACGATAAACAGAGCCTGTAGCAATGTCCGTTGAAAACTCCGAGATAGAAAAAATAGCCACGCTGGCCCGTATCCATGTGGACGACAACCATGTCCCAGAGCTGGCTGCACGTATCAATGACATCCTTGCGATGGTGGACCAAATGCAAGCAGTAGACACCTCCGATGTAGAACCTATGGCTAACCCCTTGGATGCCAGCCAGCGCTTACGCGCCGACCTTGTTGCAGAATCCGACCAACGTGACGGATTTCAAGCCATTGCCCCCCAAGCAGAAAACGGCCTTTATCTGGTACCCAAAGTTATTGAATAGCGATTGAATTCTGTCATTTATAATGGGGCGACTGTAATCACACAGCCCTTAACTCAATACCCCGCGTCCGCCAAAGGCAAAGACGCCCGATATCCCTAAGGGAAACTTCATGCACAACAAAACACTGGCTGAACTGAGCAACGGTTTAGCCAACAAAGAATTTTCCAGTGTCGAGCTAACCCAGCACTTTCTTAATCGTATTGAGAAAATGGACGGCAGCTATAACAGTTTTATCACCGTCACCCCTGAACTCGCTCTGACCCAAGCAAAGGCCGCCGATAGCAAGCGCGCTAACGGCGAGGCTGAGGCGCTTACCGGCGTGCCACTCGCGCATAAAGATATTTTTTGTACCGCTGGCGTAAAAACCAGCTGCGGTTCAAAAATGCTGGATAACTTTATTCCGCCCTATAACGCCACAGTCATAGAAAAATTCAATCAGGCAGGCACCGTCTCACTAGGCAAAACCAATATGGATGAGTTCGCCATGGGCTCTTCCAATGAATCCAGTTTTTATGGCGCGGTTAAAAACCCATGGGATGCCGAGTGCGTACCTGGCGGATCTTCTGGTGGTAGTGCCGCTGCCGTTGCTGCGCTACTAGCACCTGCAGCAACCGGCACCGATACTGGCGGCTCTATCCGGCAACCCGCCGCGCTGTGTGGTATTAGCGGGATTAAACCAACCTATGGCCGAGTTTCACGCTACGGCATGATTGCTTTCGCTTCCAGCCTGGATCAAGGCGGCCCGATGACTCGCTCCGCAGAAGATGCCGCACTCATGTTAAATGTAATGGCGGGATTTGATGAGAAAGATTCTACCTGTATCGATCAACCAGTACCGGATTACACCGCCACCCTTAATGATGATTTATCGGGGTTAACCATTGGCCTACCCAAAGAGTATTTCGGTGACGGCCTTAACCCTGCTATCGAGCAAGCTATACAAGCCGCTATCAAAGAATACGAAGCCTTGGGCGCCACTGTGAAAGAAATTTCGCTACCCAATACTCACCTGGCTGTCCCCTGCTACTATATTATTGCGCCCTCGGAAGCCTCAGCAAATTTATCGCGTTTTGATGGTGTCCGTTATGGCTATCGCTGTAAAGACCCAAAGGATTTACACGATTTATATACCCGCACTCGTGAAGAAGGGTTTGGTGAAGAAGTTAAACGTCGCATCTTAATTGGCACTTATGCCTTGTCGGCGGGCTTCTATGATGCCTACTATCGCAAAGCGCAACAAATTCGCCGCCTAATTAAAAATGATTTCGTCACCGCTTTTAACGACGTCGATATTATTATGGGGCCGACCGTACCCAACACAGCATTTAAGCTGGGAGAAAAATCCAACGACCCGGTATCGATGTATCTGGAAGATATTTATACCATCTCCACCAACCTCGCTGGTTTGCCTGGCATGTCAATTCCAGCTGGCTTAGTTGAAGGTAAACCTGCCGGCTTGCAATTAACCGGTAATTATTTTGCGGAAGCAAAAATGTTAAATGTTGCGCATAAATTCCAGCAAGCCACCGACTGGCATCAACAACAACCAGTAAACATTCAGGTGGAGGGCTAAATCATGGAATGGGAAACCGTCATAGGCCTTGAAGTGCATGTACAACTGGCCACTCAAAGTAAAATATTTTCTGCTTCCAGCACGGCTTTTGGTGCCGAACCCAATACCCAGGCAAGCGCGGTAGATCTGGCGATGCCGGGCACTTTACCGGTATTAAATGAGCAGGCGCTGCGCTACGCGATTATGTTTGGCTTAGGTATTGATGCCGACATTAATAAACGCTCGGTGTTTGATCGCAAGAATTACTTTTATCCGGATTCACCTAAAGGCTATCAAACCACCCAAATGGATTTTCCCATTGTTGGTGCTGGCACCGTAGAGATTCAACTAAAAAATGGCAGCAGCAAAACCATCCGGATTCACCATGCCCACTTGGAAGAAGACGCAGGTAAATCTTTACACGAAGGGCTTAGCGGCGACAACCACGGCAGCTCCGGCATTGATTTAAATCGCGCCGGCACACCACTGATTGAAATTGTTTCTGAACCGGACATGCGCAATTCAGAAGAAGCCGTCGAATTTGCTAGAAAACTGCACTCGATTGTCACCTCGCTAGGCATCTCTGATGGCGAAATGTCTCAGGGCTCGATGCGCTTTGACGTTAATATATCAGTGCGCTTAAAAGGCGAAGAGGAATTTGGTACTCGCACCGAAACTAAAAACCTCAACTCATTCAAATTTATGGAAGAAGCCATCGCCCTTGAAGTTGAGCGACAAATTGAGATTCTGGAAGACGGCGGTAAGATCATTCAGGAAACCCGCTTATACAATGGCGACACCAAACAAGCACGCTCTATGCG
Organism: Oceanicoccus sp. KOV_DT_Chl; assembly: GCF_900120175.1. Classification (NCBI taxonomy): domain Bacteria; kingdom Pseudomonadati; phylum Pseudomonadota; class Gammaproteobacteria; order Cellvibrionales; family Spongiibacteraceae; genus Oceanicoccus; species Oceanicoccus sp. KOV_DT_Chl. The sequence goes on from NZ_FQLF01000002.1 coordinate 578,003, forward strand.
CAGCAAAGAAGAAGCCAACGATTACCGCTACTTCCCCTGCCCCGATCTGTTACCCGTCGAAATAGATGACAGCTATATCGAAGCTATCCGCGCGCAACTGCCAGAATTGCCTGCCGCTCGCCAAGCTCGATTCATAACCGACTACAGCTTGTCAGATTACGATGCCGGACTATTAAGCGGCGATGCCAATTTAGCAAACTACTTTGAATCGACCAGTGCCAGTTGCCATGACCCCAAACTTGCTGCCAACTGGATACTGGGTGATGTATCGGCAAAGCTTAACACTGACGAATTAAAAATCCGGCAATCACCGGTTAGCGCCGAGCATCTTGGTGAGCTGATTACCCGAATTAAAGACAATACAATCTCCGGAAAAATTGCCAAAGAAGTCTTTGAAGCCATGTGGAGTGGCGAGGGTGACGCCGATACCGTTATTGAAGCCAAAGGCTTAAAGCAAGTGTCAGACACTGGCGCTTTGGAAGCCATGGTAGACGAAGTAATAAACAGCAACCCCGAGCAGGTCACTAATTATCGCAATGCAGACGCCGATAAACGAAAAAAAATGACTGGCTTTTTTGTTGGTCAAATTATGAAAGCATCAAAAGGCCAAGCCAACCCCGGCATGGTCAACAAAATACTGATGCAAAAATTAAACTCCTAATCCTCATTGTACGCCGCAAGCACAATGACTGAAAGCAAACCAGGTAAACGACTATGGCACTTAAGAAAGACAAAGAAAAAGTACTTGACGAAGTATGGACAGAACAGCGAGTTAAAGATTTTTTAACCGTACAAACTGCTGAAGGCAGCGATGCCGACTTCCATGTATTATTAAAAGCCTACCAATCCATGCGATTGGAAAACTTTGAAGAATTTATTGGTTTTTTTGTCGCCGAAGGCCGCAATCTCAACGCTACCGGCCCTGCAGGCGATACGGTATTATCCATCATCAAACAGCATCGCAAATCTGCCGACTATACTGCCGTGCTGACAAGCAACGGCGCTATATAAAAAAACGGGCGCTTACACGCCCCCGTTTTTAATATTCTCTACTACTAAATACTACATCAGCCTGCCAGTGTTCGCCCGCGACTGATGCGATCGCGATTTTCCTGCTTCTTCTTTTCACTTTTACGCAACAGCACATAAACTGCCCCCAAACCACCATGCTGCGGCTGCGCGCTATTGTAGGCCTGCACTTCATCGAGATCAGGCAACCACTTATTCACATAACTTTTTAATAACGCAGCCTCGGATTGACTATGACTGCCCTTGCCATGAACAATAATTAGCGAACGCAAATCGTAGGACATTGATTCTTTAATAAATTGGAACACCGCTTGACGAGCATCTTCCACTGTCATTCGGTGCAAATCCAAACGCGCTTCAGCGGGATACTTGCCCTGTTTCAACTTTTTAAACACCCCATGTTGCAAACCGGGGCGCTTAAACTCCAGCGGGTCATAAGGTGCTAATAAATCAACGTAATCGCTAGCTAGATGATTACTATCTTTCTCCAGCGATTGAGTAGCGGCTTCACGACGAGCTTGTACCGCCAACCCAGAGGCGGTATTGCGATTTAAGTTGACCTTTTTCTCTACTTGCAAGGGCTTAACATCACCCATTTCCTGTAGAAAAATATCGTCTTCAGCCTCATCAGCGCTCATCAAAATACTACCCGAACTAAATAATACTGACTGTAATGCTGACAACCAAACAGGTCAACTCTTTACTAACGACATAACTAAATTACTAATATTCTCGAGTAAAAAAACCGTTTTAGTTACTACCCAGTGATTGCTGGCAGTTGCTATCAGTGCTGTTACACGTGTTCAAGTCAAGCACATACCAGACATAACACCGCGAGAAAATACCGTTGAGCATCAGCATGCTAGCAATGGCTACCACGAACCATTCAATACCATTCATATATGGCTGACTAAACGCCCAAGCTAAAAACAAAGACCCCAGAGATAAACGGATAACCCGCTCCATGTTGCCCAAGTTACGTTCTATATTCAAATTTGAGTTTCCCATTATCTAGCCCTCAATTTAGTAGTGATACTTAGTCATATTTACGAGGAGTACTAAAAAACAGATCACTGGAAACGAGAACAGCCCGAATAATCGGGCTGTTTCTGGGGTGGTTAAACAGGCAGGGCAATCAAGACAGCAATCTTAAGATCAACTCCGCATTCGTATTAGCCTGGGCTTGAACGGCAATACCTGACTGCTGCTGAATATTACCTTTGATTAGCTCACTGGTCTCTTTAGCAAGATCCGCATCCTCAACGCGACTCCGGGCAGCCTGGGTATTTATACGATTATTCTGTAAATTATCGATGGTGGATTCAAAACGGTTAGCTACTGCGCCAAAATCTACCCGCTGATCATTGAGTGCATCCAATGCCGGATCAATATTAGCCAACGCATCCTGTGCACCGGCCTGTGTTGAAATATCAATATCTACTACGGCCGCTAAATCTGCGCTTAAATCTTTAGTAGAAAGCTCAATGGTATCGTTAGCATTAGCGCCAACCTGAAAACTAATTTCCGCATCGGTTTTAAAAATATCAACGCCGTTAAATGAAGTCTGATCCAGACGTCTGGAAATCTCATCCTGTAATTGCCCAACTTCCGATTGCAAGTTTGATCGATCACTGTCACTTAAAGAACCATTGGCAGCCTGAATAGACAGCTCACGAATCCGCTGTATATCTTCTGAAATAGAACCTATGCCCGACTCTGCAACCTGACTAAAAGAAATACCATCACTGGTGTTACGTATAGCCTGCCCCGCGCCATCTATTTGAGACGCGAAACGCTCGATAATCGCCAGACCTGCGGCATTATCGGCAGCACTATTCACCTTCTTGCCTGAACTAATACGCTCTAAAGCCGTTTCTTGCGTGCTCTGAGCGCGATTCAAACCCTGTAACAAGCCCGAGCTTAAACCATTGTTATTGATGCTTTGTACCATAGGAATACTCCTTGCCTCAGCATTGCCGTTCGATATGCTGGGCACTTAATAGTCGATTTTAACACTACTTGCGTAGAGAAGAATGTGCGGCTTATACCAGTTTGGCACTAACACACGCAGGTTATAACCAACCAGATAGATCCACAAAGGGCGTCTTACATGAGCTTAGCAGGCTCTTTTACGCTCAACACAACGGGCAGTCTGGTAAAAAGTGTGCTGCAAAATTAACGCATCATGACTGGCACGATGACGCCTAAACCCCAATTCTTTAACCACTTTAGCCTTTGTATCGTGCCATATTTCCAGTTGGCTATCTGATAATAGGCTACGCAAGGACTCCAATTTAAATCGCTGTGGTAATTCTGCCACATCAAATAACAAGGCAATCCAGCTACTGTCATTGCCCCACGCATCGCTATACACCGTCTGCCCAGCTAAATAATGGTTAAGCATAGCGGCGACTTCCATCGGCGTCTTACCATAATGGTCAAGTGTCTGCCTGCTAATACCATGCAACCGCTCCGCTTGGGGATCCCAATACTCCCATTCTGACTCACGCCGAATAATAGCGCAGTGGCTTTTGCCGTCGGCTAACACGAACCCTGCTTCCACCGGATAACTACCACGCCCCAAGCCTGAAGCCTCTACATCGAGAATTATGGGTTTCATACTTTCGCTCATGCGATATCGCCCGATAAAAGCACCCTGATAGAAGGGAGTCATTATTAAATTATGAAAAAATTATAGCAGGCTGGTGATTTTTTGCGCAGAGATGAATGAATAGTAAGGAATAGAAAAAGTAGATCTTTCACTAGAGGATCAGCATTTAATCGCTTGATATTATTCTGTCGGCCCAGTTTCGAGGCTTATATTAACTATCAAAATTGTCAGACATACTTAAGTTGTTAGTCATGGGCGGAAGGTAGCAACTAATTGAAGTTGCTCTGCTGTGGGACAGGAATTCAATAAAGAACTACCACTTGGGTATTGATTATAATTACTGGCTGTACTGCTCGAGCAAGGCCATTAACCGCTCCATCCGCAGTACGGGCTGCGTCATTTTCAATAACTCAAACTTAAAATTTTCTTCAATGGGTAGCAGCTGTGCCAGCAAATATCCAAGAGTACCCATATCTTCTACTACCGGATCAAGTTTTAGTCGAGCAATATGCGGATGATCGAGTAATTGCAGCAGCAGCGTTTTCATTTCATCACTCTGTTCGGGCAAGGCCACATACGACTCGGGTTCAATCCATTCAACATCAGCCAAATGCAAATTATCTTTCTGTTGATAACTGGAAAGCACACGAAATTTTTATTGCCTTCAATGGTAATACCTAACAAACCATTAGGTAACGAATCCCAATCAACAATAGTGGCATAGCAACCCACTTGTGCAAAACGAGGATCAACGGCTTGCTCCGGTTTGTGCACCTCACGCCCCTGACGCAACCACACCACACCAAAACCGCTATCATCTTTCAAGCAACGACTCACTAAATCCAAATAACGCGGCTCAAAAATCTGCAACGACATACGACCTTGCGGAAATAACACTGAGCCTAAAGGAAAAAGAGGAATCGTCGCCATTAGTAATTTGCTGTCGCCAGCTCCAAAGCAGAAATTAATTGTAAAGCATGGGTGCGGTCATTACCGCAGACATCAGGAGCAGCTTTAAACTGCTCGCACAACGCCGGCCGCTCTTCAGTCCCAAACAATTGGCACCGGTAATCATCATCCAGATTAATACAAACAACACCAGCAGGCTTTCCCTCCGGCATGCCCGGTAGCGGCAAAGTAATCGATGTAGCTATACAACAAGCCCCACAGCCATTGCGGCAATCCATAATAGCTCAACCTTTGTCGTTAGCTAAGGGCTGATTCGGGCCCAGCGGTTTAAAGGTGATTAACAGTTGTGGCAGTAATAACAACGAACCGATTAATGCTGCAAACATAGCGGTACCGGTCAACAATCCAAAATAAATACTTGGGTTAAAATTTGACAGTGCCAATATAGAAAACCCAATAATCACGGTGATAGAAGTATAAAACATCGCCTTCCCAATCGAGCGGTGACAGCGATACATGGTCGCCAAATAATTGTGATCAAGTGGGAATTCGGTACGGAAACGATGCACATAGTGGATAGTATTATCCACCGCAATACCGACTGAAATAGCCGCTATGGTCACGGTCATAATATCTAACGGAATTCCGGCCAGCCCCATACCGCCTAACACCAATCCAGCTGCTAATAAATTTGGCGCAATCGCAATAAGCGCCATCGATAACGATCTAAACAACACCACGAACATCAACACGATGGCAATAAACACCGCTCCAATCGTTAAAATTTGAGAGCGATACAAACTTTGTAACATGTTGTTATATAACACCAACATACCAGTTAAATGTACCTGCTCGGGCTGAAAACCCAACTCGTCTACCAAGTGACCCTGAACTTGCTTTAACAAATCAGCGCGACGCAAGGTGTGACTGGTTTCTTTTACTCTGACAGTAATTCGCGCCTGATCAATTTCTTCATTCAGATAAGGATCAATTAAAATATTATTAATATCGGCAGGAAGACTGCGCTGAATTAATGTTAATTGTATATCGTCGATCCCGGAGGTTAAACCGCGTAATACTTTATAAGATGTTGCCAGTGACATCACTTTGCCGGTTTCATCCAGACTATCGACATAGTCATGAACTTGCTCAATCCGGCTCAATCCGGAACGATTAAACCAGTAGCTTGGTTCTTCGCTATCGGCATCATCGGAGGAGAAATCGTCGCTAAAGTCTTCTGCAAACTCATCAGTAAAAAACTCATCATCTGCGCTCTTGGTCGCAGTGTCTGCAGAAAAATCGTCACTAATATCTTCAGAAAATATTGCGTCAAACTCTTCCGCGTTTGCTTGCGCCTGCTCCGTGTTGGCCACCTCTGGCACAGCGGCGACAAAATCATCCGGCACTGCATCCAGAATAATTTCTAAAGGGATGGTGCCACCCAACTGCGCATCTATTATTTCCATGCCCTGATAAATTTCCGTACTTTCGTGGAAGTAATCGATAAACCGGTTTTCCACTTCCAACCGGGTAACACCCACAATACTAATAACGGTTAATAAACCCGCGGTCCATAGAATCAAGCTACCATGCCGCTCAGTTAAAGCCGCAAACTGTAACGTCGCCGGAGTTTCGTCACTGACCTTTACTAAGCCTTTGGGCTTTTTCAATAGCATCAATGTACAAGGTAAAATAATAAACGAAATGACCAGCGCAGCCGTCACCCCAACGGTCATCATCCAGCCAAAATCAATGACCGGTCGGATGCCACTAATGACCAACGAAGCGAAGGCAACCATTGTCGTTAATGCAGTATATATACAGGGTTTTATCATGAAAAATGCAGTTTGAGTAACCAATTCACGCTGACTCAATTCGGGAAAACCAGCCACCATTTCACGGTAGCGCACTACCAGATGAATCGTGATAGACAAAGTAATAATTAATAACAGCGCCACAAAATTGGACGATATCACGGTCATCCGCCAATCCAGCCAGGTAATCAAGCCCAACATAAAGGCAGCGGATAACAAACAGGTTACCAACGGCAATAAAACCCAAGTGGGGCGACGGAATATAATGGATAAGGTAATAATAATAAAAACAATAATACCGGTACCAAAAACCACCAGATCACTTTTTACAAAACTAATCATATCGGCGGCAATCATAGGTACCCCGCCAAGAAAAACCTGCGCATCTTCACGGTAGGGAATTAATATTCCCCTAACGGCATCAACCAACTGACTTTGTTTCTGGTTAACACTGGCTGCGTACTCTCTAAACTGCTGCTCAACTTCAACTAGTTGTGCTTGCTCGACGTTTGACAATAATTTCTGCGCTTCGCGTTCGCGCAATGACTCCCGACGCACTAACAGCGCTTGATACTTTTCGTCGCGCTGTAAATTGACTTGTAGTGCGGTTGTTTGACCATCAGCACTGGTCAATAAGTTTTCGTAAATCGGGCTATGGGTCAACTCTGCTAGCACTAATTCTTTATCTATACCGGGAGTGCGCAAGCTACGAAGCCCATCGCCACCTGCAACCTCGTCCAGCGTCACTTTAGGACTTTCCAGCAATGGTACATCCAATATAGTCACCACTGAAGAAACACCCGGTAGTGCAGCTAACTCTTGGCGCAATTTGTCCAAAGTAGCCAATGAGTCGTCAGCCAATAAATCTTGTTGCGGGCGATAAGTGACGAGTAAAAAGTCTTCGGAGGCGTAGCGCTTACTAATTTCGCGATAATATTTCAGCGCCTGATCACCTTCCAGTACCAAGGAATCAGCTGATGCATCAAGTTTAAAACTGGGAATATGGGTCGAAAGCCAACCAATAATCAGCAGCGAAATTAATAAAGTGATCAATGGACGACGCAAAATAATGGCTTCATAAGCCGCGAAAAAACGATTTTTCAAACTAACTGTCCTTATTCTATTTAGCGAACATAAATTTAAGCTTAAAACTTACCAGACTTATTCCGTTACGATACCTAAGCTAACGCATTAATTAACTGTTGATGAATACCACCAAAACCGCCATTGGACATAATCACGATGTGGTCACCGCTACGAGCCTGAGCCACAACGCTGGCAATGACCTTGTCAATACTTTGCTGCAGTTCAGCTCGATCACCACTGGCCTCGATAACACTTCGCAGAGACCAATCAATACCATCAGGTTGATACCAGATTACCCGGTCCGCAGCAGCTGTCGCCGCAGCTAATTTATCCAAATGGCTTCCCAAACGCATGGTATTAGAACGTGGTTCGATCACAGCAAAAATACGCTGCGCCCCCACTTTGGCACGCAATCCTTCCAAGGTTGTTTCGATAGCGGTGGGATGATGCGCAAAATCATCATAAACAGCAATGCCATTAGGCTCAGCTAATAGCTCCATCCGCCGCTTTACGCCCTGAAATTCGCTCAAAGCTGCCACAGCTGTTTCGGGTCTGACACCCACATGCCTTGCCGCCGCAATAGCAGCTAAGCCATTATAAATATTGTGCTCGCCGGTCAACGTCCAACCCACCATACCGGCGGCCTCGCCCTGAAATGACACCGTGAACTCGCTGCCGTCGGCTTGATTTTTTTGTGCCAACCAATCGCCTGTTGCATCATCAATGGCAGTCCGCTCTAACTCAGACCACAACCCCTGCTCTAACACTTGGGCTATATTGCGATCATTCGCAGGTACTATCACTCGACCATTACTTGGAATGATACGGACTAAATGATGGAATTGACGCTGGATTGCAGCTAAATCATCAAAAATATCGGCGTGATCAAACTCGAGATTATTCAATATGGCGGTGCGGGGGCGGTAATGAACAAACTTTGAACGCTTATCAAAGAATGCACTGTCGTATTCATCTGCTTCAATCACAAAAAAAGCCGAGTCACCAATATCGGCCGATAAGCCAAAATTGCCGGGCACGCCACCGATCAAAAAGCCGGGTTTCATACCCGCATATTCCAGAATCCAGGCCAACATACTGCTGGTAGTGGTTTTGCCATGAGTACCCGCTGCAGCGAGTACCCAGCGGTCCTGCAATAAATGTTCAGATAACCATTGCGGCCCTGAGGTATAACGCAAACCCCGCTCAAGCATATATTCCACTGCCGGATTTCCACGAGACATGGCATTACCGACTACCACCAAGTCTGGCGCGGGATCCAGCTGCGAAGGATCATAACCTTCGGTAAGCGTAATACCCTGCTGTTCCAACTGGGTACTCATGGGCGGGTAAACATTGGCGTCAGAGCCCGTTACCGTATGACCAAGCTGACGGGCAAGTATGGCTAAGCCACCCATAAAGGTGCCACAAATACCCAATATATGGAGATGCATCAATGATCCTTGGTGTTTTTATCGGCGCAAATAGTAACATTGGCCAATAGGGAAGCCTATACAGAAGTTGCTAACGCCGGGCTCTGGATCGACAAATAGTAGATTGAGGCTATGACTTAATCGTTGGGCATAAATTCCAGACCGATACCATCCTTATCAATGCGGACAATACGCATTTCCAGAATAGGCGCTTCACCGCCACCAATTCCCTGCACCTGAACTTTGACTACCTCACCTATCTCCGGTAATTCCTGCCCCTCGGCTAGAATGTAAACTCCTCCGTCGGATATATCACCGGTACGCAGACTGAGATCGCCAATCTCTGGATGCGTCACCTTAATATCAGCCCGTAGCTTTGTTCTGACATGACGGCGATTATTGCTATCAGACACCTTTATGCTTCCTATTTTCGAAAAATACCGTCCAAGATTAGCACAGCATTTACAAAATCGCATAAATTCAGCTACTTAGCTCCGCCGTCAGATAAACAAAACCGGCAAAATATTGGTATTCATCACTGGTCGGTTTATAATCGCGCCTTCAAAATTTTTACTGCTAGCCACTACTCTCGCTAGCTATCATTAATGACTTAAATTTTTAACTCCAACCTGGACATTAACCATGAGCTTTAACAATATTCCCGCCGGTAAAGACCTGCCTAACGATATGTATGTCGTCATCGAAATCCCTGCAAACCACGACCCTATCAAGTATGAAATCGATAAGGATATGGACTGCTTACTGGTTGACCGCTTTATGGCGACACCAATGTTTTACCCAGCGAACTATGGCTACATCCCTAACACGCTATCTGAAGATGGCGACCCACTCGATGTATTGGTAGTGACTCCTTACCCGGTAGCGCCAGGCTCAGTCATTCGCGCGCGTCCTATTGGAATTTTGAACATGAGTGACGAGGCCGGTCAGGATGCAAAATTATTAGCCGTACCTCATGACAAACTCACCAAGCTTTACACCGAAGTAAAAGAACCTGCTGACTTGCCACAATTATTGATCAAGCAAATTGAACACTTCTTTGAAAACTATAAAGATCTGGAAGAAGGCAAATGGGTTAAGGTTGACGGCTGGGCTGGCAGTGATGCTGCAAAAGCTGAAATCATAAAGGCTGAAGCAGCCTATAAAGGCTAATTTTCAGCTTACCGCATAAAATAACCGGGCTAAGCCCGGTTATTTTATGCACAAAAGATAGTGATCTAACCTGCCTTTCTAGTTTTCTTTACTTTTGGCATTGAGGTAACCAGCTTTTTATACAGCTTGGACTTTTTACTGATAAGTTTATGCTTAGCATAGGCTTCAACTGCATTTTTCCAAGCCAGCTCTTTACCATGTGCATTCAATGAAAAGCTGGTACACACAATTTTATTTTCAAGTTCCGAGGCGATACCTATTTGAAAAATAGGTGTCACGGTTCCACTTTTTTCGGTCTTCAACAAATAACTAATGCCTTTAACCGTACCATCAGAATTGAAACAACGATCACCTTTAAGTTGTTGTTTAACCTTCTGCTGGTCTGCAAGTAGCTGCTGGTCACGATGCCGAGCTTCTTGCTCAACTTCTTTACGTAACTTGGGGCCCAACCGCTTGCCGCCGTTTTTCAGGGAAAAATACTCCTGATAAAGTTTACCACCGACAGTGCGACGAACCCTGTAGCCATAAAAGGCTTCGTTATCCAGTAATTTAACGCTCACTTTTACTACCTCTCCGATGTTGTATAAGTCAATAAATCATAGCACGTAACAGCACTATATTTTCAATCTTACTTTTTAGCAATTGCGCAACGACAATCAAGGCTAATGGTTAAATCTGTAGTTCCAAATAGGAAGCACTATGTCATAAATAGTAGATGTCTTTTTGCTAAAGGGTTAGACGTACAACACACATTCCATTATTACCCCATACTGACAGCGTTATGGCATAAGAAATTAATTATTTAAGCTGCTGATTCATATTAAATGCTGGCTCTTGTTCCGCAGGTACACCGATTTCCTTAGCCGGTACTCCCGCCACCGTGGTATGTGCTCTTACATCTGCCAACACGACACTGCCAGCGGCTATCTTGGCGCCATTTCCTACCTTGATATTACCGAGCAATTTAGCACCAGTGCTAATCAGCACGCCTTCGCCTACCTGCGGATGACGACTAGACTTACCGCAGCCCGACCCACCCAAAGTCACCGCATGTAATAGTGACACATTATTTCCAACCGTTGCCGTTTCTCCGATCACTATACCGGTAGCATGATCCATCATAATACCGTCACCCAGGACCGCAGCAGGGTGGATATCCACATCAAAAACAGCAGAAATTCTATTTTGCAAAAACAAAGCAAAATCTTTCCTTCCCTGTAGCCACAAATAATGGGCCAATCGATATGCCTGTAAGGCATGGTAACCCTTAAAGAACAAAAATGGTCGAGAATACAAATCACACGCTGGATCACGTTCGAAACACGCTTGAATATCCAGGCAGGCTGAAACGATCAGCGCTGGCTGCTGTATCAACGCCTGATCAAATTCCTGACGAATAATAGCCGATGATAAAACCGGGCTATCCAGTTTATTGGCAATAAACGCTGCCAAAGCGCTGGCAAAGTTTTGATGACTTAAAATCCCCATATAAAAAAAACTAGCCAACATCGGCTCACTACGGCTTTGTTGCTCAGCCTCGCTAACAATATGCTGCCATAAATTTCGTTCCAAATTATTGCTATCCACTAAATACTCCACCCCTTATCCAATACCTAAACCTGTTTGTCTGTATCAGGATATAACGCCGGCGACACCCACACATAGCGCTGGATAATTTCCTCAATATGTTCCAACACCACAGATTTCAAAGCCATGCTCTGTTCTGACAACTGCTCTATTAGCACATCCACATTCCAGCCATGCTGGTATTCTATTGCCACCGGCGCGAAGCTTAAATGCCAACGCTCGGGTGCAATGCCGCCAAGATCCGTTTGATAAGGCCGAAAAAAGCCATCCGCATTACCCTTCTGGATCTGTTGATCCAACCATTCATGCATCGCTACAAAAGGGCCACCACCGGTCACCTCACTTGCAGTTAACTGCAACGTATAATCTGCTGTCACCGCAGCCGCATCATACACATCCACATCCGTTCCCCAATGATGTCTGGACGCTCCCGGCAAAGCCGACCAGCGTAAAATCGCTTGCACCTGCTGCCAAGGATCCAACTGCGACATATCAAGTACTTGTCCAGCCTCATCCAAAACCGGCCGCTGCCCTCCGCCTTACCATTCCAAATCAACAACTGACGTTCGAAACTGCGATAAGCACTAGCCACCTGCAACTCAAAACCGGCTGAAGCCGCCCTCTGCTGCAATGAGGCAAACGCCGCTAGCGCCTGCCGATGTATAGGAAACTTAGTTGTGTGATGATCAATGTAACAATCATCCAACCCATATAAATAAAGCTTGTCCATTCGATCTGTTCTCGATAGCAAATAGGTGATTGATCTAAGAATGAATATATATTATAAATTAAAGCTATAACCAAAAAATAATAACGAACTCTAGAGTCCTGCTATGGCAAGCGATCTACTTGAACTAAAAAATTTAGGTAATACTTCTATTAACTGGCTGCGTTCCATTGGCGTCAACACTCAGGCCGAACTTCAGGAAAAAGGCGCCGTTGAAGCCTATCATGAGATTAAGCAGCGCGGTATTCGAGTATCGAAAGTGCTGCTCTACGCTCTCCACGGCGCTATGACAGACACACACTGGAATGATATCGACGACGCCACCAAACAACATTTACTGCAGTTAGCAGAAGAATTATGTGACACCAACCCAGCCTAGTAAAATACCAATAAAGCGACAACATGTTTTTGCTATCGCTAATTATTGACCCCGTATTTAGTTGCTTTATCATTACGCTTCATTTTATCCACTAACACTTTTACTTAGTCTAATTATTATGACCGTACTTTGTCACATCAACGATATAGCCGATGAAAAATCCAAAGCTCTCGAACACGGCGATGAACGCTTATTTGCCGTAAAAAAAGACGGCCAAATCTATGTTTACCGCAACCATTGCCCACACCTTGGCGTAGAACTAAACTGGCTGGAAGATCAATTTCTGGACTCAGACGGTGCGCTCATCCAGTGCACTACTCACGGTGCGCTTTTTTTAATTGAAGATGGTGAGTGTGTTGCAGGGCCTTGCATGGGACAGAGCCTTGAAGCCATACCCTTCGAAATAATTGATCAGCAAATCACTTTAATCTAATTAGCCTTAGCTTAAATGACAGACACAAAAAAGGGAGCCATTGGCTCCCTTTTTATCTAGCAGAGTTTATTCCGCGTCTTGCTCAGCTTCAGCCGCTGGTGCAGCCTCTTCCAGCTCTTTCATTGAAAGTTTAATACGGCCACGTTGATCAACGTCCAGTACTTTCACTTTCACTACCTGACCTTCACTCAGGTAATCGCTAACGCTTTCCACTCGCTCTTGAGAAATCTGAGAGATGTGAACCAAGCCGTCTTTACCCGGCAAGATGTTAACGAAAGCACCAAAGTCAACGATACGGGCAACCGTACCTTCGTAAATGGCACCTACTTCAGCTTCAGCCGTAATTTCCTGTACTTTGGCCACTGCCGCATCGCGAGACGCCGAATCAGAGCCATAAATACGGATAGTACCGTCATCGTCGATATCAACAGTCGCGCCAGTGTCTTCGGTAATAGAACGGATAGTCGCACCGCCTTTACCGATAACATCACGAATCTTGTCAGAATCGATTTTGAACGTCGCCATTGATGGCGCATTATCAGAAACCGTAGTACGTGAAGTACTAATGACTTCGTTCATCTGACCCAGAATATGTAAACGCGCTTCAAGGGCCTGACCCAGAGCGATATCCATAATCTGTTCGTTAATACCTTCGATTTTGATATCCATCTGTAACGCAGTAATACCATCAGCAGTACCAGCTACTTTAAAGTCCATATCACCCAGGTGGTCTTCATCACCTAAAATGTCGGTCAATACAGCAAAGCGTTCGCCTTCTTTAACCAGACCCATCGCGATACCCGCTACTGGTGCTTTTAACGGCACACCGGCTTCCATCATCGACAAACTGGCAACACAGGCACTGGCCATTGAGCTTGAACCATTAGACTCGGTGATTTCAGAAACCACACGAATGGTATAGGGAAAATCTTCAGGCTTTGGCAATACCGCAGCAACACCGCGACGAGCCAAACGACCATGACCAATTTCACGACGGCTAGTAAAACCGATACGACCACACTCACCGACTGAGTAAGGAGGGAAGTTATAGTGCAGCATAAAGTTGTCTTCACGCTTGCCTTCCAATGCATCAATCAACTGCGCATCACGGGTAGTACCTAACGTAGTAACACCGATTGCCTGCGTTTCACCGCGAGTAAACAAGGCTGAACCGTGAGCTTTATCCAACACACCTACTTCAACAGTGATAGGGCGAACGGTGCTGGTATTACGGCCATCGATACGCGCTTCGCCATTCAGAATGCGCTGACGAACAATCGATTTTTCCAATTTCTTGAAGACATCAGTAACATCCGCCGCGTCATATTCAGCATCATCACCGGTAGCCAATTGCGCAATAGCCTGCGACTTAACATCAGACAACTTGCTGTAACGCTCTGCTTTATCAGTAATGCGGTACGCATCGCCAATACCTTGTTTGAAACCGTTAGCAACAGCCGCTAATAGTGCAGTATTTTCAACATCTGGCTGCCAATCCCAACGTGGCTTGCCAACTTCGGCTGCCAGCTCAGCAATCACTTTGATGACTGTCTGCATTTCCTGGTGAGCAAATAACACTGCACCAAGCATTTGGTCTTCGCTTAACTCCTGGGCTTCAGACTCAACCATCAGTACGGCATCAGCTGTACCTGCAACCACCATATCCAGCGAGCTTTCAGCCAGCTTGGCGTAGCCAGGGTTTAAGATATAACCGTCTTCAGCAGTAAAGCCGACACGAGCACCACCGACCGGGCCATTAAATGGCACGCCAGAAATAGCCAATGCAGCCGAAGTACCAATCATCGCGGCGATATCTGGATCAGTATCCTTATCAGCCGACATAACCGTACACACTACCTGTACTTCATTCATAAATCCGTTTGGAAATAATGGACGAATAGGACGATCGATTAAACGTGACGTTAACGTCTCTTTTTCAGATGGACGCGCTTCACGCTTGAAAAAACCACCGGGAATTTTACCTACTGCGTAAGCCTTTTCCTGATAGTGAACACCTAGCGGGAAAAAATCCTGACCAGGCTTGGATGATTTGGCGGCAACAACTGTACAAAGAACTTGTACGCCACCCATTGTGACCAATACTGCGCCAGTTGCCTGACGAGCGATGCGGCCCGTTTCTAATGTGATCTGATGATCACCGAATTGAAATGTTTTTGTTACTGGATTCACTGAAGAAATCCTCCCTTGTGGGATGGTTATAAAAAGCTCCGGAGCTTTTTACATTCATAATCTAAGCCTAAACCTACATCACCGGAGCTTCACGACTATAGCTAGTTATCCTTACAACTTAACTAACTATCTTTCTTAGCGACGTAATCCTAAACGCTTGATCAGGCTGGTATAACGTTCAACGTTTTTGCCTTTCAAGTAGTCCAATAATTTACGACGCTGGTTTACCATACGAATCAAACCGCGACGCGAATGGTGATCATGTTTGTGATCGCCAAAGTGGCCTTGCAGTTTTAAGATGTTGGCTGTTAACAGAGCGACTTGTACCTCTGGAGAACCAGTATCACCTTCTGCTGTTTGATACTCTTTTACTACACTTGCTTTTTCAGTGGCTGAAAGTGCCATTGTTGTTTCCTCATTAAAAATTAATATGCGAAAGCGAGTTATAAAAATATAAGCTCACCGATCAATTCAGCCTGACCGCGCATATTTACAGACAGGCTATTAATGATTTAAAAGCCAGGCTTTCAAATCCATTGAATGGCTAACGTGATACGTCGACCGCTCAAACTTTTTTGCATCTTTCTTCACTTAAGCGAAGAAAAACACTTAATTACTAATTAGTAGCAATCAACCGCTTCGGGCCAACCCTACCATCATCCAAAATTTCGCCGATGCCCAATAAGGCGCCGGTCTCGGCATAAATTCTGACTATGCCATCGGTCGGCGCATTCGCTACCTGGACCGCATGACCATGCAACATGTACTCGGTTGATGATTCAACCAAATGCACCGCTGGAAAATCCATCAACGCACTGTCCACCGGCTGCAGTAACGCATCAATGGCACTAAAATCATCCGCTCCCGCCAATGCCTCTAACGCGTCCAACGACACTGCCTGAGGCTCATAAAAAGGCCCCGCTTTCACGCGGCGCAGCATTGTAACATGAGCACCACACCCTAAAGCCAGACCTAAGTCCTCAGCTATCGAACGCACATAGGTGCCTTTACTACAGTGCACATATATATCTACTTCTGGTTCCGCGCCGGTTTGCTCGGCACTGCGAAACGCTTCCAGTGTCAGCTCAAACACTGTCACCTGTCGAACCTTACGTTCAACTTCCAAGCCCTGTCTGGCTAACTTATACAAGGGCTGGCCATTATGTTTTAACGCCGAAAACATTGACGGGACTTGTTCTATGTCGCCTTTAAACTGCTCTAGCGCAGCCTCGACTTCAGCCTCTGTTACCGCTGATGCATCACGCCTTTCCAACACTTCGCCATCAGCATCACCACTGGCGGTAATAACCCCAAGCTAAACGTACTCTTATAGGCCTTATCCGAATCCAGCAAAAACTGCGAAAACTTGGTAGCCTCACCAAAACACAGCGGTAACACACCCGTTGCCAATGGATCCAGACTGCCGGTATGCCCTGCCTTTTTTGCATCGAATAATCGCTTGGCAATCTGTAACGATTTATTCGAGCTCTGCCCAGCCGGCTTATCCAACACCAAAATACCGTTTAACGCTCTACCACGACGATTTTTTGCCACTAGCCGCTAAACACCGTCATCTTTATCGGACAAGGCTTCATCTGCTGCTTCGGCATCACCGGCAAAGGCTTTATCTGCCGATACTGCGCGATCTATCAAGCTCGACAAATGCTGACCACGACCGACACTACTATCAAAATAAAAACGCAATTTAGGCGTGGTGCGAGCATTATTACTACGCGCTACTTGAGTCCGTAAAAAACCTGCCGCCTTATTTAATGCCTCAATCGACTCAGCCGCATCCGCTTCGCTTTCTTTACCCAGTACGGTAATGAATACTTTGGCGTGCGACATATCGCGACTCACTTCCACATCGGTCACACTGACCATACCAACACGGGGGTCACGCACTTCAAACTGGATCAGGGTAGCCAATTCCTGTTTAAGGAAATCGCCTACCCGCTGGGTCCGGGTATATTCTCTAGGCATTATCGTTACTCTTTATCAAAGAGTCCGCGCCACTTCTTTCACCTGATAAACTTCAATCTTGTCACCAGGTTTAACGTCGTTATAGTTTTTCACGCCGATACCACATTCCATACCGTTGCGAACTTCAGTAACGTCATCTTTAAAGCGACGAAGAGATTCCAATTCACCTTCGTATATCACTACATCATCTCGCAGTACACGAATAGGGTTACTGCGGAACAAAGTACCTTCGATAACCATACAACCTGCAATAGCACCAAACTTTGGCGAAGTGAACACGTCGCGCACTTCGGCGGTACCGTTAATTTCTTCACGCAACTCAGGACTTAACATGCCTGATAGCGCCTGTTTTACATCATCAATCAAATCATAGATGACGCTGTAATAACGCAGATCAACACCTTCGTCTTCAATGACTTTGCGGGCAGAATTATCAGCACGTACATTAAAGCCAAATACCACAGCATTAGACGTCACCGCCAAAGTCACATCAGTTTCGGTAATACCACCAACACCTGCTGACACTACATTGACCTGAACCTCTTCGTTACCCATGCTAAACAGCGCGCCCTGAATCGCTTCCAAAGAACCGCGAACATCAGCTTTGAGTACTACATTCAACGACTTAACTTCCGCCGCGCCCATACCGGCAAACATATTTTCCAGTTTCGCAGCATGCTGACGTTTCATCTTGTTTTCACGATCACGCACATTACGGTATTCAGCAACTTCGCGAGCACGCTTCTCATTTTCGAGCACGACGAAAGAGTCACCCGCATCTGGCGTGCCGTCCAAGCCTAAAATTTCAACAGGTATAGAAGGACCTGCCTCTTCAATAGGCTGGCCATTTTCATCCATCATGGCACGTACACGACCGAAACACTGGCCGGCTAACACCACATCACCTTTGCGTAAGGTACCCGCCTGAATCAGCACCGATGATACTGAACCACGACCTTTATCCAGACGCGACTCAATCACAATACCTTTGGCCGGAATATCAGCAGGCGCTTGTAGCTCAAGTAGTTCGGCTTGCAACAATAGCGCTTCTAACAATTCATCAATACCCAGACCAGAATGTGCAGACACATGAATAAACTGGGTATCACCACCCCAATCTTCTGGAATAACGTCTATCGCGGCTAATTCACTGCGCACACGTTCGGGGTCAGCGCCTTCTTTATCCATTTTGTTAACAGCTACAACTAACGGCACACCGGCGGCGCGAGCATGCTGTGCAGCTTCTGCCGTTTGTGGCATAACACCATCATCAGCAGCAACCACCAAAATTACGATATCGGTACTCTTGGCACCGCGAGCACGCATGGCAGTAAATGCCGCGTGCCCAGGAGTGTCCAAAAAGGTGATCATGCCTTTATCAGTTTCAACATGGTAAGCACCGATATGCTGGGTAATACCACCCGCCTCGCCACTCGCCACACGAGATGATCGAATGTAGTCCAGTAACGAGGTTTTACCGTGGTCAACATGTCCCATCACCGTCACTACTGGCGCGCGAGGTGCAATGGTGCCTTCGTGCTGACTTAAGGAATCTTCCAATGCCTCTTCAACTTCCTCGCCGGTAACTAATTTCACCGTATGACCCAGCTCTTCAACGACTAACTGCGCCGTTTCCTGATCCAGGCTTTGATTAATAGTGGCCATCACGCCCAATTTGATAAGCTCTTTAACAACAACAGCGCCTTTTATATTCATGCTTTGCGCTAATTCAGAAACCGTAATCGCCTCTGGAATTGCCACTTCATGAACGGTCTTTTCGGTAGGTGCTGAGAAGCCATGTGTCTTCGCCCCTTCAGGCAACTTCAATACTTTTAATTTACGACGGCCGCGTGAATCCAAACCATCGCCATCAACAAAGGCATCAACATTTTTGATGTTATGAACACGGTTTTTACCGCGGGTTTTCGGAGCAAGCTTACCTTTAACTTTTTTCTTCTCGCCGCGATCATCATCTTTTGAATCAACAGCAGCCTCATGGCGACGACGCGGTGCTTTTGCTTCACCCTCTGCTGCTTTGGGTGCTTTAGCCGTACGCTCTTGCTCAGCTTGTTTTGCCGCTATTGCTGCAGCTTGTAACTCTTTATCCTTGGCTTCCTTCTCCATACGCTTGGCCGCAGCCTGCTGACGGAGAACTTCAGGATCCATTTTAGATCTATCAACAACTTCTTCAGCAACAAACTCTGGCTCAGCAACTGACTCTGCGTCATCTGCAGCCACCGGCTCAGGTACGGCAACTTCTTCAGCAATCAGCTCCTCTGTAACTGCAGGCGTATCTGCAACAACTGGTTCAACTGCCGTTGTAGTAGCCTCTTCTACAGGATTCTCAGCAGCGGCTTGCTCTGCTGCCAACCGTTCCGCCTCTTCCGCTGCCAACTCGGCAGGATCACGCTTCACATAGGTACGCTTTTTACGCACTTCAACATTAACGGTTTTCTTGCCTTGGCTGCCGCTGGTTTTTAACGTACTTAAGGTTTTTCTTTGTAGCGTAATTTTTTAGGCGCAGCGGTGGATTCACCGTGGCTGCTTTTCAAGAACGATAGCAATATATGCTTGTCCTCATCAGACACCGCTTCATCAGCCAAAGTGTGCTTTAAACCCGCTTGTTTCATCTGTGTTAACAGACGATCAACCGGCGCACCTACTGTTTCGGCCAACTGGCTTACTGTAACTTCTGCCATTCAGTTTTCTCCCGTACCTTTCTTAGATACCAATTCGATACCAGCTCGCTTACTGCTGATTCTGTTCTTCTTCAGCTTCAGCGAACCATGGGGCACGCGCTGTCATAATTAATTCACCAGCCCGTTGCTCATCAAGGCCTTCGATATCTAACAAATCATCTACACCTTGCTCGGCAAGGTCTTCCATCGTCACCACACCCTTGCTTGCTAACACAAACGCTAAATGGCGATCCATACCATCCATTGTTAACAAGTCTTCGGCGGGCTCAGATTCACCCAACTGCTCTTCGCTAGCTATCGCTTGAGTCAACAGCGCATCCTTAGCGCGGGCACGTAATTCTTCGGCGATGTCTTCATCAAAGCCATCGATGCCCATCAACTCTTCCAGAGGCACATACGCCACCTCTTCCAAAGTAGTGAATCCTTCATCTACCAAAACTTCTGCCACGTCCTGGTCAATATCCAGTTTTTCCATAAAGCTGCTAATAACCGCACCGGATTCCTGCTCGTGTTTTTCGGCAGCATCTTCAGTGCTCATAACGTTAATAGTCCAGCCGGTTAACTGTGTTGCTAAACGTACGTTTTGACCACTGCGACCAATTGATTGAGCCAGATTATCTGCCGCGACCGCGACGTCCATTGAGCGCGAATCCTCGTCGACAATAATCGATTCAACTTCAGCAGGTGACATCGCATTAATAACCAACTGCGCCGGGTTATCATCCCAAAGGATAATATCGACACGCTCGTTACCCAACTCACCAGATACAGCTTGTACCCGTGAACCACGCATACCAACACAAGCGCCTACAGGATCTATACGACCATCATTGGTTTTAACTGCAATCTTGGCCCGTGAACCCGGGTCACGAGCAGCTGCGCGAATTTCAATAACTTCTTCAGAGATTTCAGGAACCTCTACTTTAAATAACTCGATCAACATTTCCGGGCAAGCACGGCTTAAAAACAACTGCGGACCGCGAACTTCAGGACGAACATCTTGCAAAATAGCGCGAACTCGGTCGCCCATTCGAAATACTTCGCGACCCACCAACTCTTCACGAGGCAATAAACCTTCAGCATTATTACCTAAATCAACAATAATATTATCGCGAGTAACTTTCTTCACTGTCCCGCTAATTAATTCGCCAACACGACTTTGATATTCATCAACGATCTGGGCGCGTTCCGCTTCACGGACTTTTTGTACGATAACTTGCTTGGCAGTTTGCGCGGCAATACGACCAAAACCAACATTAGGTATCTGCTCTTTAAAGACATCGCCGATCTGTAATGAGGTGTCCTTCTCTGCGGCTTCTTCAGTGGTAAATTGAGTACCCAGTAACGCCATCTCATCATCGGCGACTACCAGCCATTGACGGAAGGTTTCGTAATCACCAGTTTCGCGATCGATCACGACATAGATATCCGAATCTTCGTCATAAAGCTTTTTCGTCGCAGTGGCCAAAGCCTGCTCGATAGCTTCAAAAATGATGTCTCTGGACACCCCTTTTTCATTGGAAACTGCTTCAGCTACCAGCAAAATTTCTTTAGTCATTGTTCGCCTCGTTTAAACAGAACTTTTGCAACAAGTTCAATATTCTATCGTCTAATTAAAACATTCATGTGACTGATTTCAGTCGTCACTTAATCGCTTACGACCAAGCACCTAACTCACGTTAAACCTATTAAAAGGTCGGAACTACATTCGCCTTATCGATCAGATCGAAAGGCAACAAATATTCATCTTCATCAACAGCTACGACAACATCTTCGCCTTCAACCGCCGTTAATTGACCCGCAAAATTTCTGCGTCCATCGAAAGGAGAGCGTAAACGTACCTTCACTTTTTCACCCACGTATTGGCCAAACTGCTCAAGGGTAAATAGCGGCCGCTCCATACCCGGTGAAGAAACTTCCAGAGTGTATTCACCCATGATAGGATCTTCGACATCAAATACACTGCTAACCTGGCGACTCACCTTGGCGCAGTCATCGACATTAACGCCATCAGGCCCATCAATATAAATACGCACGATAGACTCTTTGCCCTGGGAAATATATTCGACCCCCCAAAGCTCTACACCTAGCGCCTCAGCTACCGGAGCTACTAACTCGGTGAGTTGAATATCCTTACCTGCCAAAGCTGCTACCTCTAAAAGAACACCGCAAAAATTCACCAACAAAAAATGGGCACTAGGCCCACTTCTCAAGCGATCAACCTGACTCCATATCAGCCAGATCACCGCAGATAACAAAAAGCCCCTAAACAGGGGCTTTTTGCGTTCGCATCACTTAATGCCCGGCAAAAGCCATAGACACCAGTAACACTGAATAAAATTGGTAGCGGGGGCCAGATTTGAACTGACGACCTTCGGGTTATGAGCCCGACGAGCTACCAGGCTGCTCCACCCCGCACCTACATCGATATGCCCCTTAGACATATCAGGTTCGATTCACTGCTTCCCTGTTGGAAACCCAGCAAATCGAGTGGTGCGGATTATAGGGATATGGCCTGCATCGGTCAATAAAAGATACCAAGTATTTAAATATCAGCACTCAAACGGTTGCCACTCAGCCTAAATTTAAGCGGCGTAAATATCTGATCTGCAAGTAATTTCATGAACACATCACCTCATGCGCGCAACTATACCCGGGCAAAAAAGTCACCCCCGGCCCTGGATGACAGGAGGAACCGCACAGGAACAAATTGCCAACCGGCGTTTTGTGTGCCGACCCAGCAACCATACAGCGATCAGCCATCATGTATTCAGGATGCAAGCTGCCGTGTGTCCAATCGCCCTGAGTCGCGCCGTGCATGCTGGCAAAATGATCAGAAGAAAATATCGCCTTATCGGTAATCAGCTCCGCAAAATTGGGGTAGTACTCACTGATATGCGCAATAATCCGCTCCGCCATTTGGTCGCGCAACTTGCCGCGCTGCTCCTTGGGCGCATCGCAGGGGAAGTAAAAGCCATAAGCACTGGCGATATGGGCGCCCGCTGGAGCCAGACTGGCGTCCATCACGGTCGGCATTTGAAACGCCAGCGGCACCTGTTCTGGCAGTTCACCGCGCAAACAAGCCTCGTAACACTGCTGCAACTGCTCCGGCTCCAGCACCATGGCACCACCAAATTTAGCGCCCTCAACCCGGTTCAGATAATCAAGGGATTGCACATAATCGGGCAAAGCTTTTAATTTGAATAACATATGTACAAAAGCGCCATGATGCTCAACCCGATCCAATCGCTGCTGGTAGACTGGCTCCAATGGGGAATCTGACATTAACCCGGCAAATGTTGCCGGCTTATCCAGGTTGGAAATCACTTTAGCCGCCCGGATAAGCTCACCGGTTTTCAGCTCCACCCCAACCGCCTGACCATCTTCGACCACAATACGCTTAACCTGTTGCTTCAAACGCACTTCAGCACCCAATCGCTCCAGCTCAGCCACCAGCGCTTCAGACAGCTTTCCCATGCCACCTTTTACCCGCTGCATCAAACCGCCAGAGCCTTCCTGCGCCAGCGTATAGATCAAACACATACCAGAACCTTCGGTGTACGGCCCTTTATAGGTTGCCTGCACTGCAGCAAAGGCCATATTGGCACGCAGTTCTTTATGCTTGATTTTATCCGGCAGAAATTTATCAATAATATCCATAGCCGAACCGGTAAACGCCAACTCAAGCTGTGCGCGCTTATGTGCATCAGGAGCCTGATCAATAATCTGCTGCAGGCTCAAAGGCACTTTGCGCGCCGTAAACCGATGCAACATATCCGCCGGATATTTACAAAAAGCCATCAATCGAATAAAGCCCAACATGCCACTAAAACCAAATTGGGAAAAAATATTAAACGCCAGCTTCAGTGGGTTTTTATAAAAGATCAGCGGCCGCCCCTTAGCACCACCACATAAATTCACCGCCATAATGGGCAAGGGGATAAGCTCTACGCCCAATGCTTCAAAATCGAAATAGGCTTTAACTTCTGCTGACAAAGGAAACAGACAACTCGCCCCCACCTCATTGCGACAACCCTTTAAGATCTCACGCGTGCCACCCATACCGCCGACATAGTTATTTTTTTCCAGCACTAATACGGAATGCCCATGGCGGGCTAAAACCGTCGCTGCCGCCAACCCGTTGTGACCAGCACCAATCACAATCGCATCATATATAGAAGCAGTAGTCGCTGCGGAGTCTGTCATTATTATGTCTCCCTCATGCAAGCTTGCCCATTCCAGCCCAATAACTGAATGAGCGAAATTTAACTACTCCGGTCAAGCCGCTGCAAGTTACACTAAATTCATTAACTACAAATGCACCAAACAATAATAATTAGACCGAGATCAGCCCATGGCGATTTCCCAACAACTCAGCGTGGCCCTGACAGTTATCAAACAAGGCCTGTTACTCGTCCGCGATGCTATCGGCGACATAACAGGGCGCAGCCTGACTTACGACAGCCTGCGCTTTATACAACCCTCACATTTGAATCAACGATTGCGGCAACATCAGGCCAATATTTCTCAAAGCCAGTTGCTGAATATTGCATCACTCAGCAGCAACTGTAATAACAGCATAGTGCAAATTGAACAGACCAACGCCACCCTACCAAAGCCCCTACCCGACACCCTGTTCATTAAACTACCCAGCCCATCGTTAATTACCCGCTGGTTTTTTGCCGTTATTGGATCGTGGCAATTGGAGACTTATTTTTTCCAGCATGTCGCACAGCATACCCCCATTCGCACCCCCCGAACCTTTGCGGCGATTAACCAGGGCAGCCGCTTTGCGCTCATTCAGGAAAATCTCCATGCCGACAACAAGGTCCAATTATTTTCCAATCTCGATATGCTGCAAGGCCCCTCGCTAGCACTCAGCAAACGCTGCCTGGATACCTTTGCCCGACTACACAGCGCACATTGCGAGCTAAGCAAAGCGCAGCAGCTGGCAATCCTGCCACTGGACCTGCACCCGTTTCTCTCTCCCACCACGGCGGTGATTGCCAAAGTACTCAACCAGCAAGCGCTGGCACCCTGCTTGAAAAAACACCCGACATTAATTCCCGACCACGTCATACGCAGCCATCACAAAACCCTGCAACACTGGGAAACCCTGATCGATTACTGGTTTTCCGGGCCGCTCTCGCTGCTGCATGGTGATAGTCACTTGGGGAATTTCTTCGTCAGCGGCGATGATATGGGCATGCTCGACTGGCAAGCCGTACACTGGGGCAACGGCATCCGCGATGTACAGTATTTTTTGATCAACTCGCTACCCATTGACGTACTGGCCAGCCATGAGCAAGAACTCATTGCCTACTATGTTGAACGCAGAGCCCACTACGGCAGTGCTATCGACCTGAAACAAAGCCGCCAACAGTACCGCAGCTTCAGCTTTCACACGTTGATGACGATTATTGTTTCTATTGGTTTTGGCGCCATGAATGCCGAACAAAATGCGCTAATGGAGGAAATTTTAAAGCGCGCAGTAGCCGCCATCGAAAGGCTGGATTACAGTGACTGGCTCAGCACATTCCTCACTAAACCCCACGCGGCAATTCTGATAGACTGCTGAGCACAAAGCCCAACATTCACACAAGCAAGAGCGGAACCCCGAATGAGCGAAAAGAAAAACATCGACCTTAATCTGGTAGAACTGGTTAATCTGGCAGCCAAGATACTCGATCAAATGTTTATTAAAGCCAGCAAAGAAAAAGCCAAGCCGATCTTTAAAGAGCTCAAGCAAGGCAAAGCCTATCCATTAGGCAAAGTGAAGATTCAGGATATTTTCGAGCCCAATCTGGTGCTGACTCTGGATTACAGCGAGTTTTGTGGCCCCGGATTTAACTACGATATTTTCGTGTCGGCAATAAACGGCATTCTGGCCCAAATCAGTCAAAAGTTTCGCGCCAAAGCCGACCTGAATATTATGTCCAATGAAAACAATTCATCGATTCTAGTCCACCTGCCAGGCATGGTACAACTAGACGACCAATTGAACGTAATGGTGATGGCGTTCGAGCTGGGCGATATGAAAACCCTGAACATCAAACTGATGTTTGTTGAGCCTTCGCAATATGATGCGGCAAGGAGAGAAGCTAAATCTTAGCTGATTTGATCGAGAGGTGCCTTTTAGTTAAAAGAAGGCATCTGACCGAACGCCTCGTCATTTCCGACTCCGATCGGGAACCCAAAGTTACACCCCCTTCAGCTTGTCGTTTGATTCTTCTAAGCTCTGTTCAAACTCTGCCAGCCAGGTGCTAGCTATATGCGGGTTCGCCCGCAGCCAGGCTAACTGGGAATCTGCTTTGGCTTGCAGGCCATTGCGGGTATATAGCTGAATTTGATAGACCTTTAGCGGAATCAATGATGGCGCATAAGAAGCAGCCGCCTCTATTACTTCAATCGCCTTATCAGATTTGTTCATCCTCTCATAAATACGCGCCGCACTGATTAAGGCCTCAATATTGCCCGGCTCTTTTGACAGCGCAACCCCATAGGCCTTTAGCGAACTTACAATATGCACCATATCGACAGCGTTCTGGTTACTAGCCCAGGCTTTCCGCTGATAGACATGCCCCTTGATGATATTCACAAAAATCGAGTCAGGAGCCAATTGATAGGCTTTATCTGCTAACTCCAGATAACCTTCAATGTTTCTGATCAGGTATATGTTGGCCAAGCCGGCTTTAGCAGAAGCATTATCCGGATTGATTTTTAGCGCCTCTTCAAAAAACGCCATAGCCTTATCGAGCTCCGATGTGCCGTTAAGAAAAAACTCTCCAATTTCAAAAAACAACTCATCCGGAGCCGGTTGTTTAAAAGTAACTTCGCTATCCTTAAATGAATTGGATAAATCCAATTGCTTGTACTGGAATTTTTTCTGCCGTGAGTGAGAAACTAACAGATCATCGAACTCCTCAAAACTCACTCCAAATGCCACAACAAATGCCTTATCCGCACTCTCTCCTTCCGATAGCAATTCGATATAACGCTCTAACTGAGCTGATAAGGAAGGAGCCGACTGCAAGTAGTGGTAGGTTAACCAGGATTTAGCGTAAAATTTTGCCACCTTCTTGTGAGAATAATCCTCCAATGATACGGTTTTCAAAAGCTCTTCGGTATCTGGCTCATCTGCACCAGCTCTATAATTATAAAATCGCGACTCATTGGGAAGCCCAACACTAGCCAATCCAGCATCAAACTCTACGGTACTAAAATAATCCGCGATACCTTCGCTATACCAACGAGGGAAACTGGCTTTCATGCCCTGGGCAACCAGATAGTGCACATACTCGTGATAAAGAGTGGCAACCGAATCATTCTTCGATAAATTAACGGCTCTTGATATTTTTAATACCGAATAATTACCGTTAATATTCTGTTTAAAAAAACCGGCATATTTTTTAGTATCAATTGAAGAGCCTGCAATAATCCTGAACGCCTTCTTTCCCTTGGCAGCGATGATTTTTACAGGGCGATCGTGCTGACTCAGCGGAATATTAGTGACGATTTGTATGGTTTTTCGAAATTGCTCCAAGCTTTTTGCAAGCTCAACCACCAACTTCTGCTTATGGTTACTGACAATAATAAAATTAGGCGTTTTAGCCATTGACCACTTTTCAGGCTTCAATTCGAAAGGATCGATAGATTCGCTTTCTTCAGCCCCTCCCCAAGACGGGAAAATAGCAATCGTTAATACAAAAATAAAGGCAGGAAATTTAAAGGGCATAATTATGAATTAGAGTTATTTTAAGTTATCCAAACTCTATATAAATTATCAACAAGTTACCATACTGCTTTGTAATTATTGTGTAACTGACTTATACAAAAACTCTCGGACAGTGAAGAAATAAATACACAAATAGGAAACACTAGTCTGGCCCTTGCTAAAAAACACCTCACACCTCAGAACAAACAAACACCGGAATATTACGATCAGTCCGCGCCTGATACTCATCAAAATCAGGATACAAACTTAATAGATGCGGCCACAGTTCGCGCTTTTCGTCATCATCAACTTGCCGTGCTACCATCTGTCGCGTAGTGCCGCCGACAGTGACTTCAATATTGGGATTAGCCTTGAGGTTGTAATACCACACTGGGTGCGTATCCATGCCGCCCTGTGAGGCCACTAGTAATACGTCATCGCCTTTAGGTAAATGGATCAGGGCGACTTCACGAAATTTACCGGATTTTTTGCCGGTCATGCCCACCACACAGATGGGATAGCCACCGATAAAATTTTTCCACAGCCGGCCTTTCGACGCTTTAAATACCGCGACATTTAACCGGGTCAGCCAGCGTATAACGACTTTTGCCTTTTCCTGACTAGCGGGAGGGATCGCCTGTATATCTTCACGGCGGGTTTTTACGTAATCAAATTGGGTCATGGGTAGTCACCACTGTCATTTTTTATGCACCCAATCATAAAGGACTGGCAGTTAAAAACCAGAGCGCGCTGATTACCAAAGGATTAATCCTTGAGCAGTCGAATACCCTTTTCTTCAATAGTGATACGACGCTGCTTGTACAATACGCCAATCGCTTTTTTAAAGATCTTTTTGCTGACTTTAAAAATTGAATAAATCGTTTCCGGCGAACTTTTATCGCTGACCATGATATAGCCGCCATGCTCTTTCAATGTGGCAATAATCTGATCGACTAACTGTGGCACTTGCTCAGCCGCAGGCGGCAACAGCGTTAAATCCAACCGCTTATCTTCCCGGACACGTTTGATATACGCCGTCAGGCGCTGGCCTTTACTCAACTTGGTGTTTAAGTCGTTGTGAAATAACATACCCCAAAAGCGGTTATCGACAATCGCTTTAAACCCCAAGTCAGTAGTATCAGCCACTAACACATCCACTTGCTGGCCAGGTTTATATTCTTCCGCCTCATGCTGTAAATAACGATCCAACCGTGTGGAGGCAGCGATGCGCTGGCTATTATCCAGATAGACCCGCACCATTACCCGCAGCCCGACTTTGGGTTCGTACTTTTGCTCAGCAAAAGGCAGCAATAGTTCTTTATCCAAGCCCCAATCGAGAAATGCACCGACTTGATTAACTTCAGATACCGTCAGCCAGGCAAACTCACCTACCTGTGCATACGGGCGCTTGGTCGTTGCCACCAGCGCAGCGTCTGCAGAGGGATATATAAACACCTCAATTGATGACGCCAGCTCTGACTGGCGTGCCTTAGGCAGTAATACCTCACCCAGCGCGCCACCATCAAGGTAGACGCCAGCAAGGCTTTCTCGCACTACCGCTAATGTATTAATGCGGCCGATTTCAGCCATGGACAATCACCCTAGACTTCATAGTCAATCAGCCTGCGCTCACTGATAATACTTTTAATAAAAGGCAATACCGCTTTGTGCTCAGGATGACCTGCATATACCGTCAGGGCCTCTCGGGATTCAAATTCGGAGTACAAAGTCATATCAGCAGAATCCGCCGATGCGGAAAAATCCGCCCCCACTTCCACTTTGATTAAGCCGGGGATTTTTCCATTCATACCTTCGATCAACTGCTTGGCTTGAGCAATACTTTCAGCTTTGCTACGCCCTTCTACACCGTCTTTTATTCTGAACAATAAAATATGTTTAATCATTATTCATCCTCACTGTTGTTTATTGTTTTAGGCCGCATCCAGCGCTTCCTGATTTTCTCCACCAAACGCATCGGTGATGGCTGCAATTAATCCCTTCAACTCCAAACTCATTATCGAAAAATCCACATCAAACTGATCGGCGGCATCCTGAGTTTCCACTTGCGCCGCTTTCTCCTGAATCAAATCGTCAAAACTCAAACGCTTTATCGCCAATTGATCGTCTAACAAAAAGCTTATGCCGCCCTTCCAGCACAAACCCAACTTGCTAACATACATGCCTGACTTCAAATGACTGTTAATTTCTGCCGAACTCAAGTCCTGATGCTTGCAGCGAATTACTCCGCCTTCGTCGGAAGGATCGCGCAATTCACATTCATGACCCAATTCAAATTGCGCCGGAATCTGCCCAGCATTTAACCAGGCGGTCATCGTATGCTGCGGAACATTATTTGCCGTTAAGGGAATGACAGGCACACTGCCAATCGAGTCCCGCAAAAAACTGATTAACTCTTCTGCACGCTTGGCCGAGGCTGAATTCACCACCAACAAACCTTCGTGCGGTGAAATATAAGCAAACTGCAAACTGGAGCGAGCAAACGCCCGCGGCAATAACTCAAAAGTGATATCTTCTTTTAATGTCTGCCGCTCTTTGCGGCCTACGCCGCGCCCTTCCTGATTTTGTATTGTCGCTACCCGCTCGGCCAACGCTTCATTGACTACCGCAGCCGGTAACACTTTATCCTGTTTTTTGGCGCAGATCATAATATAGCCGCTGGTCACATGGACATACTCGGCATCCGGCTGCCCCAACGGCGGCACCCACCCATAGCGTGACACATCCTGGCTGCCACAGGGCTGAAACGCTTTAGGCTCCAGCTGCCCGGCTAATGCGTCCGCCGAGAGATCAAAGGGCTTGGTAAAACGATAAACCTGTAAATTCTTAAACCACATTACAACACCTTAAACAAAATACCCGCACACAAGCACATTGTGAGCGGGTATTGGATAGCTTGACTGAACCTACGCTTAGCTGACAATCGCCAGCAATTCGACTTCAAATACCAATGCCGCGTAGGGGCCGATAGCACCACCAGCACCACGCTCGCCGTAGGCTAGCTGGTAAGGCAAAAATAAACGCCACTTTGAACCCACACCCATCAACTGCAATGCTTCGGTCCAACCAGCGATAACGCCATTGACTGGAAACTCGGCGGGTTCACCACGATCCACGGAGCTGTCGAACACAGTGCCGTCAATTAATGTACCGTGATAATGGGTTCTAACGGTTGAGCTGGCAGTTGGCTTGTCACCATCACCTGCCGCCATGACTTCATACTGCAAGCCGCTAGCAGTGACAGTAACACCCTCGCGCTTGGCATTCCCGGCCAAAAACGCTTCGCCATCTGCTGCTTTAGTGCTGGCCTCTTGCGCCTGTTTGGCTTCCATCCGCTTGGTGATTTCAGCAAACGCCGCTCTGATTAAAGATTCATCAACTGCACTTGGCTTGCCGCCCAAGGCATCCATCACACCCTGCGCTACGGCTTCACTATCAACGCCATCAAATGCCTGACTAGCCAGCTGATCACCCATTTGACGACCAACGCCGTAACTGGCGTGCTGCTCTATTGTGGAATACTTCTCTGACATAATTCGCTCTCTTCGATTCAAAAGCCGGCATTCTAGCACGCTCACCACCAACTCCCTAAACAGAAAACACCAAAATTGATCGCTATTGGCGCCACTCTCGCCAGCGCTTTTCCCCTATACTAGGCCGCAGCAGCGATTAACCAACGATCAACCTACGCGGAACCCTTTATGCAGCACGGTAATTTTGATAACGAGCCCAACGCCTCCATTAACTGGCACGTTATTAAATTTATCTGGCCATATTTATTGCTGCATAAACAGCGGGTCGGCATAGCGCTGATTTGCATGCTGCTGGCCAAGGTCGCCAACGTTGCCGGACCCTTCCTGCTCAAACACGTCGTTGATGCACTGAATACTGAAAACCTTAGTAACACCCTTATCGTGGTGCCGATTGCACTGATATTAGCCTATGGCTTTGCCCGCTTTTCCAATGTATTGATGGGTGAGATTCGCGACACGGTGTTTGGTCGCGTTACCGAGCGCGCCATGCGCCGCATTGGTTTACAGGTGTTTCGCCACATTCATGCGCTGGACCTGGATTTCCACTTAAATCGTCGCACCGGCGGCTTGGCCCGGGATATTGAGCGTGGCACTACTGGCATTAGTTTTTTAATGCGCTTTTTTGTGTTTAATATTTTCCCCACCCTGATTGAAGTGCTAATGATTGCGGCTATTTTGTTTTACAACTACGGCATCGGTTTTGCGCTGATTATTTTAGTGTCGGTGGTTCTGTACGTAATCTTTTCTATTATCGCGACCGAGTGGCGCACCCAGTATGTACGCGAAGCCAATATTGCCGACTCAGCGAGCAACACCCGCGCCATCGACAGCCTGTTGAATTATGAAACCGTCAAATACTTTACCAACGAAGACTTTGAAGCCAATCGCTACGACACCGAACTAGAACGCTGGGAACACGCCCGTCGTAAAAACAGGCTATCGCTATTTACTTTAAACGGTGGCCAAGCGCTGATTATTGCCACCGCCACCACCGCTATGGTGTGGTTAGCTGCCAGCCATGTCAGCACTGGCGAAATGAGTATTGGTGATTTTGTCGCGGTCAACTCGTACATGATG
Organism: Oceanicoccus sp. KOV_DT_Chl; assembly: GCF_900120175.1. Taxonomy (NCBI): domain Bacteria; kingdom Pseudomonadati; phylum Pseudomonadota; class Gammaproteobacteria; order Cellvibrionales; family Spongiibacteraceae; genus Oceanicoccus; species Oceanicoccus sp. KOV_DT_Chl. The sequence goes on from NZ_FQLF01000002.1 coordinate 610,392, forward strand.
ATTCTGTTTATGCCGCTCAATTTTCTCGGCTTTGTCTATCGTGAAATTAAAGGCTCCATGGCCAATATCGAAAAGATGTTTGAACTGCTAGCGATTCAACCCAAAGTCACCGATAGCGACAATGCCAGCGAGCTGACATTAAGCAAGGGTGAGATTCATTTCAATCAAGTCAGTTTTGATTACCGCGCGGACCGCGCCATTTTAAAAGATGTTAGCTTCACCATCGGCGCCGGTCAAAAAGTGGCTGTCGTCGGTGCCAGTGGCGCCGGCAAGTCCACCCTGGTAAAACTATTATTCCGTTTTTACGATAGCACCGCTGGCAATATCACCATCGATGATCAGAACATAAAACACGTCAGCCAACATTCGCTACGTAAAGCTATTGGTATCGTGCCGCAAGACACGGTGTTGTTCAACGACAGTATTTTTGAAAATGTACGCTACGGCCAAACCGATGCCAGTGATGAAGAAGTAGAAGAAGCTATTAGACTGGCACATCTGGATACGTTTATTAGCCAGTTACCCGAAGGCCGTAACACCCGCGTCGGCGAGCGCGGGTTAAAATTATCCGGCGGTGAAAAACAACGTGTCGCCATTGCCCGTACCATTCTTAAACGGCCACCGATTCTGGTCTTTGATGAAGCCACTTCATCGCTGGACAGCAAATCCGAGCAAGCCATCCTCAAAGCGATTAATGAAATTTCCCAGAACCATACCAGTCTGGTTATTGCTCACCGCCTCTCCACTATTGTGGATGCAGACAATATTGTGGTTCTCGACCAGGGCCAGGTGGTAGAACAGGGTAACCATCAACAGCTACTGGAAAAAAACGGCCGCTATGCTGATTTATGGCAAACACAGCAAAAGCAAAAACAACCGCTGCAAGCTCCGCCCGAGCAGTTACCAGAACCATAGCCCCTCAATAAAGTCCGAGTAATAAACACACGCCCTTATCAGGCATAGCGATTTAATTGACGATAAAAGACTCGTTGGAAATCACTACATAGTAGCGACAGCAACCGGCCAATCACTCCGGAAATGAATATGTTGACGCTATATGACCTACTGTAAGCACTGCCATACTTCTATGATGCCCCGCTCACGAAGGATAAGCCTTTTATCCAGGAAGTATTGGGGGTCAGCTGCTGTTAACCCCAACGGTCAAATGATAAATAGCCGTACTTCTTCTTACCCTTACTCCTCGTGCGTTCCGTTTCAACCACTCTCGATTATGCAAACAGCGTATTAACGATAGCGACAAGGAAGAGCTTTATTATTTAAAGCAAACACCTCTATAAAAAGCGTCAGGGAGACGAGCTATTAAATATTTTAATCGCTATCAATGACCTATAAATATAACGACAGAGCTATACACCATGACAAATACCAAGCAACAAAAAACAAGCCCGCCAAGGTTAGCAAAAACCCTGATGGCGGCCGCAATAACCATTGCGAGCAGTCAGCTAATCGTGCCTCATACTATGGCTGATAACATCGTTCTGGAAGAGATCATTATCACCGCCCGCAAGCAATTTGAAACCGTTCAGGATGTGCCGGTATCGGTGAGCTCTATTGGTTTTGAAAACCTGCAAAAACAAAATATTACTAATCTGGAGGAGCTCAGTGCCTCGATGCCTAATGTCACCATCGCCAAAACCGGCGCTGATGACAGTCTGTTTATTCGTGGCGTTGGCTCGGGCGTTAATCTGGGCTTTGAACGCTCAATCGGCACCTATGTTGATGGTGTCTATCTAGGTCGCGGCAAGCAATCGCGAGCGGCCTTTTTAGACCTACAGCGGGTCGAAGTATTAAAGGGGCCCCAGGGCATCCTATTTGGTAAAAACACCATCGGTGGTGCGATTAACATCACCAGCGTAGAGCCTACTATCGACCTGAGTGGTTATGTGGATACGCTGTATGAACCCGATGCCGAAGAATGGGATACCCGCTTTGCAGTATCGAACGCCTTAACAGATAACGTGCGCGGTCGTATTGCCGGTCGCTACCACACCATGGATGGTTTTCTGGAAAACCAAATCGCAGACACCTCCGAGCCGGATATGGATGAATACGCACTTAGAGGTACTTTGATCTGGGACGCTACCGATGAACTGGAAGTTGCCTTTAGAACCGAGCAGACGGACTTTGATGAAACCGGCAGCAGCGAGCAGCTGTTTCGAGTTGACCCCATCAACCCCTTCGATGGCTTCGGTCATCTGATTGGCCCCAGCGACGCCACTCTGGACGATAAGAGTGAAAATAACACCCATGCCAATGGCGATATCTTTACCGGCACAGAGATCAAAAGTCAGCTGTACGCGCTCACGCTGAACTATCAGACCGACGATATTACCCTCACCAGCATTACTGCGTTTAGCGCTTACGATGCCGATATTATTGCCGATGCCGATTACAGTATTCGCGATGTACTTGATCGCACCACCGAGGAACAATTCGAACAACTCAGTCAGGAGTTTCGAGTGCTGTATCAGCCCTCTGGCGACTTCGAATATTTAGCGGGTGTTTATCTGGAGCAAACGGAGTTAGAAATTACCGATATTTTTACTGCTCGTCTTTTGCCTGTTTTTGTTACCGGCTCCGCAGTCAATGCATTTGATCAGCAAGGCGAAACGTTAGCCCTGTTTGGCCAAGTCGACTGGAGCATCAATGACAACCTCAGCTGGTCGCTGGGTTTACGTTATGGTGACGACAAAAAAGAGATTGATAAAACTGTAGATACCGACATCCTTGTCACATCGTTTGCCGCCGACCATGCCGTCAGTGAAAAACGCGATAATGCAGAGGTAACCTGGTCATCGATTTTGAAATACAACGTCGATGAAGATGTGATGATTTATGGCTCGGTAGGTACGGGTTATAAAGATGGCGGCTACGATCAATTTTATCTCGGCACCTACGCCGCAGGAGGTACCGGCTTAGCTACATTGGAATTCGGCGAAGAGACGGTGGAGTCCATTGAAATTGGCATGAAGTCAACATTGCTGGACGGCGCAATGACCTTAAATATGGCCATGTTCCGCAGTGAGTATGAAGACTTGCAAACCAGTGCTTTGTCCGGCGTAACCTTTGTGGTCGTCAATGCTGGCGAATCCGTCACCCAAGGTGTCGAGATGGATGTTCGATACGCTGTCAATGAACATTGGATAGTCGGCAGTGCCTTGTCTTATCTGGATGCCAGTTACGCTGACTTTAATAATGCCGCCTGTACCGTTGGCCAAATTTCGGCCTCCGTACCTGGCAGCGATTGTGCCCAGGATCTAACCGACGCCCCCTTGCAGTATGCGCCGGACTTTTCCGGCAATATCAATATCGAGTGGGTGACCTATGTCAGTGACCGCCTCGAATTTAGTGCCCGCGCCGATATCAACTACAGCGATAGCTTTTTTACCGCCCAAGACGAAGATGCGCACACCGAAATTGATGCGTTTACCAAAATTAATGTCCGGCTAGCGCTGGCCCAGATTGATGGTACATGGGAGCTGGCGATTATTGGCAAAAATCTCACCGATGAAGAGACCAGCAGCTACATCAATGATGCGCCAATCAATATTATTAATGAAGGTGACCAAGGCAGCGAAAGCTACTTCGCCAGAACCGATCGTTTTCGCACAGTTGCGATACAGGGTATATACCGCTTTTAGATTTAGTTAACTCAGCTCGTGGTCTTAACCGGTATCGTCCGCGATGCCGGTTTTTTTATGCCCGCTTAACAAGCGCACCAAGTTATAGATATCCGCTCTATCTAGCGGCATTGACGCCTCTCATTCCTTTTATGAAAACCATAATGAGGCCGCGCAAACTACCCCGGAAAAACACCTGGAAATCGACCACAAGGAGATCGAGCAGAATAATAGCGCTTAATTTGTTATGCTACGCAACTGGCCTACATTTTATTCAATAGTAAAGACAAAGAATTCTTGTTGTGAAACGACCCGTTAGCAAATCTGATATCCGCAACGAAATAGAGCAGCAAATGGCTGACTATCTCGATCAAGGCGGCGCTGTGCAAGAAGTGGAGCGTGGCTTGAGCGGCCGGGTTAACCCAAATGGGCCATTAAAAAGTGATAATGCAGTCTTTCAGCAACCCAAAACTGGCCGCACATATGTACCAGAAGTGATTGCGGCCATTGATGCTCGACGTAAACCAGCAGCCCCGCCACAAAACCCGGCACCCGCCGTCCCCGCAAAAAAATTATCTATGATGATTTTGGTGAACCATTACGTGAAGTTTGGGAATAACTTGCAAGATCGATAGTAGCAAGCTGCCCGGGCACTTTACTCAAACGACCACTTCAACTATCAACAACCGCTTTAGCACGATGGCGATACTGTCGAATATCATCCACAATAAAACACAGCACTGGCACCAGAATAAGTGTCACAGTAGTAGCAAACAACACTCCAAACGCCACCGATACTGCCATCGGTTTCAGAAATTGCGCCTGAATAGAGGTTTCTAACTGAATTGGCAACAAGCCCATAAACGTCGTCAGCGACGTTAGAATAACCGCACGAAAACGACGTACTCCCGCTTCCATGACCGCATCACACCAAGCCAAACCCTCTCTACAGCGGTGATTGATATAATCCACCAGCACAAGCTATCATTTACCACTACGCCACTTAGCGCGATAATACCGATAATTGAAATAACGCTCAGCGGCAAACCAAAAATCATATGCCCTAAAAAAGCACCCACTACACCAAAAGGAATCACCGCATAATAATCAGGGGCTGGGCATACGACTTAAGCGGAATCGCCAACGCGGCATAAACCAATATCAACATCACCAGCGTACCAATCAATAAACTATTGGTATTCTCTTCCTGCTCTTCTGCCTCACCGCTCAAGCGGTATTTTACTGCAGGATGACGAGCCAAAACTTGTTCCATCACTTCCTGCTCGATCGTATTAACGACGGCACTGGAACTGGTTCTGGTTTTATCGACATCAGCCTGCACATTTACCACACGATGACGATTTATCCGTTTAATGGTACTCACACCGGTACTTTCAACAATCGTCCCGACGACATCAAAAGGCACTTTACTGCCGTCCGGCAACTGCACCCACATCGAGCGCAGCGTTTCCAGGCTTTCGCGCTGTTCTTTGGGGAAACGCACATAAACACGCACTTCATGGCGACCACGTTGCAAGCGTTGAATCTCGGCACCAAAAAACGCCTGCCTTACTTGCCGCGCTAACTCAGCCTGACCCAGCCCCAAAGCCTGCCCCTCCCGAGTAATACGAATATCAACTTCAGGGCCGCCGGCGTCAAAAGTGTCACGCACATCGAATACACCATCAAAGGTTAACAATTCCAGCTTGATTTCGTCCGCCGCTAACCGCAGCTGATCTAAATCGTCAGACTGCAATTCAATATTGACTGGCAAGCCACTAAAACCGGCACTGGCATCAACAGATAAGGCTTTAACTCCAGGTAGTTCACCAATCGCCTGACGCCAGCGGTTTGCCAATGCCACCGACGTTACATCGCGCTCGGTACTAGACACCAACTCCGCCATTATCCGGGCTTCATTATCCGCCTTTGCTTCAACCTCGAGCGCAGCAATCACATCCTTACCCCATTGCTTGCGGTATTCCTCGTTGACCTGTAATGCAGCCTGCTCAATGCGCAAAGCATATTCATGGGTTTTTTGATAAGAGGTGCCCTGCGGCATTTGCAACGTCACTTTCATTGAGTTGGCAGGCACACTGGGGAAAAATACAAAACGTAAAATACCTGACTGTAAAAAACCTATCACAATAATAAAAACAGCAATAAATATTGCCAAGCTCACATAACGATGTTTAACAGCCTTCACCAACACTGGTTGATAGCGATACTGGGCAAAGTTTTTAATCCCAGGCTTACTCGTGCCTGCACGATTCCCAACCGTTCCAGCACGCCGTTTTTAGGCGAGTCTGTATTCAACTGTGTCTGCTTTCGCACCACCAAGTGCCGCAAATGAGCGGGTAAATCAACTTGGTCTCGACCAGCGAAAACAGCAAACAAATGATAATGACAGGACCGGTAAAACTGAATAAATGACCAATACCTTCTTTCAACAATAACAGCGGCATAAACGCCAATATTGTTGTCAACACACCAAATATAGTCGGCACCGCCACCTGTTTAACGCCGCGAATAATACTTTCGACACCCTCCCCTTCTTGTTCTAGCTGATGATAGGCACTCTCCCCCGTGACGATGGCATCATCTACCAAAATCCCCAGCACCAAAATAAAACCAAACAGGGACAAAATATTAATCGACAAATCTACGGCCGGAAAACTCATTACCAGCAGCGTACCTAATATACAAAAGGGCAGCCCCATCACCACCCAGAAAGCGACTGTGGTTTGTAAAAATAACGTCAACGTAATCATCACTAACAGCACACCCTGTGCTGCACTTTTTAACAACAGGTTCATCCTGCTTTCTAAAATTTTAATGCGATCAGCCCATACACTGACTTCAACGCCAGCCGGTAAACGTTGGCTGACATTTTCCGCATAGCGATATACCCGATCACTGGTCTCCAGCGCGCTTTGCTTACCCACCCGCATTATTTTTAAGGTAATGCCGGAACGCCCATTCAAGCGACGCAATAAGGGCTGATCTTCAAAACCGTCGATAACAGTCGCCACATCACCTACGCGCACACGAGTGCCGTCGGGACGATTGATCAATGTTAAATCGGAATATTCCTGTGCAGTATACGCCTGCCCCATTGAACGCAGGCTGATGGTTCCCGAATCAGTGCGCAGCTTTCCGCCGGGTAAATCTTTTGATTGATTTCGTACCGCATTAACCACATCATCAAATTGCAGACCGTATTGACGCAGTGACACATTAGACACTTCTACCGCGATTTCATAGTCGCGACTACCGCTCACCTCTACCTGGGTAATACCCGGCA